>JAUIAC010000383.1 GCA_030425545.1 bacterium | reverse complement strand
ATGGAACCGACGAGGAGGTCACGCGACTGCTTCGGGCGGTGGACCTGTGGTGCGTGCCGCTGGTGAACCCGGACGGCGTGGCGACCTTCATCCGCACGTCGACCTACACGGGGCGCAAGAACCGCCGTGACGTCGACGGTGACGGGCACACCGCGCTCATGGAGGGGGTCGACCTCAACCGCAACTACCCTTTTCGCTGGGCGGGGCTCGGCGAGCGCGGCTCGTCGCCGCGGGGCCACTCGCAGTACTACCGCGGCGACCGGCCCGGATCCGAGCCGGAGACGCAGGCGGTGATGCGCCTCGTGGACGCGCGCCGCTTCGTCGCGTCGATCAGCTACCACACCTGGGGCACGGTCATCCTCACGCCCTACACCATCGACGGCGTGCGCAACCCGCGGCCCGACGACGCCCGCCCTGTGGCGATGCTCATGGCCAAGGAGACGCCGCGCCTGCCCAACCGCCGCAAGTTTCGGGTCCGGCGGAAGATCTACGCCGTCGACGGCACCGACCAGGACTGGATGCGCGCGGCCCACGGGGTCGTCGCCCTGCTCGTGGAGGGGCCCACGCACAACCCGACGTGGCCGGCCCGCCGTGTGGCAGACGTCGAGGCGGTGCGGGGGACCTGGCTGAGCCTGCTGCGGCGCGTCGTCGACGGGCCGACGCTCGTGGGCCGGGTGCGCGACAAGGCCGGCAAGCCGGTCGCGGCGGAGATCCTGGTCGACGGTCTGGCGCCGCTCAACGGCGAGCGCTGGACCAACCGTTGCTCCGACGGCCGCTTCTTTCGCCTCTTGCCCACCGCCGGGGACCACACCGTGGAGATCCGCGTCGCCGGCGCCCGGCCCGTCACCCGCCGAATCCACGCCGCGGAGGGCACGCTGACACGGCTCGACGTGGTGGTGCCGCAGAGCTCACCCGCCACCGACTGCCCCGACCCCGCGCTCTGCTCGGTCGAGGCGCGCTGCGAGGGCCAGCTCGCCCGCTGCAGCCGCGTCCGCCAGCCGCAGTGGTGCTGGATCGACGCGTCGTGCGTCCTTCGTGGGCAGGTCGGGCCACGCCCCAAGTGTGCCTGCCGCCCGGAGCGCGACGTGTTTCACTTCACCGAGCCAGACGGAACCATCTGCCGTGGCTGACGAATCACACGACACGTCGCTTCGAGAGGGCGCCGCTCGCGTGGGCGACGCGACGAGGCGCTGAGCTACTTCTTGCTGCGCCGCTTGCGGGCCCGGCGCTTGCGGCGCTTGGCACGGCGCGCCTCCACGTCCTCGACCTTGCGGTTGAGCACGCCGATCTCCACGTCCTTGGGGCCCTCGAGCTTCCGCCGCTTGATCATCATGTGGACCTTGTAGACCCACTTGCGCTTGAGCCAGTCGTGGTAGAGCGCGATGGGCTGGACGTAGTAGCGATAGTCCTTGTTGATCGACCAGGAGCCCGTGGTCCGCAGCACCACCGACTTGGCGTCGTGGGGCAGCGACCACATGTTCTTGCGGAACTGATCGCTGTACTTCCAGTAGGTCTCGGCGTTGGAGAGGTAGAGCAGCCGCACGGGCACACCGATCTGCTTGAGCGCAGCGCCGATGCCCTGGACCCCCTCGTCGTCGAGCAGGTTGGCGCTGACCGTCTTCACCCGGCCGGCCAGGATCATGTCGCGCACGAAGGTGTACTGCGCCTGATCGTTGAGGAAGCAGGGCACCTTGCGCTTGCTCATGGCGCGGCGCAGGCGCTGCAGGCGGGCGCGGATGTTGCCCTTGGCCCACCACAGCACGCGGATGGTCTCGCTCTGGCCTTCTTTGGGCAGCTTGGTGCGCAGCAGGGTCTTCAGCTCCTTGGCCTTGGCCTTGGACCACCAGCCCAGAAAGGCCTCCGGCGTCGTCGCCTCGCGAAAGATCAGGTGATAGGCCTTGTGCACGTGCACGACCCAGGGGTCGTAGTCCATCTGCACCACGATCTCCGGCTTCTGCCAGCCCATGAAGAGGTAGCTCTGGTCGCTGCCGACGCCGACGTAGGCGCCACCGAGGTCGGTCACGTGGGGCTTGAAGAGCTCCATATTCCACTCGTCGCCAGCGAGGTAGTGCTTGCCGACAAACTCCTCGGCCACGCCGAGCAGCTCCTTGGTGGGCGGGTCTTGCGGGATGCCGTCGAGGGCCTTGGCGTGGGCCGCCGGGATCGGCTCGACGCCGTGCGCCGGAGCGCACACCGAGAGCGCGGCCACCCAGAGCAGCGCGGAGAGCGCGAAGGGCCGGGGGCGCGGGACGCGAGGGGTGCGGGGGGCGGCCAGCGTGCGTGGCGCGCGAAGGGGCAGGGGCTGTGTCATGGCGGTCTCCAAGGGCGCGAACGCTACCACTGCCGCGAGCGTAGCCCAACACACGCCGCGTGGCGTCTGGCGTGGGTGTGGTGTGCCGCTCAGGTCAGCGGAACCAGCTCCGGCGTGGGGCGGAGCGGGGCGGTCATGGCGGCGAGCACGCGGTCGGCGCGGGCGAACGCGGCGTCGACGCGGAGGGAGGCCCGCAGGGTGTCCAGATCGCTGCCCAGCGCTCGGTCGAAGTCGATGTCTGCCACCGGCGCGGCGAAGGCCCCGGCGAGCAGCAACCTCGGGATCTCGGCCCACATCTCCGGGCAGTAGACGAGGAAGGCCAGTCCCAGCAGCGTGTCCCGGCCCACCCCCGCGTTGCCGGTCATGAAGGCCTGCATGCGCATCTCGTCGACGGCGCTCAGGTCGAAGCCCAGCAGCAGGTGTTTCAGATCGTGGTGCTGGTAGCCGGGCACCAGCGAGATGCCCCGGTCGCACAACAGGCGACGCAGGCCGTGCCCGACCGACCCGGGCGGGGCCGACGCGAGCGTGCGCTCCTGGCGTGCGCAGCGCTCGGTGTCTCCGGTCGCGCGGAGCACCGCGATGCCCAGGTCGAGCTGGGCGGGGAAGAGGGTGTGGTGCCGAAACGCGCGCCAGCGCTGACGAAGGGACATGAGCAGCTCCATCCGGCGCGCCGTCGGCCGGTGTGCACCAGTGTCCCGAGCCCTCGTGACGAGACCGAGCCGCGCTCGTGCAGCCGCCGTGCAGATGCTGTGACGAAGGCGCGCCACGGCCCGCCGTGACTGCGAACTTGGCATCGTGGCCGACGCTGCTAGTGTGCCGAGCAGCGGAGCCCTGCCCCACTCGGGCACCCTCCCCCGCCGCTCCCCCGCGGACCCGAGGCCCATGTCCGAAGCCACACCGCTGCGCCGCACCCTCGGCACCCGAAGCTCCGCGGCGCTGATCGTCGGCAACATCATCGGCATGGGCATCTTCCTCACCCCTGCCGAGGTGGCGCGCGCGTCCGGCTCGGGCTGGGCCTACCTCGGCCACTGGCTCGTGGGCGCGCTGGTCGCCGCAGCAGGGGCGCTGGTGGCGGCTGAGCTCGGGGTGCGCTTCCCCCACGCCGGCGGCGACTACGTCTTCCTCAACCGCGCCTTTGGCCGCCCCGTGGCCGTGGCCTGGGGGTGGATGTCTTTTCTGCTCTCGTTCGCCGCCTCCATCGCCGCCATGGCGGTGGGCTTAGGCGAGACCATCGCGTCCATCTCGAGCCTCACGGGGCTGAAGGCGACCGTGTTCACCCTCGCGGGGCACGCCGTGACCGGGGTCGACCTGGTGGGCACCCTGGCGGTGGTGGGCGCCACCGTGCTCAACCTGGGCTCGGTGCGGCTGGTGGGCCGTGTGCAGCTCTTCGTCGCAGGGAGCCTGGTGGCGGGCTTCGCCGTGCTGGGGCTCTGGACCATCGCCAACGCGCCGGTGGACGTGGGCGCGACGCTGGCCGCCACGCTGCCGCCCGCTGGTCCGGCGGCCGGCACCTTCGGCGCGGCGCTCGCGGCGGTGTTCTTCACCTACACGGGGTGGAACGTGCTCACCTACGTCGGCGGCGACGTCAAAGAGCCCCAGCGCACCATCCCGCGGGCTGTCATGCTCAGCGTGGCCCTGGTGGCGGCCCTGTACCTGATCCTCAACATGGCCTTTCTGCTCACCATGCCGCTGGCCGAGCTGCGCGCGACGCCCAACGCGGGCGTGGCCCTGGCGCGCCACCTGCTCGGCCCTTCGGGCGGCGACGGGTTCGCTGTGTTCGTCGCCCTCGCGATCCTCAGCGGCATCAACAGCTCGGTCATGGCCGGGTCGCGCATCGCCCTCGCGCTGGCCGGCGACGGTCACCTCTGGCGCCCCGCGGGCCGCGTCAGCCCCCGAACAGGCACCCCGATCACCGCGCTGGTGGCGCAAGCTGTGTGGGTCATCGCCCTGGTGTGGACCGGGAGCTTCAGCTCTCTGGTGACGCTCTCGGGCTCGGTGATGATCCTGCTCTCGGCGCTGACGGTGTCGACCGTCTTCGTCTTTCGCCGTCGCGACCCGGACACCGCGCGCTTGCCCGGTCACCCCTTCGTGCCCGTGCTCTACCTCGCGTTCGCGGCGTGCGCGCTGGTGGTCGTCGCCCTCAGCGAGTGGCGGTGGCTGCTCGCCGGCAGCGCCGTCTTCGCCCTGCTCGCGTTTGGCCAGGCCTACGTCGCGCACCGCGCCCGTAACGGCGCCGAACCCACCGCGTGAGCACGCGCCACGCGCGCCGGCCTCCCGCGGGTCGCGCTCACCCCTGGAGCCCCACCATGTCCTGCCCGACCCTCCACGCGCCTGCGCGACGACGCCCCCTCCGCAGCGGGCTGGGCGTCTCGGGCTGGTCCCTCGCGGTGGCCCTGACCCTGGGTCTCGCCGCGGTCGCGGGCGCCGCCGAGCCGCCGCCGCCGGGCAAGACCGCGGCGCCCTGTGGCGCCGAGGTGCCGGGCATGAAGTGCGTGCCGGGGGGCTGGTTCACCCGTGGCCACGACAAGGCGTGGAAGCGGGACGCGCGCCCCGCCATGCGCGTGTGGCAGAGCACGGTCTACATGGACACCTACGAGGTCACGTCCAGCGACTACCGAGGGTGCATCCGCGCCCGCGCGTGCAAGTTCGCCAAGCCGCTCTACGGCGACTTCTCGCGCGGCAAGCAGCCCATGGTCGGCATGACCTGGTACGACGCCGTGGACTTCTGCCGCTACCAGGGCAAGCACCTGCCCACCGAGGCGGAGTGGGAGAAGGCGGCGCGCGGCCCGGACGGCGAGACGCACCCGTGGGGCAACGAAGCGGCGACCTGCAAGCGCGCCGTCATCATGGACAAGCGCGGCCGCTCCTGTGGCGTGGCCAAGCGCGGCACCCACACCGAGGTCGGTCGCACCTTCGTCGTCGGATCGCGCGCGCCCTCGCGCTACGGCCTCTACGACATGAGCGGCAACGCCTGGGAGTGGGTGTCGGACTGGTACAGCAAGTCGTGGACCGCCTGCGGTCCGGCCTGCCAGAAGCCAGACACCAAGGGCCCATGCGACGGCGCTGAGCGGTGCAAGGGCCACCGCTACAAGCTGGTGAAGGGCGGCTCGTGGTACTGGCCGGCCAAGTACGCCACCGGCTACTACCGCCGCAAACATGTGCCGAGCAACAAGCCCTACAGCCACTTCGGCTTCCGCTGCGCCGCGTCGCCGGAAGAGGCCGCGCGCATCCGCAAGGGCGACACGCCCGTGGCCAAGAACCCGCCGCCGCCGCCGCGCAAGCGCCGCAAACGCGGGTCGAAGCGCCCCCGTAAGGCGAAGAAGCACAGCAAACGCAAGGCTCACTGACCGGACGTCCATCCGGAGCGCCGGCGC
>JAUIAC010000382.1 GCA_030425545.1 bacterium | reverse complement strand
GCCTCGTCGAGCTGGTCGGTGCGGCGGGTCGACAGCAAGCTGCCGCGTGATCCGGCCGTGGTCACCGCGCTGACGCGCTTTCGCGGCGGCTACGCAGACGAGCGTGTCGTGGGCCATCGCACCGTCCCGTGGAACCTGCGGGGCCGGGGCCGTCGCCCCTATGGCCGCCGTGTCGCCCGCTCGGTGGCGGCGTGGGTGCGGGGCAAGCGGCCCGGCGCGCCACCGGTGGTCGGGGCGCTGCTCAACATGGGCGGGCTGCGGAGCAACACCACCTACCCCGTGGGTCCGGTGACCGACCTGGAGATCCGCGCGATCCACCCCTTCGGCAACCGTCTGGTCCACGTCGCGCTGCGGGGCGCTCAGCTCAAGCAGCTGCTCGAACAGGCCTGCACCAAGGGCCACCGGGGGCACCTGGGGAGCCGGGTGGCGCTCCACGGCGTGAGCATGCGCTGCGACGGCGACCGGCCTCGGGTCCGCTACACGCGCGTCCACGGCAAGGTCACGGGCATCCGATCGCCCGGCGACCGGGTCCGGGATCTGCGGGTCGGTGGCGCGCCGGTGGCGCCCGAGCAGCGCATCGCTATCGCCACCAACGACTACCTCGCGCGCGGCGGCAGCGGCTACTGGTACATGACCCAGCTCAAGCGCACGTGCATGGACGGGTCCGACTTCACCGTCGACCGGTGCGCGAGCTCGCCCTCGCTGGCCGACGTGGTCGAAGAGGCGGTGGCGGACGGCAGCTTCGACAAGCCGCTGAAGCCTTGAGCCCGCCTCGCCTGGGGCCGACGGCGGCTACTTCTTCCGGCGCCGGGCGGCCTGCTCCATCTTCGAGATCGTCTGCTTTGCCGCGCGCGCGATGGTGCCGGTGACCTCGCGCGACTTGCTCACCGACTTGATGTCCTTCTTGGTCAGCGAGCGCATGAAGCCCATGGCGATGGACAGCGGCGTCTTCGGGTTCATCACCAGCGCCTTGCGCACGCCGTAGTCACGGGTCCACGTGCGGTTGCGCGAGATGTGGGAGATGACCTCGTCGGCCACCGTCTTGTTCGCGGCGAACTTGCGGATCTCGCCCTCGGTCAGGCGCGGGGACTTGAGCACCGCCAGCGACACCATCTTCTTCGGGTCCCGGATCAACAGCTTGCGCGCGTTGGCGTCGCCCACCAGCGCGAGCCGGATCTTCTGGGCGACGCTCATGTTCATGATCATGGCCTGCAGGCTGCGGTTGGTCTCCTCCTGCTCGTCGAAGGCCTCGCCGCCGGCGACCTGGTCGTTGTCGTAGTCGACCACCATGTCCATGGCGCTCAGGAACTCGATGTCGTCGAGCGGGGCGACCTCTTCGTCGTCCGTCGCGCCCCGCTCGCCGAGGAGGGCCGCGCGCACCTCGGTGTAGCCGGGCATGTGGTCGAGCGGCAGGTCCTCGCGAACGGCGAGCTCGAGCAGGTTCTGCACCACGCCCTGCGGCGCCTTGGGGTTGAAGAAGAGGGCCTCGATGATCGCCGGGTGCAAGAGGGCGCGCTCCGCGTTGCGGCCGACGATGTCGCAGATGGCGGTGTCGCCGTGGCCCGCGAGCCACACCAGGGTGTCGTTGTGCGCGCCCTTGTTGAGCGCGGCGTGGCGGGCGGCGTCGCCCTGCTTGACCCGGCGGGCGACGGTGTCGAGCAGCTGAACGTCTGTGGTCGCACGGAGGACGCGCTCGACCTCGTCGGCGGGGTAGGTGCCCACCGTCTCCGCCGCGGCGGCGCGGACCTCCGCCTCCGGGTCGTGCATGAGGTAGGCGAGCGTCGGCAGCAGATCGTCGAAGCTCGCCGGCAGCAGGCCCTTGGCGATGCGCAGCCGCAGCGCCGCGGGCTTGGCGCGGTCGACGAAACCATGGTGCTGCGGCACCACCGACGAGAGGCCGACAGGGCCTCCGCCGACGAAGTCCACAGGTGCGGTTCCAGCCGCGGCAGCTTGCTCAGTCATTCAGGCCTCCAAGTCCCCGCAGTATGCGCCTCGGGCGCCACCAATCAAGGCGCCACGCCGCCCTTCTGAGGGCTCACGGCAGCAGCGCCGACCAGCCGACGGCGGCGCCGTCGACCCCCACCGTTACCCAGTGACGCCCCTTGGGATCGCGAAAGCGGACGCCGATCACGCCGCCGTTGCACGGCCAGTCGCAGTGGCGCACCAGCGTCGCCAGCCCGGTCACCCCCGTCGCCGTTCGCCGCCACAGCCGCACCAGCCCGTCGGTCGACGCGCTGAGCAGGCGCTGGCCGTCGCCGCTCCAGCCGACGCTCGTGACGGTGCCCAGGTGGCCGTGGAGCGGCTGCACGACGGCCCCCGACGCCGCGCTGACCAGCTGCAGATGCGCGGTGCCGCCGCTGACCAGGAGCTCCTTGCCGTCGGGCCGCCACGCCAGGGCGTGCCGCGACGCGCCCAGCTTTGTCGCCTGCCAGAGGGTCGCGCCGGTGGCCAGGCTGAACACGCGCAGGTGGGTGGCACCGCCGTGGCTGGCCACCGCCAGCCGTTGCCCAGCCCCGTCGGGGGCCACCGCGTCCGCCTGATCGCCCTTGCCGAGGGTCGCCTGGAACACCAGGGTCGGCTGCGCCGCGGCGGTGTGCCCGGTGACCTTGGCGTCCACGCCGCGGTAGAGCACCGACCCGTCGGGATGCCACGCCACCGGACCCGCGCCGGTCAGGCTGGCCTGGCTCTTCGGCTGGGCCCCGGCGGGCCACGTGTAGCGCGCCGTGGCGCCGTCGTCGCCGGCGCTGCACAGCCGTGTCTGCGCGCCGCCGCCGTGGAGCGCCACGAAGCGCACCGCCTTGCCCTGGTGGGGCGTGTCGGTCCACGTCACCGCCCCCCCAGACCAGTCGTGCAGCTCGAGGTGCCCCGCCGCAGTGGCCAGCGCCCAGGCGTCGCCCGAGCCACCCAGCGCGGTCGGGAGGCCCGGCGTGTTGGACCAGCGTCCCGTCCACAAGCCCTTGTCGCTGAGCGTGCCCGTGGCGCGATCGCCGGACACCCACAGCGCCGTGTCGCTCAACGCCAGCAGCCCTCGCGGCGCGCCCGCACCCTTGGGCGCCTTGGGCGCCTGCACGCTCCAGTCGAAGGCATAGGGCTTGCCCTGGGCGCTGGCGTAGCGGCGCAGGTTGCCCGTGGTGTCCACGAGCCAGAGCCGGGCCTGGCTGTCGAACACCGCTCCAGCCACACCGACACCGGCCAAGACCAGCGTCCCTTGCAGCGTTCCCTTGTCGACGTCGTAGAGCGCCGCCCCCGCCTGCTGCCAGCCCACCACGGCGGCCTTGCCGTCGGGTGTCGGCGTGACGGCCCGCACCGCCCCAGGCTTGCCTCCCGGCGGGCTCGTCCAGACCCAGCCGACGCCGGTGTCGGGCTGCCAGCCCCGCACCGCGCCCAGATCGTCGCCGCTGACCACACGGACGCCGCTCCACGGGCCCGCGCCGACCCAGGCCAGGCGGCGCACGGGGCCCGAGTGTCCCTTCTTGGCGAACTGCCCCTGGGCGCCGGGCAGCGAGACGAAGCGCACGAAGCCGTCGGCGTCCCCGAGGGCCAGTCGGTCGCCCTTGGGGGCCCAGGCCACGGAGGTGAAGCGCTTGCCAGCCGCGTCGAGGGCGAGGGTCGGTGGCCCACCGCTCGCCGGGCGCACGCGCAACACCGCCCCCTTGCCCACACTGGCGATCCACTGCCCGTCGGGGGACGCCGCGACGCCCAAGACCGGCGCGCTGTGCGCGAAGTCCTGCCATCGCAGGGCCCCCGTGGCCGCGTCGAGGGCCACCAGCGCGCTGCCCGCGCCAAAGACGAGGGTGTGACCCTGACCTCCCGGCCCGGGCACGGCCACCAGCCCGGCTCGGTTGGTCCCGCCGACCTGCCAGACCGGGCACGCGGCGTCTTCGTCCGTGAGCCCGTCGCAGTCGTTGTCGACCGTGTCGCAGCTGGTCTCCTTGCCAGCGACATAACCCGGCACTGTGTCGAGTTTCGGGTTGGCCCAGCCGAAGTCTCCCGCGCACACCTTGCGGCTGCCGGCGCAGGCCCCCTGCTGGTTGTCGGCCAGGGGCCCCTGCAGGTCTTCGTCCGTGAGCCCGTCGCAGTCGTTGTCGAGGCCGTCGCAGCTGCTCTCTTGGGGCTGGTACGACGAGGTCACGGCGCCGGGCAGGCTGGCGGTGAACGCGTGGTAGTCCGGCGCGGTCCACATGCCGCCCTGGCACACCGCCTTGGCGCCCGTGCACACCCCGGTCTGCAGCACGGTGACGCCGCCGGGGGGCAGCAGGGCTTCGTCGGTGAGCCCGTCGCAGTCGTTGTCGAGGCCGTCGCACACGCTCTCGTCGGGCTGCCACTCCGGCGCTGTGTTGGCCGGCGGCGACTGCCAGACGCCAGCGACGCAGATCATGCTCAACCCGCCACACACGCCCTTGCCGGTGGACAGCGGCGGCTTGGCCACGATGTCGCTGTCCGTGAGCCCGTCGCAGTCGTTGTCGAGGCCGTCGCAGCTGAGCTCCTGGGGCTCGTACTGGGGGATCTGCCAGCCTTGGGGCTCGACCCAGCCGGCGGCGCCCGCACACACCATCAGCGCCTTCTTGCACACCCCGACCGCCGGCCAGGTCTTCGCTGGCGGGTGCGGCAGGTTGTCGTCGGTGGCGCCGTTGCAGTCGTTGTCGAGGCCGTCGCAGCTGAACTCGGTCGGCTCCCGCTCGAGCACCGCTGAGTAGTCGCAGTAGGGCTGCTCGTCAGCGCAGCCTAGCGTGACCTTGCCCGCGCACACGCCCTGAAAGTCGCAGTTGAGGTCCTTGGGGACCTGGCCGTAGGGGCAGACCTTGGTGTCCGCTGGCGGTGTGGTGTCCAGGGCGCCTCCCGCGTCTTGAGACGGGCCCGTGCTGGTGTCGATGGCGCCCCCTGCGTCCTGCGCGCTGTCCCCCACGGCGTCGACGGGGAGCGCCGCGCCG
Source organism: bacterium (assembly GCA_030425545.1). Lineage (GTDB taxonomy): Bacteria > Myxococcota_A > UBA9042 > UBA9042 > UBA9042 > UBA9042. Next base: position 760 of record JAUIAC010000382.1, on the reverse strand, counting down.
TCGGCCGGCTCCGCGTCCTGCGCCGTGGCGTCCGCGAGCGTGTCCCCCAGGCCGTCGTCGCCGTCGAGGCCCGCGCCGTCGCCGCTGGGGGATCCGTCGCCGCTCGCGCTGTCTCCCGCCAAGACGTCCTGGGTCCAGGCGTCCTCTCCGGCGCCGTCTGCGCCGGCCCTGGCGTCGCCCGTGGCCCCGTCGCCCATGTCGGTGGCGCCCGCGTCTGTCACGTCGGAGTCCGTCACTTCGGTGTCCGTCGCGCTGGAGTCAGCCCCGCCGGCGTCGGCCCCGTCGGTGACGTCGGCGGTGGTCAAATCGGCGTCGACCCCCGCCCGCGCGCCGTCTCCCACCGGCGCGTCGGCCGCGCCCCCGCCCTCTGTCGCGTCCGTGAGCGCGCTCCCATCGGCGCCGGCGCCGGGCGCGTCGCGCGCCCCGCAGCTCGCCGCGCAGAGGGCGAACCACAGCCACACGGCCGCCCGCGAGCCACCTGGCGCGGGGCGGCGCACGTTCGCGAGACAGTCAGGGTTGGCGCGGGCCGGACACACCGCGGCAGGCTATCATTGTCCGGTACGCGGCACCTGCCGCGGCGACCGCAGCCGCGCCTGCCGACGCGGCGGTCCACCCTGTCGCTGCCCCCGACGCAGCGACGCACCCGGGAGCCTGCATGGCGACGCGCCCGCACACCTCGCTCCACTCCGCCACCGTCCGCTGGCGCCGGAGCACGGCGACGCACGACTACGACACCTACAACCGAGCCCACGTCTGGGAC
>JAUIAC010000381.1 GCA_030425545.1 bacterium | reverse complement strand
CCTTGCCGCCGTTCACCGCCAGCCCGCGGTGGCTGGCGAAGGCCCCCACGCCGCTCTGGGCGTAGGCGAGCGTCAGGGTGCCGAGCTTGTCGCCCTTGCCGCGCGAGAGCTTGGTCAGCGCCGCCGCCGTGGCGCCGAAGGCCACCCACACATCGCTGCCGTCGCTGTGGATCTGCGAGGCCTGGGTCCCGCTGGCCGTGTGCGCCCACACCACCTTGTTGGCGCCGTCGACCCGCACCGCGCCCCCGCTCGCCGAGCCCAAGAAGAGGTCCGGCCCCACGGCGTCGGCGTCCGCCGAGAGCACCGTCGGCGCCGGCACCACCCGCCGCCCCAGCCGCTCGCCCTGCGGGTCGAAACGCCACACGGTGGAGGTCTTGGCGGTCTGCCCGGGGACGATCGCGAGCATCAAGAACTCGTCGTGGTAGCGGTCGTAGCCGCCGTAACCGAAGCCCGTGAAGGGCTTGCTCAAGGTCACCTTGCGGCTCTCGGCGAAGGCGAAGGTCTTGGCCGGGTGCGTCGGCGCGCAGCCGCCCTGCCAGCTCGCCGAGCCGGTGCACGTCGCGCCCGGCGCCACCGCCATCTTGCTGTCGCAGAAGCCGTCCTGGTCGTCGTCGCAGCCGTTGTCTTTGACGTTGTCACAGTCGTCGTCGAGGCCGTTGCACACCTCGGCCTTGCCGCTGTACTGGCAGCCCGTCTTGGGGTCGCAGCTCGACGCCTTGCAGTCGCCCTTGTCGGCGCAGACCACCGGGTCGCCCACGCACTTGCCCTTGTTGCAGCCGTCGTCCTGGGTGCAGACGCTGCCGTCGTCGCAGGTCGGGCCGGTCAGCGCCTCGTTGCTGCAGCCCTTGCCCGCGGCGGCCTTGGGGTCGCAGGTGTCCTTGGTGCAAGGGTTGCCGTCGTCGCAGCTCACCGCCGTTCCGGTGCACACACCCTTGGTACACACATCGCTCGTGGTGCAGCTGCTGCCGTCGTCGCAGGACCCCGTGTTCAGCGCGGTGGTGGTGCAGCCGGTCTTGGGGTCGCAGCTGTCGCTGGTGCACACGTCGCCGTCGTCGCAAGCGAGCGCGCCGCCGCCCTTGCAGCCGCCCTTGCCGTCGCAGGTGTCTTGGGTGGTGCAGGCGTCGCCGTCGTCGCACGCCGCCGTGTTGGGTGTGTACACGCAGGCCTTGCCGGGCGCGCCCTTGGGGTCGCAGCTGTCGGTGGTGCAGGGCTTGTTGTCGTCGCAGGACACCGGCGCGCCGGGCACGCAGGTGCCCTTGGCGCAGCCGTCGCCGCTGGTGCACGCGTCGTTGTCGGTGCAGGTGGCGCTGTTGGGCAGGTGCGTGCAGCCCGTCTTGGGGTCGCACTCGCCGGTGGTGCAGCCGTTGCCGTCGTCGCACAGGCTCGGGTTGGGCAGGTGCACGCAGCCGGTCTTGGGGTTGCAGCTGTCGACGGTGCACGCGATCTTGTCGTCACACAGCCCCGCCGCTTCAGGTGTCCCCGCGCACAGCCCCTTGGCGCACAGGTCCTGCTTGGTGCACACGTCGCCGTCGTCGCAGCCCACGCCGTCCGGCGCCTTCTGGGTGGCGGTGCACTTGCCCGTCGCCGGGTCGCACGCCGGCAGGTCGCAGCTCGTGCCGTCGCCGCCGCCGCAGCTCACGGCGGTGCCCTTGTTGAGCTTGCACACGGGCTGCTTGCCGGCGTTGGCGGTCTTGTCGCAGTAGAGCGTGCCCACGCACTGGTTCTTCAGCGTGATCGCGGCGCAGTCGCCGTCTTCCCAGCACAGGCAGGTGTTCTCGGGCACCGACACCTCGCACTTGCCCGCCTTGCAGCGCTCCTGGGTGCAGAAGAAGTCGTCGGTCTCGCACTTGGTGCCGTCGGTGACCGCCGTGGCCTTGCACGTGCCGTCCTTGGGGTCGCACACGTTCGGCAGGCACACCGACCCGTTGCTCTTGCACGAGACCACCGTGGTCGGGTTGATCTCGCAGGCCTTGGAGACCTTGTTGCAGTAGAGCGTGCCGTTGCACTTGTCGCCGTCGTCCTTGTCGGCGCAGTCGGCGTCGCTCTTGCACGGGCAGGTGTTGCTCGCGGGCTCGCACTTGCCCTGCTGGCAGGTGTCGATGGTGGTGCACACCGAGCCGTCCGCCTCGCACGCCTGGCCCTCGTTGCTGGGGGTCATGGCGCAGCTGCCGGTCTTCGGGTCGCACAGGTTCTTCAGGCAGGTGGTGTCGGCCACCGTCCCGCACACCGGCACTGTCGCCGGGTTGCCCTTGCACACGCCCGAGGGCTTCTCGCAGTAGAGCGAGGGCGCGCACTTGTCGGCCGAGGCGAACTTGGCGCACTCGGGGCTGTCGGTGCACTGGCAGCTGTTGGTGCCGGGGGTGCACACGCCCTTGCCGTCGCAGGCGTCGTCTTTGGAGCAGGTGTAGCCGTCTTCGCAGGGCAGCTTGGCCGGCAGGTTCACCAGGGCGCAGCTGCCCGTGATCGGGTTGCACGCGCGCTTGCGGCAGGCGGTGTCGTCGGTGGTCGGGCAGGTGACCACGGTGGCCGGGTTCACCGCGCAGGTCTTGGTGGCGAGGTTGCAGTAGAGGGTGCCGTCGCAGACGTCGCCGTTGTCGTACTGCACGCAGTCGGCGTCCACGTTGCAGGCACACTTGCCCTCGAGCTGGCCCTGCTGACACGTGCCCTTGGCGCAGGTGTCGGCGGTGCAGGGGAAGCCGTCTGCGTCGCAGGTGGCGCCGTCGGGCAGGCCCACGGGATGGCAGAGTCCGTCGCTGGGCTTGCAGGTGTAGGGGGCGCAGCTGTTGCCGCCGGTGGGGCAGGTCACCACGGTGCCGGGGTTGACCTTGCACAGGTAGGGGAAGCTGCCCGTGTCGCAGTAGAGCGTGCCGTTGCACAGGTCGCCGTCTTCGAAGCCCGCGCAGTCCTTGTCGGCCTGGCAGGCGCAGGCGGCGTCGGGGGTGCCGCTGCACACGCCCTTGGCGCAGACGTCGCCCTGGGTGCAGGCGTTGCCGTCGTCGCAAGCGGTGTCGTCTTTGGCGGCCGTGACCTTGCAGGCGCCGTCTTTGGCGTCGCACACGTTGGGCGCGCAGGTGCTGCCGTTGGGCACACACGACTTGACCGTCGCGGGGTTGACCACGCAGGCCGGCTCCTTGCCCGACTTGTCGCAGAAGAGCGTGCCGTTGCACAGGTCGCCGTCCTCCTGGGCGGCGCAGTCGGCGGTGGTCAGGCAGGCGCAGGTGAGCTTGCCGGCGGCGCAGCTGCCAGCGGCGCAGGCGTCGTCGGCCGTGCAGGGCTCGCCGTCGTCGCAGCTGGTGCCGTCCGGAGCGGGCCCGGTGCTGCACGAGCCGTCGTCGCCGCACACCGCCACCGTGCAAGGGTCGGTGGGCTGGGGACAGGCGCTGGGCTCCGTGCAGCCGGCGTCCAGGGGCGGCGCGTCGAGCAGCCCCACGTCCGCGGGGCCGGCGTCCGTTGGGGTCGGGTCGTCGTCCTCACCGCAGGCCAGGAGTGTCGCGCACGTGAGCAGGGCCACGGTCAGGCGCAGCGCGGCGGCGCTGCTGCGTCGCGCGCGCGTCACGTAGGGGGCGCGAGGGTGGGGCAGTGCGGCCATGAGGGGCCTCCAGGCGAGCGGTGGCGCGCCCAGAGCTCCCCGAACCCAGGCGCGCATGTCGCCCCGACGCTGGGTCGGGAGCGCGACGCGGGCAGAGGGTGGGACCGGCGAGACCGCGGGCGCGATCGTCGTCCAGGCGTGGGGAAGACGTGAAAGGCGGGCGCCCAGGGTGACACGACCGCCCCAGCCTAGTGGTCGCCGCAGTGGCCTTCAAGGCGCTACCGGCGGTCTCCCGGCGCCGTGGTCGGACCCGCGAGGTGCTGCGCGGCCTGCTTGAGCAGGGCCGCCGCCGCGGCGATGGCGGCCTCTTGTCGCCCGTGCTCGGCTCGGGCCTCGGCCACGGCGGCCTCCAGCTCGGCCACGCGGGCCTCGGCGCCAGCCACGCGGGCCTCTGCGGCCTCCTGCGCGGCCTGGGCAGCCTGGGCGGCGGCGTTGGCGGCGCTCAGGGCCTCGGCCTGCGCGGCCGCTGCGGCCTTGGCCTCCTCAGCGGCCTTGGCCTGGGCGTCGGCTGCGGCCTGCGCAGCTGCGTCTGCGGCGGCGCCGGCAGCTGCGCCCGCCAGCTGCGCCTTCAGCTGCTCGACCTGGTCGCGCAGCTCCTGGTTCTCGGCCTCCAGGCGGCCGACCTCGTCGGTGCTCGACTGCAGCGTCGCCAACATCTTGCCGAGCTCGGAGAGGTTGTCGGCCATGAACTGGGCGCTCGACTGCTTGCGCGGCCGGCTCGCAGCCTCGGGCGCCGGGTCGGCTTGCCCCGCCGTCTCGTCGTCGGCCTTGGCGCTGGCTTCCTGGGCGTCGGCCTTCTTGGCGTCGGCCTTCTTGGCGTCGGCCTTGGCGCCGGCTTCCTTGGCGTCGGCCTTGGCGCTGGCTTCCTTGGCGTCGGCCTTGGCGCTGGCTTCCTTGGCGTCGGCCTTGGCGCTGGCTTCCTTGGCGTCGGCCTTGGCGCTGGCTTCCTTGGCGTCGGTCTTCTTGGCGTCGGTCTTCTTGGCGTCGGCCTTCTCGGCGTCGGCCTTCGTGGGCGCCTGCGCGGCCTCCTCTGCGGCGGGCGCGTCGCTCGGCGCGTTCGCGGCAGCCTGGGTCTCGACCTCGGCGATCTCTTCGATCTCCTCGATGTCCTCGACCTCTTCGACGACCTCGACGTCGGCCACGTCGATCACGTCGACCACCTCTTCCACCTCAGCGACCTCTTCGACGAGCTCGATGTCGGTGGCGGAGACCTCGAGCAGCTCGACCTCGCCCGTGGAGATCTCCTCCACGTCGTCCAGCGTCAGCTCCTCGGCGTCCTCGATCTCCTCGATGCCCTCGTTCAGGTCCACCACCTGCTCCGACGAGATGGCCTCGATCAGGTCGCCCGAGAGCTCCTCCAGGTCGGTCACGGTGCTCGCCTCGAAGGTGTCGATCTCCTCCGACACGATCTCCTCGATGCCGTCGAGCTCCTCGATCTCGAGCTCGCCCTCGATCTCCTCGAGGTCTGTGACCTCCTCCACGGCCTCGATCTCCTCGATCTCCTGCACGTCTTCGATGGCCTCGAGCTCCTCGAGCTCCTCGAGCTCCTCGAGCTCCACCACGTCGTCTTCGAGCGCCGCCTCGAGCTCAGCCAGATCGAGCACCTGCGTCGCCGTCTCGTCGCCGCTCGCCGCGGGCTCCAGCTCCTCGAGCAGGTCGCCGTCGCCCAGCTCGACCACCTCCACGCTCGCCGCCTCAGCGGCCACCTGGCTCGCCACCTGGCTCACGTCAGCCGTCATCGGCGACAGCGCCTCCATCGGCAGCTCTTCCAGCAGCTCGCTGGGCACGCCGAGGCCGCTCTCCGCGCGCTGGATCGTCCGCGTCACGGCGTCCTTGAGCTCGCGGCTGGCCTTGCTCTGCATCACGTAGGCGTCGGCCACCTTCTGCCCCGAGGCGTGGCGCTCGACGTCGGCGCGCTGGTCGTCGCGGTAGACCACCACCAGCCCGACGCTGGCGCGGGCCTTGTCCCGCCGCAGGGTGCCGACCATCGCCAGCGACCGGCGCATGGTGGGGCCGAAGACCAGCAGCTGCACGGGCTGCTCGTCCATCTTCCGCATCGCCTGCTCCATGGAGCGCAGCACGGTCAGCCCCATGCCGGCGGGCA
>JAUIAC010000380.1 GCA_030425545.1 bacterium | reverse complement strand
GCGCCGGCGCCGCCACGCCCACAGCCCCAGCCACAGCAGGGTCAGCCCGCTCACCGCGAGGCCCGCGAGGATCAGCGGGTCGCGATAGCGCAGCACCAGCCGGTGCTCGCCTGCGGGCAGGGCCACGGCCAGCAGCCCCTCGCCCACGCGCCCCCCGTCCGGGCCGGGCTCCACGCGCCCGCCGTGCCGCAGCACGTGGCCCACGTTGCTCGTCCAAGCCCGGTGGTGGTTCTGGTTGACCAACACCCGCGCGGCGCGACGCAGCTTCACCTGCAGCTCAATGCGGTGCGGCGACCAGCTCAGCCGCGTCACCGTGCCGGCGTCCGGCAGGTCGAGGAACTCCTCCTGCGGCAGGTCCGCTCGCAGCCCGGGCGCCTGCGGAAAGGGCTGCTCTTCGAAGCACGACAGGCTGCCGCGGTGCTGCGCCGGCCACACGTCGGCCACCCAACGGTTGCCGATGCTCTGGCGAAAGGGCCGCACCACCACTCGCGGCGCCTCGCGCACGAAGACCTTGCTCAGCCGGCTGTGACCGAAGTGCAGCAGCTGCGCCGAGGGGCCTGCCGCCAGCAACGTCGCGACCCCGGCCGCCACGAGCCGGGCCCGTCGTCGCGCCTGCTTGCCGCCCGCCTGCCGCTCGATCTCCGCGGCCAGCCGGCGCTCCACCAGCGCGACCCCCACGCCGGCGCCCAGCGCGATGTACAGGCCCGCGAACACGCTGAAGCGAAAGGGCGCCCGCAGGTTGTGCAGCACCGGCAGCGCCTTGACGACGCGAAAGAGCCCGAGCCCGTCGCTGAGCCCGGTCGCGAGGTCGACGCAGGCCACCGTCATCATCAAGGGCCACACCGCCCGCTTGTCGCGCGCGAGCACCGCCAGGGTGAAGAGCATCGCCGCGCCCATGCCCACGAGGCTCGACCCGTCGGCCGTGTAGCCCTGGTGCGGGCCCCGCCGCAGCAGCATGTTGAGCACATGGCCGACCGTGTAGACGTCGTCGCCCAGCCACGTGCGTGGCCACAGCGCCAGGCTCTCGACCACCGGCAGCACCCGCCACAGCGTCAGCCCCAGCGCCACCGACGCCATCAGCGCCAGGGTCGCGACGGGCCGCCACCACGGCAGCTCCCCAGGTGCGCCCCGTCGCCACAGCGCCCGCGCCGTGCGCAGCAGCGTGACAAAGCCCAGCAGCACGGCCACCAGCGGCGTCGGCACCGCGCCCCCCTCCAAGAAGAGCAGCGCCATCACCAGCCCGCCGGCCAGGGTCGCCCGGGTGTCGCGCCAGCCCCGCTCCAGCAGTAGCAGCGCCCAGGGCGTCAGCTCAAAGCTCAGAAACGCGGGCTGGCCGTCGTGAAAGAGCTGCACAAAGCGGCCCGAGGTGGCGAAGAGCACCGCCGCCGCCAGCCCACCCACCCCGGTGACCCCGTGCCGGCGGGCGTAGCGCCACATGCCCTCCAGCCCGGCGAGCACGAAGAGCCACCAGGTCAGCCGCTGCCCCGCCAGGAGGCCGAAGACCGCGGTCATCAGCTGGGTCAGGCCCACCGGCGAGCCCTGCAGGTTGCCGATGGCGGGCAGGCCACCGCAGGCGAAGGTCTCCCACTGCGGCAGCTCGCCGTACACGGTCCAGCTCAGCCAGGCGCTGGTGGTGTGTTGGTTGAAGTAGGCCCAGTCCTGCGCGCGACCCACCAGGTCCGGGTTCGCCAGCGCGGGGCCGAGCAGCCAGGCAGACGTCAGCAGCCACAGCGTCCACCGGAGGGCGGGCTGCGTCGCGATTCGGTCTGACAGGAGCTGCGGCTTCACGGCGGTCCGAGGGGTCAGGGGCGAGGCGTTGGCCTGGGGGCGAGAAGGGAGGCGGTCACCACGACCGCCGGGCGGTCAGAGCACGCGGGGGCGCAGCGGCGGCACGGTCGCCCGCAGCGCACCCGGGGGGCGACGCTGAGGCCGCGGAGACGCCGCCGCCGGCCCACCACCCGGGCGGGGCACCTTCTGCGCTGCAGCCAGCCCGGCGAAGATCCGCCGAACCGCCGACTTGTCAGGGGTCCAGCGCGCGTGAACCGCCTCGTCGACCTGCGCCCAGATGTGGCTCGGCGGCAGCTTGTGCCGCTTGGCCATGGCCCGCTCCACGTGGGCCTGTACGTGCCAGTGGTAGTCGTCGTCGGCCGACCAGGGGCGCTTGCCGAACTTGCGCTTGCCCGAGGCCCGCCACTTGGGCTCGTGCTTGACCAGCTCCATGAAGAGGGCTCGCCGCTGCGCCTCGGTCATGCCGTAGCGCGCCTCGCCCGCCACGGGCAGCGGCGCCGGCGTGCGCGCGTGCAGCACGCCGCCCACGATCCAGCCCGCGATGACCACCGGCAGGACCCAAAGCCCCAGCTGCACCCGCCGGTCACGCCACGGGCTCGGCACCGCGTCCCCCACGGTCGCTTAGTTCGGGGTGCAGGCGTCGCCACCGCACACGTCGATGATCTCGCCCGTGTCGAGGAAGTGCACCAGCTGCTTGTTGTGGTGGTCCAGGTAGCGGATGCGCCCGTGGGGGTCCTTGAGCGTGCACGCCGCCGCGCCCTCGGTGCCCTTGGGACAACGCGCGGTCGCCCAGCACTGGTTCTTCTCGCCGCACACCTTGCCCGGCACCGTGGTGTCGTCGGGCAGGTTGCCCGGCTTGGGCCAGGGGTTGCCGATGTCGTAGTTGACCACCCCGGAGCCCGTGTAGGGGTAGCTCTGGGGCGTCACCAGGCTCACCGTCTTGCCGTAGCTCTTCATCAGCTTCACGCCGATGTCGCTGCGCGCCGTGATCTCATTGGTCAGCAGCGCCACCTGCCAGTCGCCCTTGGCCGAGGCCAGCAGCACGTCGTGCTTGGGGGTCCCGGGGAAGGGCGCGACCTTCATGTGGCGGTAGTAGCTCGCCGGGTCGACCTGGTCCCACAGCGTCTGCCCGGACAAGAGCAGGATGGCGCGGTCGATGCTCTCCGGGTAGGCCGCGACCATGACCACGAAGAAGGGCGCGAAGTCCACCGACCGATGCAGCAGCAGGCTGTAGTTCTGCCCCGGGACGCCCAGGTGGCCGCGGGTCACGTCGGTGCTCAGGGCCATGTAGGTCGCGCCGTAGATGCCGCCCTGGCTGATGCCGGTGTAGTAGAAGCGCTTCTTGTCCACGGCGATGGCCACCTTGGCGCCCGTCTCCGGGTTCACCGCCGCCTTGACCTGGGGCAGCGTCGCGAAGCGCTCACGCATGGCGCGGCCGAGCAGCAAGGCCTCCAAGAAGCCCTGATGCATGCGCTCGGGGAGCATGTAGAAGTCGGAGAACTCGAACACCATCTGCGTGATCGGCTTCTCGTCTTCGGCGGCCATGCCGGTCCAGTTGCAGGCGAAGTGGATCAGCTTGTAGTCGTTGCCGATCTTGCGGTTGAAGCCGCCCTTGACCTGCGAGCCCTTGCCCAGCAGGCCGTGGCCGTATTGCACGATGCCGTGGGGCGAGCCGTCCATGGCCGAGTGGGGCACCGTGACCCAGAAGGTCGCCTTGCGCGTGCCCGTCTTCTTGGGCTTGCCGGCGGTGTCGCGGGCGAGGCGCTCGCTCTTCTCCAGCGGGTCGAAGGTGCCCTTGGGCAGCCGCTCGCCCACCGTGAAGCTCTCGAGGTAGCTCGGGATGGTCATCTCGCCGGTGAGGTAGAGCGCCATGTTGGGGTCTTGCTTCTTGGTGTAGCTCTGCACGTTGGTGATGGTGATCTCCGCGCCCAGGGGCAGGGCCTTCAGCTCGGTGTCGCGCATCTGCAGCAGGTCGCCGTGCATGACCTCGCTGCTCGCGGTGACGAAGTCCCAGGCGAGCACGGCGTCCTTGCGGGCGAAGCCGTCTTTCTCCAGCAGGGCGAAGACCTCGTCGAAGCGCGACTGGCGCGGGGCGAGGTAGGTGCCGTCCGTCGCCTTGTCGCGCAGCGCCGCGAAGGCGGGCGAGGCTGGCACCGGCTTGCCGTCCACGGTCTTCAGGCCGCGGAAGCCGACCACGTAGCGGGTCGCCTCCTTCAAGATCACGCCGGGACGCACGAAGAGCGCCTGCTTGCTCGGCTCACCCGCGGTCAGGTCGAACTCGGCCCAGGTCGGCACGCGGGTCACCTTGCCGGCGCTGTCGACCTCGAGCAGGACCACGGGGGCGTCCTTGGCCATGGAGGGCGCGAGGTCGTCTTCGGTCGCCCAGCCGGCGATGTCGAGGTTGGGGAAGTGCACGATCACGCCGGAGGAGACGCCGTAGCCGTCGAAGCGCTTGAAGGGCTCGGGCGACACGTGCACGCCCTGCAGGTTCTTGGGCAGGGTCGTGGCGCCGAAGTTCAGCCGCCAGCCGGTGTTGGAGCTCTTGTCGGCCTTGAGGAAGCGGTTGCTCGGCCACGGCAGCGAGCACCACGAGGGCTGCAGCGGATCGCAGTCCGGGGCGGGGTCGGTGGCGGGCAGCGGCGCGCTTGCGTCGGAGGTGGCCCCGTCCGCGCTGGTGCTGTCGCCGCCGACGCCGTCGCCGGTGGTGCCGTCCTCGACCCCGGCGGCGGTGTCCGCCTCGGCGCTGGGCTCGTCGTCCCCGCCACAGCCTGGGAGGGCGACGAGCGCCGTGAGCGCCAGGGCGAGCGGGAGGATGCGGCGAGCGGCGGGAGCCGCGAACATCGGACGCAGGGTCGTCATGGGGACCTCGGGGGGTACAGGCGCGGGGCGCGCGTGGGGCGTTCGCGCGCGGTTGTAGCACAAGGCTCCGTGCCGGCTCCACAAGCGTGAGGGCCGGTCGGTGAGGGAGCCGCCAGGGCCCGTGTGGCCGCGAGCGTTGGCAGGGGCACGCTGCGTTGGCACCCTGGGTTGCCTATGAACGTCCATGCACATCAAGGTCTGCCCTCGCTGCTGCGCTGCTCGCCGCTCCGCCAGCCGCAGCGGCGGCGAGGCCGCTCGCAGCGTGGGCGCCGCGCCTGGGCGCTGCTGCTGGCGCTCGCGTGGACCGGGCTCGCCTGCAGTGATCCGGTCGACCCCGCGGGCGACGCGGCCCAGGTCGACGCCGCCGCATCGGACGGGACGGACAGCGACGCAGCCGGTGACGCAGCGGCGGGCGACGGGCAGGTCGCGGACGGGCAGGTCGCGGACGGGCAAGGCGCGGACGGGGGTCATCCGGACGGCGACCTCGCCGACGCTGCCTCGCCCGACGGCGACACCGTGGGTGGACCGCAGGACGCGGTCGACAGCGGCGGCGACGCGGCGCTCGCGGACGGCGAGCCCGATCCGACCGACGGGGGGGGCGGCGAGGTGTTCGGCGCCGACGCGACCGACCCCGACGCGGGGCTGCCGGACGCGGACGGCGTTGGCCCCAACGCCGATGGCGCCAACGCCGATGGCACCAACGGGCCCGACTCCGACACCATCATCACCGACGCCATCAACACCGACACCACCGCCTCCGACAGCGCGGCCCCTGGCGATGCCGGCACCGACGCGACCGACGGCGGCGCCGCCGCCTCGTGCGCGCAGCGGCCGGTCCCCGGCTTCTCGGCCGCGCCCGGACCTGCCCTGGGGCACGCGGTGCCCACCAGCCACACCGGCGGTCTCTCGCTGAGCGCGGGTGCAGCGCCGACGCTGCAGCACGACGGGCTGCTCGCGAAGCTGCCCGACGCACCGGCGCACCTGGGCAGCTGCCTGCTGTGGCGCGACCTCGACAACGACGGCGCGGTCGACCTCGCCTGGGTCGGCAGCGACGACGGCAACACGGCCCAGTTTC
>JAUIAC010000379.1 GCA_030425545.1 bacterium | reverse complement strand
GAGCGTCGCCTGTCGGTGGAGCTCAGCGGCGCCTCCGTGGACTACGCCGACGTCTACAACGGGGTCATCGCCGACACCGCGGGCGTGGCGGAAGAGGCGCGCGTCGACGACGAGCGCAAGGCCGAGCGCCGGCGCCGGGAGCGCGCCCGTCGCGCCGCGCCAGCGCCGGTGGCTCCCGTGATCGCGGAGCCCGTGGTCGACATCATGGCCGCGTCGCCAGCGCCGCAGCCCCAGGGGTTCACGTCCTGGCTCAAGGGCCTCTTCGGCTTTGGTGGCAAGCCCGCCAACGATCTCGCGCTCACGGTGGAGGAGCCGGCGCCCGCGCCCGCGCCCGAGCCAGCCGCCGCAGCCGACGCCGCGGCCGACGCCGCGCCCGAGCCGAGGGAGCGGGATTCGCGCGGGGACGACGATTCACAGCGCAAGCGGTCGCGCCGCCGTCGCCGCCGCGACGAAGACGGGGACACGCGGGACGACGAGCGCGATCGGCGCGAGGCCTCGGGTCGGTCGGAGGGCGACAGCCGTCGCAGGGGGCGCCGCCGTGACGCCGCGGCCGACGACGCGGGCCAGAGCGACGACGCCGGCAAGATCGAGGCGAGCGAGGCGGGCGACGCGGGTGAGAGTCCGCGTGAGTCGGCCGACGCCAACGACGACGACGACAACCGTCGCCGCCGCCGTCGTCGTCGCCGTCGCGGTGGACGTCGGCGTTCGCGGGACGAGGTCGACGGCCAGGAGGCTGGTGGCGAGGACGGCGAAGCGCGCTCGGACGACGACGCCGCGAGCGCCGCGGGGGCCGACGACGGCGACGCGGCCGGGGGCCACACCGAGGGCAACACGGGCGGTCGGCGCGGGCGCGGCGGTCGCAAGCGGAGCGACGCCGGGACGCAGGACGCGTCCGGCGCGGACGCCGCAGCGAGCGCCACCGCGGACGGCCCCGCCGCAGCGAGCGGCGTCGCAGCGGAGCCCGTGCTCGTCAACGTCCGTGCGCTGGCTGACGAGCGCATCGCTGCGCTGCGCGCTGCCCACGGCCTGCCGACACCGACGGTGGACGAGCCGGCGGAGCCGGCCGGTGGCGACGCCGCGGAGGCCGCGGAGCCGTCCGGCGAGGCCGCCAGCGGTGACGCGACGGCCGCCAATGGCGTGACCGACGCTGCGACAGACGCCGAGGGGGTTGTCGATGCGCCCTCCGAGGCTGTGTCCGCTGGGGCCGAGTCCGCTGAGGCTGGGTCCGTGGAGGCTGGGGCCCATGAGGCTGGGGCCGCCGACGCTGGGTCCCACGGGAATGGTGCGGAGCCCAACGGGGTTGGCACCGCGGAGGTAGCGGGCGTCGATGAGGCGGTCACGGCGGCAGGGTCCAGCGGCGACCAGGTCGACGCGGGGGCCGCGGCGGTGACGAGCGCGCCAGCGCCCGAGGCCCCGCCCCTCCCGCGTGGCATCCCAGCCGTCATCGACATGCGGAGCGGTGGACAGGGCTCCGGGCGCTGACCGCTCCGGCGGCGCGGTGGCTACGCGCGACCGCGTCGTCGTGGCGCTCCGCCACGGACGTCCGCCGCGCTCGCCGCGGACTCATGAGGTGAGATGAGCGCGAACGACGCTGCAACTCCGGGCCGGACCGTGCTTGTCGTCGACGACGACGGCGCGAACCTGCGGAGCCTCGAGAAGATCCTGCAACGCGAGGGGCTCCACGTCATCGCGGCGACCGACGGCCAGGACGCGGCTCGCCGGCTCAGGCAGGGCGGCGTCGCCGTGCTGCTCACCGACCTGATGATGCCCGGCGTCGACGGCATGGAGCTGCTGCGGGTGGCGAGCACCCACAGCGCGCACACCGCCGTGATCGTCATGACCGCGTACGGCACGGTGGAGACGGCCGTCGCCGCGATGAAAGAAGGCGCCTACGACTTCATCACCAAGCCCCTGCGGCGGGCTGAGGTGGTCCGCGCCGTGGCGCGGGCCCGCGAGCGCGCCAGCCTGCGGATGGAGAACGCCAACCTCCTGCAGGAGCTCGAGCGAGCGGGGCGCAGCCGGGAGATCATCGGGAGCAGCCCGCTGATGCGCCGCTGTCTCGACCTGGTCGAGCGCGTCGCGTCGGCTCGGACCACGGTGCTGCTCCAAGGCGAGAGCGGCACGGGCAAGGAGGTGGTGGCGCGCACGATCCACCGGCTGAGCGGCCGGCAGGGACCCTTCATCGCCATCAACTGCGCAGCGATCCCGGAGAACCTGCTCGAGAGCGAGCTCTTCGGCCACGAGAAGGGCGCGTTCACCGGCGCGGCGGCCCGTCGGGACGGGCGCTTTCACCTCGCGCACACGGGCACGCTGTTGCTCGACGAGATCGGAGACCTGCCGCTGCCCCTGCAGGGCAAGCTGCTGCGGGTGCTCCAAGAGGGCGAGGTCGAGCGCGTGGGCGGCGGGCGCCCCGTGGCTGTGGACGTGCGCGTGCTCGCGGCGACCAACCGCGACCTGGTCCAGGAGACCAAGCACGGGCGCTTTCGACAGGACCTCTTCTACCGGCTCAACGTCATCCCCATCGAGCTCCCACCGCTGCGCGAACGGGGGGAGGACATCCCGCGACTGGCGAATCACTTCCTGCGCCGCTACGCCGCCATGAACCACAAAGAGGTGGCGACCATCACGCCTGACGCCATGGAGGCGCTGTCGGGGTGGGGCTGGCCGGGCAACGTGCGCGAGCTCGAGAACGTCATCGAGCGGGCCGTGGTCCTGGCGCGCGGCGCCGAGGTGTCGCGCGCAGACCTGCCAACTGCGATCGCTGAGTCCGAGGGCGGCAGTCGAATCCTGCACATCCCCGTGGGGACGCCGCTGGAAGAGATCGAGCGGCTCGCCCTGGCCGAGACGCTGAAGATGACCGGCGGCGACAAGCGACGCGCGGCGATGCTGCTCGGCATCGCCGTGCGCACGATCTACCGCAAGCTCGACGGCCTGGAGCGGCCGGCCGACGCGTCGGGAGGCCGAGATGAGTGAGTGGGATGTCCTCGGGCGAGCACGCCCTGTGAGCGCGGCGGCCGTCGCCGACGCGCTGGCGAGCGGCCACCCCGGAGCGCTCGCCGCTGCGGCGCTGGCGAACGCGCCGCGGGCCGAGTCCGCGGTGGTCGAAGCGGCGGTCACGCTCGTGGCGACCGTCGGCGCCGACGGGGCCCTGGTCGCGGTCGCTGCGTGCGCGCGGAGCCTCGCCGAGCACCCTGGCGCACGCGCAGCCGTGCCCCTGGCGCGGGCCTTCGACGTGGTGGCAGAGCGGGTCCGCGGCCGGGCCACCAAGGCGCCTTCAGCGCCGAGCTCGCGCCACGGCGACCGCGTCCAGCTCGAGCGCGCTGTGGACGCCGCGCTCGCTGCGGCCGACCCGGTGGCCGCCGTGGACGCCGTCCGATGCGCCGAGGATCTCGAACAGCCGGAGCTGGAGTCCGCGCTGGTGGCCGCGCTCTACGGCCGCGCCGGCACCCACGGGCACCTCGCCCCGGTGGCCCTGGCCACGGTGGAGCTCTCCCGCCTGGCGACGCGGGCGCAGGCCAGGGCGCTCTACGCCGCCTTCGCCGCCGCCCTGGCTGCTGGCGCGCTGCCAGCCGACGCGGAGCAGGTCGCCCGAGTGGCGCCGCTGCTCGACAGCGCCGCGGTGATCCATCAGGCCGAAGACGACGCCAAGTCCAGCGCCTTCCAGGAGGCGCGCTTTCGGCCCCACCTCCTCGGCGCCAAGGCCGACGTCCAGGTGCGGGCGATCGGCAAGGCGCTCGCGTTCGGCGTGCCCCGCGCGCTGGTCGCGTCGTCGCTCACGCTCGCTGCGGCGGAGCGCTTGCTGCGTTTCGACCCCGCGAACCATCGCAGCGCGCGCCAGCCCGAGAGCTGGCTGGACCTCGGCTGGCTGCTGCAGGTCTGCGAGGCCACGCGCGCCCTGGGACGCCTTCACGACCGGCCCGAGTGGCTGGGGCTGCTGCTGCAGTCGGCGGCCTGGGTGCGCGACGCCGCCAGCCTGGACGCGGAGACGCCGGCCCCGGTGCCCGAGCCCGAGTCCATGGCGCGCACGTGGGATCATGGCCCGGAGATCGCCCGGATCACCGGGGCGATGTTGCGCGCCGACGCCGACGCGGCCATGGCGGCGCTGCGGGGCTACCTGCTGATGGTGCTGCCCGAGCAGCCGCTGAGCGCCGGCCTGCTCGCCTCCGCGCTCGAGGACCGGGCGGCCACGGCGGCGGAGCAGGGTCAGCTGCTGGCCACCCTCTCGGCGGCCCTGGAGGGCTTCGGTGCGGCGAGCCACTCTCCCCACCGCCACCTGTTGCCGTGCGCCGCCCTACGGCTCTGGTGTCAGCCCACGGACCCCCGGCCGGTGCATGCGTTCGCGCACGCCGCCGTCGACACCGCCGAGGGCGCGATCCGCGCCCGCGTCACCTCTCCTTTGCCCTGGTGCGCTGCCCCGTAGCGCGCGACCCGGCGCCCTGCCGCCGCGGTCCGGCGCCGCCAGCGTTGACCCCGCTGCGGTGGCGCCCACATACTCCCGCGACTTCACTCGGAGGACCCCGATGTTTCAGCCCCTGACGCGCCGCCCCCGCGCGCCCCATGTGTTCGTCCCGCTGCTCGTGGTCGCGTTGACCTTCGCGGCCTGCAGCAAAAAGTCCGAGCCTGCCAAGGCGGGCGCCAAAGCGGGCGCCACGGGCGCTGCCGGCAAGGCCAAGGCAGCTGCCAAGGGTGCCGCAGAGGCGGTCAAGGGCGCCGCGGGCACAGCCAAGCAGGCCGCAGCCGCCGCTGTCCGCAAGGTCACCCCGGCACCGAAGGACGTGTCGCTCGCGACCGAGGCTGGCGTCGTGGCGTGGCTGACCATCAAGTCTCTCTCGTCGGCCTTTGACGCCGTGGAGACCATCGCCGGCAAGATGGGCGCCGTACCGCCCAACGCGTCGCTACGCGAGGCGGCCTACCGCGACCTGACCAAGATCCTGTCGCAGAACGGGGTCACCGGCCACGAGTGGCTCGACAAGTCCAAGCCGCTGCACGTCGCGTTCCAGGACGACGACAAGCAGAAGCCCCAGTCCGGCCTGGTCATCCTCCTGCCCGTCACCGACAACAAGAAGGCCCTCGCGGCCTTCGTGACAGCGAAGAAGGGCGCCGACGCCAAGGGCCACGCCGCGCTGCTGGTCGTGGGGCCCAACACGGCCTTCGTCGACTTCGTGCCCGGCTACCTGGTCCTGACCAGCGCGGAGACGCGCTTCAAGAAGGTCGAGGGGTTCTGCAAGCGGCTCGCCAAGCTGACGCCGCCGGCGCTGGCGTACGTGGGCGTCTCGGTGAAGGAGGTGGCCAAGACCCGGAAGGCCGAGCTCGACATGCTCCTGACCCAGCTCGACAAGATGAACAAGCGCAACGCCGGCATGGCCGCCAGCAGCGACTACTACAACAAGATGCTCAAGGAGTGGCTGACCGACCTGGAGCGCTTCGAGGTCGTGCTCAACGCCACCGGCGACAACGTCGAGGTCGGCTGGCGGCTCCACGCCAAGCCCGGCACGCGCATCGCGCGGCAGATGCTCGCGGGCAAGGGGCGCGACGCGTCCCGCCTGGCCGGGACGCTCCCGGGCAACAGCTACGTCGCGTTCGTGGGCGACATGGACCCGTCGGCTGCGGTCGAGCAGCTCGAAGACTCGGTGCGCGTGCTCAAGGAGGCGTTCAAGCTGGACGACGCGACGATCAAGACCCTCGCGGACGACGTGCGCAGCACGGCGAAGCTGCAGGACGGCACC
>JAUIAC010000378.1 GCA_030425545.1 bacterium | reverse complement strand
GGTCGCCGTGGTCGTTCATCACCACGCGCTCGGTCTCGTCGTCGACCAGATCCCGCAGCGACCTCAGCGTCAGGTCCAGGTCGGTGTGCAGGAAGCTCGGGGCGCTCGCGTGGGCGTAGCGACCCTGGAGATCGCGCCACTGCTCGCGTAGGAAGCCGAGGTCGTTGCCCAGCTCCGCCTCCGTCGCGCCCTCGCCCACGGTCCGCACGATCGCGCCCGTGTCCCGAGGTAGCAGCCGGTGCACCAGGGAGTACACGCGCTGCCGCTCGGCCGGGTCGCTGATCATGCGCGACACACCGACGTGCGGCTCCCGCGGCAAGAGCACCAGGTTACGCCCCGGCAAGCTCACGAACATGGTCACGCGCGGGCCCTTGCGCGCCACGGGCTCCCGGGTGACCTGAACCAGGATCTCCTGGCCGGGCTCCAGCAGTCGGCCGATCTCCAGCGCCTTGGGACGGCTCGGCGGCGCGCCGTCGACCATGCCCTTGGTCGCTTCGGGTCGCGGAGGCAACACCCCCTGACGCCAGACGTCCTGGGCGTGCAGCAGGCCCTGCCGCTCCAGCCCGATCTCCACGAAGGCCGCGTTCATCGCGGGCACCAGGCGCATCACCCGGCCGCGGTAGACGTTGCCGGAGAGGCTACGGCCGCCCGTGCGCTCGACCTCGAGCTCCGACAGACTCCCGTCGCGCACGAGCCCAACGCGGGTCTCTTCAGCGGAGCGCTGGATGTAGAGGTGGTGGCCCACGGTCGCTCGCGGCCTCAGTTGCTGCGTTTGATGTCGAAGGCGCCGTCGATGTAGACGAACTTGCCCTTGTTGATCGCGTCGCCCAACTTGGCCGAGATCGTGCCCTTGATGCGGCCGCCCACGTCGTCGAACGAGGTCACGTCCAGCGTGTAGTCGACGGCCTGGAACTGCCACTGCACCTGCGACTGATCGTTGCTGCCGTCGTTCATCAGGATCGCCGTGTCCTCGGCCTGTGCCTCGAGCGCGGTGAAGGTCCCCGTGGTGAACTCCTCCACCGGGGCCAGCTGAATCTCGAGCTTGTCGAGGCCCTCGTCGCCGGTGATCTGGAGCATCTTGGTGGCGCCAGAGAAGGTCGCCGAGCTGAACTTGAACTTGATCGTCCGGGCGCCGGGCCCCGGGGTCGGCGTCTCACTCAGGGTCAGGGTCAGCGTGTCGAACTGCTCGAGCTGCACGTCCTTGGTGCTGCCGACGTCGATGAAGCCGCCGCCGTCGCTGCCGCTGCCAGCGTCCGCCGCCACCGTGCCGGCGTCCTGGTCCTGCTCAGCGCCCTTGACCTTGGGGTGACACACGCCCTCGGTGCAGACCTCGCCGCTGCCGCAGGCCTTGTCGACCCAGGCCGAGCCCGCCGTGTTGCAGGTCGAGCGGGTGCTCGCGTCGGTGCACTTGAGGGCGGTGGGCTTGCAGGTCTGCGCGACGCAGGCGTGCGTGGCCTCGTCGCAGCGCTCGCCCGACTTGCACTTGGTGGTCTTCCACGAACCACCCTCGCACGAGAGCGCCGCCTTCCAGCCGCAGGCCTTGGTGCCGGCGTCGCACGCCGTCTTCACGCAGGTGCCGAAGATGCAGTGCTGGCCGGTCTTGCAGGTCTCGACCTGAGCGGCCTCGCTGAGGCCGTCCTCCGGGCACATGAGCACCTTGGTGTCGTCGCAGGTGCGGGCGCCGCGCTCACACTTGACCCCCGAGCAGCCGGGCTTGCCGCTGTCGCTGGTGCACGTCTTGCTCTCGCCGCACCAGCCCACGTTCCACGCCTTGCCCTCGTCTGCGCAGGTGAGCAGGGCGTTGCCGTAGCAGCGCTGCTCGTCGGTGCTGCACAGGGAGTCGACCGGGCCACCCTTGTCGTCGTCTCCGCCGCAGGCTGAGAGGGCCAGCGCCAGGGCCGGGGCCCACAAGATGAACGCAACCGCACGCATGCTCTACCTCCACGCCGCGTCGGCGGCGCGACTTCCATAGCAGACTGAGGACACTTTCGCGCGTCCGCGCGGGGGCGGACGTCTCCGCGGGGCGTCGCGTCGCGTCAGGTCGCGAGGTGCCCGGGCGCCGCGATGTTGTCGCCCGCCACCACCGGCCCCACCGGCACGTAGGGCGGCGCGTAGGTCGGCACCGGCCCCTTGCCCATGACGTTCATGATCTGCTGCGTCGCGAGCCACAGGCCAAAGACCGCCGACACGCCCTTCGCGATGCTGTCGAAGAGCTCCTTGTGGTGCATCGCCTTCTTGTCGTTGTGGGCCTTGACCATGCCGTCGGCCAACTTCTTGGGGACCATCATCTCCGCCATCATCGCGGACGGGCACGTGATCAGCGGCATCGGCACGTTGGGCATCGGCGGCGCGGTCGCGAGCGGAAAGGCCGCAAAAGCGGGGTACCAGGGCAGCCCAGGCACCGTGACCTTGCTCTGCCAGTCGCCCCACGCCTTGCTCAGGTGCTTGGCCACCGAGTCGCTGAACTTCTTCTCCGCCGGCGAGCTCTTGGGCGCCTGCATCATGATCAGGCTCTTGAGCTTCGGGCCCTTCAAGCAGCCGGGCGGGCCCATGGCGACCGGCCCGTTGATGATCAGCCCGCTGAACTTGGCCTGCAGACGCCACTTGTCCCACGCGCCACAGATCGCGTCACAGATGCCGTCGATGTACTTGTCGAACTGCTTGTGCAGCTTCTTCTGCGTGTCGACGTGATACTTGTTCGGCGTCGCGGGCAGGAAGAGATCGGTGGTCGAGAAGGGCCGGGCGAGCTCGGTGAGCTTGAAGGCGTCCACGTACTGCTTGCCGTCGGGGTCGCCCATGGGCTGCTTCCACTTCGTCGGCAGCACGATGGCGTGGGCCTTGAACGCGACCTTCACGAGGTTCTTGAGCATCGCGGGCTGCGGACCGGGCATGGCTGGCTCCTGGGCGGCGGTTCTGGGCACGACAGGGGTCGCGCGCGCTGATCATGGCCGAGGATTGGAGCGCGCAGCAAGCGCCGAGCGCAGGGCGCCCGCGGGGATCGGGGTCGTCGCGCCTCGACAGGCCGCTGACAGCCCGCGTCGACTAGAAGCCCGCCTCGCCGCCCTGGAGAATGATCTCGCGGGGCTTGTTGGGGCCACGCTGCGGCCCGACGATGCCCTTGGCCTCCATGTGATCGATGATCCGAGCGGCGCGGCCGTAGCCGATGCCCAACTTGCGCTGCAGGAAGCTCACCGACGCCTGCTGGGCCTCGAGCGCCACCTGCACCGCGTCTTCGAAGAGCGTGTCGAGTTTGGCGTCGTCCTCGATCGTCGGCTTGTCGGCCTCCGGGTCCTCGAGGATGCTCATGTCGTAGTTGGGCGTGCCCTGCGCCTTCCAGTGCTCGGCCAGCGAGGCGACCTCGTCGTCGGTGATCCAGGTGCCGTGGCAGCGCTTGAGGTGGCTGGTCCCCGGCGGCACGAAGAGCAGATCGCCCATGCCGAGCAAGCTCTCGGCGCCGACCGAGTTGAGGACCACCTTGGAGTCGATCGCCGACGCGACCTGGAAGCTCACGCGGGTCGGGAAGTTGGCCTTGATCATGCCGGTGATGACGTCCGTCGACGGGCGCTGGGTCGCGAGGATGACGTGGATGCCGCAGGCGCGGGCCTTCTGCGCGAGCCGGGCCACGGCGCGCTCGACCTCTTTGCCGCTGGCCATGATCAGGTCGGCGAACTCGTCGATGACCACGACGATGTAGGGCATGTCTTCCGGCGCGGGAGGCGGATCGAGGAGCTCGGCGCCTGCGCTGTTGGCGTCGACCAGCCGCTTCTTGCCGTCGACGACCTTGACCCGCTTCTTGCGCACGTTCTCGCGCAGCTCCGGCAGCTTGCTGCGGTAGCCCGCGATGTTACGGACCTTGGCGCTGGCCAGCACGCGGTAGCGCCGCTCCATCTCGCGGACGGCCCACTTCAGCGCCAGCTCGGCCTGGTGCGGGTCGTCGATCGGGGGCAGCAGCAGGTGGGGGATGCCCTCGTAGATGCTCAGCTCGAGCACCTTCGGGTCGACCATGATGAACTTCACGTCGGCCGGGGTCGCCTTGAACAGCATCGACGCCAGGAAGCTGTTGATGCCCACGGACTTGCCCGTGCCCGTGGCACCGGCGACGAGCATGTGGGGCGCCTTGGCGAGGTCGGTGACCACGGGCTGACCTTCGATGTCCTTGCCCAGGATCAGCGTCAGGTTGCTCTTGCTCTTGGCGTAGACCTCGGACTCGAGCACCTCGCGGAAGTAGACGAACTGCCGCTGCTTGTTGGGCACCTCGATGCCGACGACGTCCCGGCCGGGGATCGGCGCGACCACGCGGACCCGCAGGGCGGACAGGCTCATGGTCAGGTCGTCCTTGAGGTTGACGATGCGGCTGATCTTCACGCCCGCGGCCGGCTTGTACTCGTACGTGGTCACCACGGGGCCGGGGCGGATGTCCGTGACCTCGCCTTTGATCTTGAAGTCTTCCAGCTTCTGCTCGAGCACCCGCGCGTTGTCGACGAGCACGTGGTGCGGCGCCGAGACCTTGCGGTCCGGCGGCGATTGCACCAGGTAGCGCGGCGGCAGCTTCCACTCCTTGCGATCGCCGATCTCCAGCGAGCCCTGCTCGGCAGAGGGCAGCACGGGAGGGGCCTCCGAGAGCGCCGCCGTCTTGACGATGCGGGGGACCCGCGGCGCGGGCGTCTGCGCCGGCACGCGCCCGTCTGCGGCGATCTGGTCCGCGGCGCCGCTGGCGGCGCGGGCCGCGTCCACCGTGGCCGGGGCCTCGGCGGCGACGGCGGTGCGCGACGCGCGGGACGCGGGCAGCGCTGGCGTCACCTCGAGCACGGCGTCATGGGAGGCGGAGGCGCGCTTGCGCCCGGCGGCGCCGCCACGGACGGCGGTGTCCTCGGCGGGGGGGCGCGTCGCTGTGCCATCGGCCGCGGCTGTCGCGTCGGCCGACGCTGCCGGCTCGGCGGTGAGACCGTAGATGCCCGACTGAGACGCTGCGGCGCTGCGCGGAGGGACCGCTGCCGCGGGCATGTCCGCCGGACCCTCGTCCACCGCGGTGAGGCCGTCGAAGGTGCGGGGGCGCGACGTCGGCGCGGGGCCGGCTGGCGGCAGCGTGCTGGGGGCTGGGCCGGTCGGCGCCGGCGTGCCGGGGGCGGGGCTCGAGGCTGCGGCCGCCTGCTCGTGGTCGGCGCGGCTCGTGTTGCGCCGGACCGACGTGGGGATGATGTCGGGCGCCGGGCCGATGTCGGTGCCCACCGGGAAGCCCTCGGGCGTGTCGGTGCCCACCTGCGCCACCGGCACCTGGCGGCTCGGGCGGGTGTCCGGGAGCACCACGGGCTCGGCGTTGGCGTCGTCGGGGACGTGGAAGAGGCCGGTCTCAGGGGCCCAGGCGAGCGGTCGGTCGGCGTCCTCGGCCTGCTGCCGCTCGGTCTCGGCCTCGGCCTCTGCTTCGGCCTGGAGACGCTCTGCCTCCGCTTCGGCCTCCTTCAGCGAGGCCTTGGCCGCGCGCCGCTCGTGCCACTCCTGACGGGTCGCGGCGACCTGCTCGGCGACGCGGTTGCGTGCGCCCTGGGTCAGACGACGGCCCCGACGACCGGCGGCCGCCAGCGCGATGCGCACCAAGGGGCGCCCGGAGAGCGCCGAGACGGACATCACGAGCAGCGTGAGCCCGACGAGGGTCGTGCCCAGCGTCGACACGAAGGCCCGCGTGAACTCCGCGATGGCGCTCCCCACGAAGCCGGCGGCGTCGTGACCCAGCGGCCGCAGCG
>JAUIAC010000377.1 GCA_030425545.1 bacterium | reverse complement strand
ACGCCGAGGAACGTCCCGTGCTCGCCCAACTCGCTCGCCCTTCGGCGAAGACCCTCCTGACGTTGGTCTGTCTCGTGGCGCTGCCGCTCGCCGCCTGCGATCCGAAGTCAGACAAGGCTGACGCGGCCTCCCAGGTCGCCGACGTGGCAGCCGATGCCGCCGCCGACGCCGGCTCGATCCACGCCTCGCCGGACGGTAGCGGCGACGGCACTGTGACCTGCCCCGGCCAGGCGGGCTGCCCATGTAGCAGCAACGCCGACTGCGACGCCGGTCTGTGCGTCGACTCCGACCAGGGCCGGGTCTGCGCTGCGGAGTGCGTCGACATCTGCCCCGCGGGCTGGTCGTGTGTCGCTGCAGGAGCGGGAGCCGACGTCGTGAGCTACTGCGTGCCCACGTGGGGGCTGCTCTGCCGGCCCTGCCAGAGCGCCAAGGACTGCGAGGCGGCCGGGGTCAGCCAGGCGGCCTGCGTTGACCACGGTGGCGCGGGTGGCTTCTGCGGCGCGTCTTGCGCGAGCGACGACCACTGCCCCACCGGGCATGTGTGCAAGGCCGCGAAGGACGTGTCGTCAGCCTCGGTCAAGCAGTGCGTCCCAGCGGGCGACGGGCCAGGGGGCATGGGCCTGTGCGGCTGCAGCAAGACGGCCGTCGACCGTGGCCTGGGCACCACGTGCTGGCTCGAGAGCGAGGGCCTCACCTGCAAGGGCAGCCGCGCCTGCGGCGACAGCGGTCTGAGCGCGTGCGAGAAGCTCACGGGCGCCGGCGCCGAGTGCTTCGACGCCCAGTGCGCGGGCAAGCCCGACGGCACGGCCTGCGACGACGGTG
Organism: bacterium; assembly: GCA_030425545.1. Lineage (GTDB taxonomy): Bacteria > Myxococcota_A > UBA9042 > UBA9042 > UBA9042 > UBA9042. Next base: position 4,924 of record JAUIAC010000377.1, on the reverse strand, counting down.
AGCCCTGTACCGACAAGGACACCTGCGCCCAAGGCGTGTGCAAGCCGGGCACCCTGACCTGCGCCTGCGCCAGCGACGCCGACTGTCTCCAGCTCGGCCCAGGGGGCGAGGTGGACAAGTGCGCCGGTACGCGCTTCTGCGACAAGTCGGGCGCGACGCCGGAGTGCAAGACCAACCCGGCCACGGTCGTCTCCTGTGCCACGAGCAAGGACACCGACTGCCGCAAGAACAGCTGTGACCCCAAGACGGGCACCTGTGACCTCGCCGACGTGACGAAGGGGGCGTCGTGCGACGACGGGGACGCCTGCACCACCGACGAGGTCTGCGACGGCAAGGGCGGCTGCGCGAGCGACAACAAGGTCTGCTGCACGACCACCGCGGACTGCGCCAAGTTCGAGGACGGCGACCCGTGCAACGGCACGCTCTACTGCGACCTGTCGGCGGGAAAGAACACCTGTGTCGTCAACCCGGCCTCGGCGATCGAGTGTCCCAGCGTCGGGGACACCGCGTGCGTCAAGAACACCTGCGACCCCAAGACGTCGCTGTGTGTGCCCAAGGCCGTCCCCGACAAGACCGCCTGTGACGACGGCGTCCTCTGCACGATCGGGGAGGTCTGCGAGGGCGGGGCCTGCTTGGCGTCCCCCGCCGCACACGTCTGCGCCTGTGCCAAGGACGCCGACTGCGTGGCAAAGGACGACGGCGACCTGTGCAACGGCACGCTCTTTTGCAACGCGGCCATCGGGAAGTGCCAGCAGAACCCGGCCACCGTCGTCTCGTGCCCGAGCGTGGACGACACCGCGTGCACCCAGAACACGTGCGAGCCGAAGACCGGCAAGTGCGCGCCGACGGCCCTGCCCGACGGGGTGACCTGCGACGCGGACAGCAACGCCTGCACCCAGGGCGACAGCTGCGTCGCGGGGGTGTGCAAGGTGGGCACGCAGGCCTGCCAGTGCCAGAGCAACGCGGACTGTGCCCAGTTTGAGGACGGCAACCTGTGCAACGGCACGCTCTACTGCTTCAAGTCCGGAACCACGGCCAGCTGCAAGGTCAACCCCGCGACGGTCAAGAGCTGCCCGACGGTGGACGACACCGCCTGCGTGAAGAACCTGTGCCAGCCCAAGACCGGCGTCTGCAGCAAGGTGTCGCTGCCGGACGGGACGCCCTGCGAGGACGGCGTGCCTTGCTCGGTGCACGACAGCTGCAGCCAGGGCACCTGCAAGTCGGGCGCGGCGGGATGCCCCTGCCAGGTCGCGGCCGACTGCGCCAAGTTCTACGACGGCAACCCGTGCACAGACATGCTCTGCGACGCCAAGACCGGCTGCACGCTGAGCGCCAACAGCAAGCCCTGCACCGACGGTGACGCGTGCACCACGGGCGACCAGTGCAGCGGTGGCGCATGCAAGAGCAGCGGCAAGCTCGACTGCGACGACGACAACCCGTGCACGCTCGACGGCTGTCAGGACGGCTGCATCCACCAGGCTTTGGCCGACGGCACCAGCTGCGGAGGCCCCGGGACCTGCGCCAAGGGGCTGTGCGCCTGCGGCCCCAAGCAGTGGTTCAAGAGCCCGGCCTGCGTGGGCTGCGACTGCGATCTCGACGGCACCCAGGGCACCGCGACCGCGACGGTCACGCTGCAAAACGGCGCCAAGGTGCCTCCCGCCCTCGAGGGGGACGGCGTGGGCACCGCCATCAGCGGCAGCGGCGGGTGGCTGGCCGTGTCGCTGCCGGGGGATGATCCGATTCAGTCGAACTCGGGCAGCGTGGCGATGCTCAAGCGCGGGCAAGACGGCGCCTGGGCCTACCACTCCATCTTCACGGGCTCGCGCGCCAGCCACCTCGACTCGGTTGGCACCGCCCTCGAGCTTGAGGGGGACCGGCTCATGGTGGGCTCTTGGGGTGACGACAACGCCAAGGGTTCGAACGCTGGCGTGGTCTATGAGTTCCGGCTGCAGAAGGACGGCACGTGGAAGGAGACCGCCACCCTGATTGAGGCCTCGGGCATGACCCAGATTCGCCTCGGCTGGTCGCTGGACTTGGAGGGGACGCGCATCGTCATCGGCGCGCCCTACATCAACTACACCACCGGCCGCGCCTACATCTGGGAGGCGCAGCCCGGCGGGGCGTGGAAGCAGATGGCGACCCTGCTGCCGACCGGGATCAAACCCAGCACCAAGGTCGGAGGTGGCTTCGGCGCGCAGCAGCAGACCTGGAGCGGCTACTCCGTGGCGCTGTCCGGCGAGCGCGCGGCAGTGGGCGTGCCGTGGGACGCGACAATGGGTCAGCGCGCCGGCAAGGTCGTGATCTTCGAGCGGGTCTCGGCGACATCGTGGTCGCAGAAGGCGGCGATCACCGCTCCTGGCCCCAAGGCCGAGGACCTCTTTGGGACCCGGCTGGCCCTGGCGGGGGACGAGCTGGTGGCGGGTGTGCACGACAAGTCGATGACTGCTGGTCGCACTGGGGCCGTGTTTGTGTTCAAGCGCGACAGCAAGGGCGCGTGGCCGCCCGTGCAGACCCTGGCGCCGGCGGGCCTGGCGGTCGATGACCACTTCGGCTCCGACCTCTCGCTCGACGGAGACGTGCTCCTGGTGGGTGCACCCCTGCGGGCCTCCAAGGCGGGGGCCGCCGCGGGCGCGGTCTACGTCTACCGGCGGGACCAGGCCAAGGGCTGGCAGCTGCAGGCCGAGCTCGCTGGCACCGTCGCAGGCGGCAAGCTCGGTCACGCGGTCGACGTCGCCACCGCCGCGGGCTTCGCCGGGATGCCCGGTGCCGCCAAGGCCACGGGCGACTACCGACGGATCGGGCTCTGGGACTTCCTGTGTGACGCCAAGGGACAGTGCCCCTGCAAGCCGGGCGCGAGCGGCCTGACCTGCGCTGGGCCCTGAGCAGCGTGACGCGCGGAGCCGCCGCTGGGGGCGAGTGCGCCCTCGTCGCGCGCGCACTCGCGCCCTGTGACCGGCCCGTGTGACGCCGGCCGCGACCTTCGCGCCGGCCCGCGCGTCGACAAGCGCAACCGCTCCCGCCTCAGGGGGCCGCGCACGCCTTGGTGCAGGCCGCCTTGTCCTTGTGCAGCTTGTCGCAGTCGCCGCCACAGCTGCAGCCAGAGACGGCCACGCACTGGCTTCCGTCCCAGCCATAGCCGAGGAGCATGTCGCAGGCGCCGTAGCTCTTCGGATCCACCTTGTCGCAGGTCTTGCCGGCCGAGCAGGCGCCCTTCGACGCGACGTTCTGGCCCTTTGCGGCCGCGGCGCAGGCGTTGCTGTAGCTCTGGCCGTCGCAGCCGCAATGCTCGTCGAAGATGCCGGCGCAGTTGACCGGCTTGGGCGTGCAGACCCCCTTGCCCTCACAGCCGCTGTCCAGCTTGCAGTAGTCGCCGCTGTCGGTGCACGGCACGTTGACGCCAATGGGGTTGACCGAGCAGGCCTTGCTGACCGCCTCGCACTTGCCCGCCTTGTCCGGCACCAGGCAGCTCTGTCCGCAGCCGCAGACAGAGGCGCCGACGCACTTGCCGGAGGCGCACCCCGCGTCGGACCAGCACTCCCCGCTCTTCAGCTCCGCCGTGTCTTTGCACTGCCCCTGACCGCCCGAGGGGTCGGCGACGCACACGCCGCCGCCGCCGCAGTCCGCCGTCGCCGAGCAACACCCGGGCTTGAAGGCGCCACCCGAGTCGGTGCCGACGTCGGCGCCGGCGTCGACCGGGTCCGTGGTGTCGCTGGAGGTGCCGTCGGAGACCGCGGCGTCGCTGGCGGAGGCGTCGCCGCCCGCCGTGTCGCTGGCCCCTGCGTCATCGGGCGCCGCGTCGCTGGCCCCCGCGTCGCCGCTGCCGTCAGCCGCGTCTGCCGCGGCGTCGGCGGCCGTGGTGTCCCCGCCGCCGCTGGCACTGTCAACCCCGCCGTCGGTCGTCGAGGCGTCGCCGCCGCCGCCGCCACCGGGCGTGTCGTCGGCGCCGCAGGCTACGAGCGCCAGGGTGAGGGCGAGAGAAAGCACGATGAGCTGGGAGGGGAAGCGTCGCATGGGATCTCCTGGAGAAGGGGACAACGACGAGCACAGCCTGGGTGCGCTGTCCTGGTCGCCCCCCATAGAGAGCAAGGACCGTGCCGACAGCCCTTGAGCAGGGACGAAGACCGGCGCAGCTCGCGCAAAGAGCCCGTACGTCAAGCCAACCAGACCGCCACCGTCCACACGACCGCCGCCTCGCTCTGGCTCCGGGTGTTCAAGGGTGTTGTGATATTCATCATGTCATTGATGAGAAGTTCAACAATGTGCGCCGTCGAGCGTGTCCAGCTCTGCGCGCGCGTCCGGCGCCCGCCCCCAACGAACGGGCGGTCACGGCGCGGCGCGGCGACCCGAGGACATGGCGGCGGGCATCTGTCGCGAAAATGGAGGACACTGGCGGGACGCAACGCACGCGCCGCCGCCGGACTCGAGCTTGACCGCAGGGTTCTCGGTCGACGCGGCCGCAGCCGAGCCACACGCAGTAGACCCACACACCGGGGGACCGCACGCCATGCACATCATCGAAGCCCGAGTCCCGACCCTCGTCGCCGCCAGGGGGGCGACACGCCCACCAACCAAGGGCCGGCTCCCAGCCGCGCTCATCGCCGTGGCGCTCGCGACGGCCGCCTGCGGCTCCAACGCCTCCAGAGGCGGCGGCTATGTCGTGTATCGGTACGCCGACGTGGCCCTCGAGCCCTGCCGTGACCCGGTGGCCGACGGCGCCGCCCACGACGGTGTGGCGCTCGACGGCGCCCACGCCTCCGCCGACGGGACCTCCGGCGCCACCGACGCGGCCGCGAACGACGGATCTGCTGCCGACGCGGCCGTCGTCGTGGACGGTGGCGCCCCCCAGGACACCGCCATGGCGGTCGACACGGGCGGCGTCGACACCGGCGCTTCGCTCGACGGCGGGGCGGCGAACGACATCGCC
>JAUIAC010000376.1 GCA_030425545.1 bacterium | reverse complement strand
GGCTCCACGCCGAGGCCCTCCTCTTCACACAGGTGCAGCTGCACCTCGGTCTTCAGGTCCGCGACCTCCAGCGACTGGCTGCTGCGCAGGGTGCGCCCCGCGAAGCCCAAGGCGCGCTCGAAGCGCAACAGCTCCACCGCGTCGGACCCGGCCCGCAGCCGGTGCACCAGCATCGCCCCGCCGCTGGCCTTGAGCGCGACCTGCACCACGCTGCAGGGCAGGGCCTCTTGCAGCTGCTCGAGCAGGGTCGCCACCGCCGCCTCGAGGGTGTCCTGCTGGGCCACCTGCCGCTCGATGGCGTAGAGCAGGTCGATCTCACGGACGCGCTCCTGCAGCTCCTGCTTGGCGTGGCGCAGCTCGAAGTTGCGCGCCAGCAGCGAGCGGTAGAGCTGGCCGTTGACCACGGAGATCGCGGCCATGGCCATGATCGTCCGCATCATCATCTCGTCGTCGACCGTGAAGTAGCCGCTGCCCTTCTTGTTGATGGACTGGGCCACGCCGATGATGTTGCCGTCGCGGTTGCGCAGGGGCTGGCAGAGCATGGAGCCGGTGCGGAAGCCGCTGTCGCGGTCCCAGCGCGCGTCGAAGCGGGGGTCCTGGTAGGCGTCCTTCACGTTCACCGGGCGGCCGGTCTGCGCCACCCAGCCCGCCAGGCCCTCCCCCACGCGGATGCGGATGCTGATGACCTCGTCGCCCTGCAGCACCTGGCTCCACAGGTGGTCGCCGTCGTCGCTCAGCAGGTAGAGCGTGGAGCGCTCGGCGTCGAGCAGCTCGCTCAGACCGTCCATGATGAGCTCGAGCAGCTCGTCGAGCGACAGGGGCGCCGAGAGCAGGCTCGCGATGCGCAGCACGGTGCCGAGCCGCGGGTCACGCTCGAACAGGCGCTCCAGGAACTCACCCGTCTGCGACAGGCTGATGGCTCGCTCTCGTCTGCCCATGGCGCTGATGACGCTCCCCGGCCGCGGGGCGTTGGGCCACCGCTGCGTGTCCCAACGGCCTGAACGCGACTTGTGCGTGCGGGAGCTGTTGGGATGTGTGGACGATACGCGCTTTGTCGTGAGGGTGCCAAGGCGCGTCGGCCGCGGGAGCAAGGGGCGCTGCCGCGACGGGCGTCGCTGCGTCCCGGCTGCGCCGACGCGACGCGCTGACCCGGACGGGGCGGCCGTTGCGGAGGGACCCCGGTCGCGCGGCGCCGGTGTCCTCCTGGCTTGTCGCCCGGGGGGGCGCCGTGGCACCGTCACAGCGCCGCTCCACGAGCTGCGGCGGTGAGGCGAGACGGTGAAGCACGAGGGCCCAAAGAGCGGACAGACACGGGGCGCGCGGCCAGCGGCCGGGCAGCGCGGCGCTGTGGGGCCTGCCAGCCGCGACGCGGCGCTGGTGGGGCGCCGCTACGAGACCGCGGCCGCCCTGCGTGCGAGCGACCACAGCGGCGGCGCGGAGGCCACAGCCGCGGGCCTTGGCTCGGTGGAGTCGCGCGCGTCGGATCTGCACGCGCGCCACGGCGCCACGTTGAGAGAGGGCGGCGCCCGCTCTGGGGTGCCGGAGAGCGCCATCGCCGCGGTGGTCCTGGCCGAGTCCGGGCTGCTGGGGGACCTCGACGCCGCTCGTGCGCCGCTGCGCTTCGAGCCCTACGCCTTCTACGAGCGCACCGGCCGGTGGTTGGTGGCGACGCACAAGGACCAGGAGGCCGAGTACGCGGCCTTCGAGCAAGCGCGCCAGGTGGACGACGCCGCCGCCCACGCGAGCGTGCGGGTGGGCGTGGGTCAGGTCTCGGGCGCCGAGGCCGAGGCGGCGGGCTTCGCCGACCCCGCCGCGATGATCGCCGAGATGCACGGCAACGAGGCGGCCCAGCTCGACGGGCTGGTGGCGTTGATTCAGCAGGACGAGCCGCTGTGCGCCGCCCTGGGCGCGGAGGACTGGGCCCAGGTGGCCGAGCTGCGGGCGGGGCCCGGGTACGGCGCCATCGCGTACGACGAGGCGCTGGCCAGCTATGCCGAGGCCTACGCGCGGGCCGCCAGCGGCGCGGACCATCACGCCGACTATGGCGGCGATGACGACGGTGAGGACGACAAGAAGAAGCGGGGCAAGTCCTCCGGCAAGGGCAGCCCGAGCCAAGGTTGAGCGCGAGGCTGGGCGGGAGGCTCGCCGGCGGCCTGCTAGATCACCCGAAGCAGCTGCGCCGCCATGTACGCCGCGAACACGGTGAGCATGGCCACGCCGTCGACCACGCCGATGCGCTTGCGCAGCCACAAGAGCGGCCAGAGGGCGATCATCGCGCCGAGCATCACCGCGTAGTCGAACGAGAGCAGGTCGTCGGCCACCGGCAGCGCGACCACCGTGCCCGTGATGCCGACGATGCAGAGCACGTTGAAGATGTTCGAGCCGATGACGTTGCCCACGGCGATGTCGGCGGCGCCTGCGCGGCCGGCGGCGACCGTCGTGACCGCCTCGGGCAGCGACGTGCCGGCCGCCACCACCGTGAGGCCAATCACCGCCTCGGGCACGTCGAAGAGCCGCGCGATGCCCACCGCGCCGTCGACCATGGCGCTCGCGCCGAAGCTGACGGCGGCGATGGCGAAGACCAGGATGCCGAAGCTCAGCAGCAGCCCGTTGCCTCGCTTGTCGGCCAACAGCCCCAGGGCCAGGTAGATCACCAGCGCGCCGACCATGAGGGCGCCCAGGGTCAGGTCCATGCGACCAGCGGCGGTGGCGAAGCCGGCGAGCGTCAGCGCGGAGCCGCTGAGGATCCAGTCCATGCGCTCGAGCGCCGCCTCCTCCGCGTCCTCCCCGGCCTCGTCGACCTGCGCGTCGCCCTCGCCGGGACGGGTGCGGCTGCGACGGGCGGAGATGACCGTGGTGGCGATGTAGCCGACCAGCAGCACGCTGAGCACGATGCCGTCGCCGCGGCTGATGCGGCCGTCGAGCGAGAGCACGGTGAGCAAGATGCCCGCGCCCACCATCACCGGGATGTCGAAGCGGATCAGCTGTCGCTCCACCGCGAGCGGGGTCATCACCGCAGCCATGCCCAGGATCAGCAGGATGTTGAAGATGTTGGAGCCGACCACGTTGCCGAGCGCGAGGTCGGCGTAGTCGGTCATGCCGCTGGTCAGGCTCACCGCAAGCTCGGGCGCGGACGTGCCGAAGGCGACCACGGTCAGGCCCACCACCAGCGGTGAGATGCCCATGATGCGGGCGATGGTCGCGGCCCCACGGACGAGGCCGTCCCCGCCGACGACCAGCGCGGCCAGCCCAGCAAAGAAGACGACGATGTGTCCGGCCAGATCCACTTGCGGCTCCTCAGCGCGACCCCCGCGGGGTCAGTCGTCGGTCGACAGGACCGCCAGGAACGCGCTCTGCGGGATCTCGACGTTGCCGACGGACTTCATGCGCTTCTTGCCGCGCTTCTGCTTCTCGAGCAGCTTGCGCTTGCGGCTGATGTCGCCGCCGTAGCACTTGGCCGTGACGTCTTTGCGCAGGGCCTTGATGGTCTCGCGGGCGATGATCTTGCGTCCCAGGGCGGCCTGAATCGGCACGTCGAACTGCTGCCGCGGGATCAGCTTGCGCAGCTTCTGCACGAGGTCCCGGCCGCGCTCGTAGGCGCTGTCCTGGTGGACGATGAGGCTGAGCGCGTCGACCGGCTCCGCGTTGACCAGGATGTCGAGCTTGACCAGCTTGCCGGCGCGAAAGTCGAGCATCTCGTAGTCGAGGCTGCCGTAGCCGCGGGTGACCGTCTTCAGCCGGTCGAAGAAGTCGTAGATGATCTCGGCCAGCGGCAGCTCGTACTCGATGACCACGCGCGTCTCGGCGAGGTAGCGCATGTCGATCTGGATGCCGCGGCGGTCGGTGCACAGCTTGACGATGGGGCCGATGTACTCGGTCGGCGTGTGCACGGTGACCCGCACGTAGGGCTCGAGCACCGCCTCGCGCTTGTCGCTGTCGGGCAGATCGCCGGGGTTGCTCAGCTCGAAGGACGAGCCGTCGGTCATCTCGCAGCGGTAGACCACGCTGGGCGCGGTGGTGATGAGGTCGAGCCCGTACTCCCGCCACAGCCGCTCCTGGATGACCTCCATGTGCAGCAGGCCGAGAAAGCCGCAGCGAAAGCCGAAGCCGAGCGCGCCCGAGGTCTCGGGCTCCCAGGAGAACGAGCTGTCGTTGAGCGCCAGCTTGCCCAGGGCGTCGCGCAGGTTGCCGTAGTCCACCGTCTCGAGCGGGAAGATGCCGCAGAAGACCATCTGCTGGACTTCTTTGAAGCCGGGGAGCGGCTCCGTGGCCAGCTGCTTGGTGTGGGTGATGGTGTCGCCCACCTTCACGTCCTGGATCTGCTTGATGCCGCAGACCAGCACGCCCACCTGCCCGAAGGTCAGCTCGTCGACCACCTTGACCTGCGGCGTGTGGACGCGGATCTCCAGGACCTCGTGGTCCATCATCGTCTGCATGAAGCGGATCTTGTCGCCCTTGCGCAGCGTGCCGTCGATGACGCGGACCTGGATCAACACGCCCCGGTAGGAGTCGTAGCTGCTGTCGAAGATCATCGCCCGCAGCGCCGACTCGGGCTCCCCCTGGGGCGGCGGGATGTCGCGCACGACAGCCTCGAGGATCTCCTTGATGCCGATGCCGTTCTTGGCCGACGCGGTGATGGCGCCGGACGTGTCGATGCCGATGCCGTCCTCGATCTCCGCGCAGACCTCGATGGGCCGGGCTGCCGGCAGGTCGATCTTGTTGAGCACCGGGATCAGCGCCAGGTCGGCGTCGATGGCCAAGTATACGTTGGCCAGGGTCTGCGCCTCGACCCCCTGGGCGGCGTCGACCACCAGCAGCGCGCCCTCGCAGGCGGCCAGCGAGCGGGACACCTCGTAGCCGAAGTCGACGTGGCCGGGCGTGTCGATGAGGTGGAGCGTGTAGGTCTCGCCGTCGTCGGCGGTGTACTTCAGCCGGACAGCCTGGCTCTTGATGGTGATCCCGCGCTCGCGCTCAAGCTCCATGGAGTCGAGGTATTGTGCCTGCATCTCCCGGGCTTCCACCGCGCCGGTGAGCTCGAGGATGCGGTCCGCGATGGTCGACTTGCCATGGTCGATGTGCGCAATGATGCAGAAATTTCGGATCTTCTCGGCCTTCATCAAACACGCTCCAACCCCCGACCGGGGCGCGCAAGGTCGCCAATGGGGGGGCAGGCTGTCAACGCGGAGCGCGGGAGCGGCGGCGCGCTGCGGCGAAAAGACGGGGCGTGTCGCCGCGGCAAAACGGGACGAGCCCGGCCACTGCGGTGACCGGGCTCGTCGTGTTCAGCGCGAAGGCTCAGCTCAGGTGCTCGACACCCTGCTTCTTGACCTTGGCCTTCCAGACCTTGTCGGGGAGCCAAGCCGGGCGCTTCGCCGGAGCGTCGACGTGCTCGCGCCAGCCCTTGAAGACGTGCACACGCTTGGTGCCACGCTCGCGGAGGCGGATGTCCGTGTGCCCACGGCTCGCGGCCTTCAGCGCGGCGCCACGCGGCTGCCGGTTGGCGAAGACGATGTCGGTGTCCTTGCCGTCCTCCATGAGGACGAAATTCTTTTTGGGCTGGTCTGCCATGACAATGCTCTCCCTTTGCGACGTGACGTCGCGCAACACACCTATTCCGACCCAAACGGGGCAGTGAGGGGCGGCACAGGGCCTTCAGAACGTAGATAATTCTTGTATGAGCCCGTTTGCACACGGATGCAAGCTTCTGCGCCCACTTGGAGAAAAAAAAGTTGAAGAAGGCTGGGGGGTTGCTGCCAT
>JAUIAC010000375.1 GCA_030425545.1 bacterium | reverse complement strand
GCTTCCTCCACATCGGCTTCCCCACCCCGGCCCAGCGCAAGGCGGGGCTCACCGGCAGCGCCATCGGCGTGCACGGGCCGCCGCGGCGGTCGGAGCAGCTCGGCCTCGACTTCGCGCGGCTCGGCGTGACCGACGGCTGCGTGGCCTTGAGCCGAGACGCGCAGGTCGACGTGGTCGCTGAGTGGGTCGACACGTGGGGGGTGAGCGAGATCATCCTGCGCGCGCCGAGCTCGTGACTGGGTTCGCTCTGATCGGTCAGCAGCATGAAAACACAAGAGAATGTTTCCGACAATGAGACTTGCGTCTACATGTGGGGTTCTGCCACACTCACTCGTGGAGATGGGCACCTCCACGCGGGCACCCCCGCGACAGGCAGGCAGCGATGCGCAGGACCTCCAGGGCTCCTCTCTCTCGGTACAACCTCGGACCTTCACGCGGGCTCGCGCTGGCGACCTGCGTGCTCTGCGCCCTGGTGTTGGGCGGCTGCGCGGACAGCGGCGACAGCTCGGGCACCCTCGGCGCCGGCGGTAGCGCGGCGGAGAAGGGCGGCGGCTTCAACGATCAGGGCGCTGCGGGCACGTCGGGAGGCGGCGCCTCTGGCGGTGGCACCGGTGCCGCGAGCTCGTCGGGCGGCCAGTCCGGCGGCGGATCTTCCGGCGCCGCCATGGACGCCGGCACCTCCGAGCCGGGTGATCCGGGCTCGGGCAGCAACGCGGGGAGTGACGCAGGCGCGCCGCCGGCCTTCGACGCGGGCAGCACAGCTGGGCCAGACGCCGGTGGGGCCGCTGCGGACGGGGCCACGGGCACGCCAGACAAGGCGCCGACCTGCAACGTGAAAGATCCGCTCGTGCTCTACCTCAGCGCCGACGACTCCAACTCCATGGCCGGCGCCACGGTCGCCCGCGGGCTCATCGAGCAGGGCCAACACGTCTACAAGGGGCTGCGCACTTACGAGTTCCTGAACTACTACCACTTCGACTACGCCCCGGCGTCGCAGGGTCAGCTCGCGGTCAGCGCGCAGCTGCGCAAGCTGCCGGCCAAGGCCAGCGCCACGGGGGCCCAAGGCGCGCAGAGCGAGCGCTTCAGCTTGCAGATCGCGGTCCGCGCGCCGGACATCGCGCTGGACAAGCGCCGCGACGTGCACCTGGTGCTGGCGGTCGACACCTCGACGTCCATGGGCTGGGGGCCGCTGGGCAACACCGGCTTGGACCGCGCGCAGGCGGCCTGCGTCGCCATCGCCAGCTCGCTCCGCAATGGCGACCGGCTCTCGCTGATCACCTGGGGCGGCGGCGCGCAGACGCACCTGAGCCACCACGCGGTGACCCAGGCCGACGACGCGGCCGTGCTCGGCGCGTGCGCCAAGATCGGCGCGGAAGGCACGACCCACCTCAGCGCGGGGCTGACCGCGGCCTACGCCCTGGCGACCCAGCACTTCGACCCGAAGAAGATGAACCGGGTGGTGCTCGTGAGCGACGGCGGCACCAACGTGGGCGAGCAGGACGCCGCGCTGATCGCGCAGTCGGCCAAGGCGGCGGACGGCAAGTCGGTCACGCTCATGGGCGTGGGGGTCGGCGATCCGTGGAACTACAACGACGCGCTGATGGACACGGTCACCGACGCGGGCAAGGGCGCCTACGTTTTCTTCGACGACGCCAACGAAGCGGCGCAGGCCTTCGGGCCCGCGTTCATGCGGCACATGGAGGTGGCCGCCCGCGAGGTGCAGGTGCAGCTGACCCTGCCGCCGAGCTTCGCCATGGAGGCGTTCCACGGGGAACAGGTGTCGACCAACAAGGACGAGGTGGAGCCGCAGCACCTGGCCGCCAACGACGCGATGATCTTCCACCAGGAGATCACGTCCTGCGACCCGGCCTGGCTGGCGAAGCAGGGCCAGGACGCGACGCTGACGGTGGTGGCCAACTACATCGACCCGGTCACCCACAAGGCCGCCCAGGCCAAGTTCGAGGCCAAGCTGAGCGCGCTGCTCGCCGGCGACGCGCTGCAGCTGCACAAGGGGGACGCCATCGTGGCCTACGCCGAGGCGCTCAAGGCGGTGCGCACCCTCAAGGGGGCCGACGCCATCGCGGTGCTCGACGCAGCGCTGGGCGAGGTGGCCGCGGCGCTGAAGGTGCTGCCCAAGGACGCTGATCTGCTGGAGATCCAGGGTCTGCTCACCGAGCACAAGCTCGTGTTCAGCCAGGGGCAGAAGGACCTCTACCCCACCGGCGGCACCGGCGCGAAGGCCCTGGGCAAGGCCTGCTCCACGTGCAATGGCACCGGCGACACCCTCGACGCCATGGCCTGCGCGCTGGACCTCTGCGACCCGGGCGTGCTGCTCAGCCAGAGCTACACCTCGCCCACCCAGAGCACCACGGCGGGCACCTTCGCGGCGGTGGCGCACTACGGCGACACGAGCAACGACCTCAAGCCCAAGGTCGGCGGCGCCTACGCGGTCATGGCCACCGGCCCGGCGCTGGGCACCAACCACAGCAAGGGCATGAACGGCCAGGGCGGCACCGACCCCTTCGTCGGCGGCGCGCCGATGCACGACGCCATGGAGTACACGCTCGAGCTCAAGGCCCCCAAGGGCGCGGGCGGCTTCCGGCTGCACCACGTCTTCTTCTCGCAGGAGTACGACGAGTACGTGGGCAGCACCTACAACGACAAGTTCTACATCGTGCTGAAGGCCGGCAGCACCAACGGCGGCAAGCCCACCGTCATCAACTACACTGCGTGCCGCGACCCCGACAAGCACCACGACTTCGTCTGCAGCCCGGGCATGCAGTTCTGCAACCCGCGGCAGCGCTACTGCTACATCGCCATCAACACCGCGGCGTCGGAGTGCTGCTGGCTCGACGGCTGCCCCGAGGGCACCGCCAAGACCGACATCTCGGGCACCGGCTTCTCGTGCGCGTCCGCCCAGGGCAAAGACAGCGCGCAGTCTGGCTCGTCCACCGGCTGGCTCACCACGGAGTGGCCCATCGAGCCCGGCGAGACCTTCACGCTGACCTTTCACGTGCACGACACGGGAGACGCCGTCTACGACAGCGCGGTGCTGCTCGACGGCCTGCAGTTCGTTGGCTCGGTGACCCCGGGCACCTGGTCCAACGTCTCGCTGTGAGCGTGAGGCTGAGGCGCGAGCGGGCGACGGCCGTCAGTCGTCTCGCTGTGACGGCTACTTCGCCAGGGTCGTGAGCAGGTTCTTCAGCTTGCTGTAGTTCGAGCTGTTGCCGAGCGAGATCTCCCAGGGCTTGAAGAAGGCCACCACCACGCCCTGCTTGTCGAAGACCCACAGGTACTCCTTGCCCGGCGTCTTCATCTTGCCCCAGGCGTCGACCGCGCTGGAGTCTTGCAGCACCGCGAAGTCGCACTTGCTGTGGATGTTGCTCACGCTGCTCGCCCAGTTGGTGTGGGCCAGGGCGGTCATGGCGACGGACACGTTGTTCTTGCTCAGCTCTTTCTGCATCTGGTCGAGCTTTCCAACCTGGAAAGCGCAGGTGGGTCAGTACCCATGCACGGCGATCATCACCAGCGGTTGGCCCTTGAAGGCCGCCACACCGAGCGGCTTGTTGTGGGTGGCGGAGGTGGGGTTGGCGTCCGCGAGGGTCCAGGCTGGCGCGCTCGCGCCGGTGCAGGTGGGGCCGTCGCTGCAGCTGTTGCAGCCCTCGAAGGGCGCGAAGGTGCAGCCGGCCTTGGGGTCGCAGCTGTCCAGCGTGCAGGGTTTGCCGTCGGAGCAGGTCTTGGCGGCGCCGCCCTGGCAGCCCTGTGCGCCGCAGGTGCTGCCGGTGGTGCAGGGGTCGCCGTCGTCACAGGCGCTGCCGGCGTTGCCAGCGACGTTGCTGCAGGCCCCGGTCTTCGGGTCGCAGCTGTCGGCGGTGCAGGGCTTGCCGTCGTCGCAGCTCTTGGCCTTGCCGGGCTTGCACACCCCGTCCGCGCAGACGCCCTGACCGGTGCAGGCGTCGCCGTCGTCGCACACCCCCGCGGTGTTGCTGGCGGTGCAGTCCTTCTTCGGATCGCAGCTGTCGGCGGTGCAGGGCTTGCCGTCGTCGCAGGCCTTGGCGGGCCCGCCCTTGCACACGGTCCCGGCGCAGGCGTCCTGGGTGGTGCAGGCGTCGCCGTCGTCGCAGGCGGCGGTGTTGGCGGTGAACTCGCAGCCCTTCTTCGGCGCGCAGCTGTCGCTGGTGCAGGGGTTCTTGTCGTCGCAGGGCAGCGCCTTGCCCTTGGCGCAGACCCCGCCCGCGCAGGCGTCTTTGTCCGTGCACAGGGAGCCGTCGGCGTCGCAGGCGGTGCCGTCTGCGCTGGCGGTGCCCACGCACTTGCCGGTGGCCGGCACGCAGGCCGTCTTCAGGCACAGGCCGTCCTGGCTCGTGTCGCACTTGGGCACGGTCGCGGGGTTGATCTTGCAGGACCCGCTGGCCAGGTCACACGCCAGCTGACCCAGGCACAGGTTGTCGCCCCCCTTGCAGTCCGCGTCGCTCTTGCACTTGCACACGTCGCTGCCGCCGACACACGCCCCGTCTTTGCAGGCCTCGCCGGTGGTGCAGGCGTTGCCGTCGTCGCACGTGGCCCCGGTGTTGGCGGCGTTGACGCACCCCTTCTTCGGGTCGCAGCTCTCGTCGGTGCAGGGGTTGTTGTCGCCGCACACCTTGGCCACGTCGAGCGCCGCGCCCGCGCAGCCCTTGGCGCCGCAGGTGTCGTCGGTCGTGCACGCGTCGCCGTCGTCGCACGCGCCCGTGGTGGCGGTGTGCACGCAGCCCGACTTGGGATCGCAGGTGTCGGTGGTACACACGTCGTCGTCGTCGCAGCCCAGCGCGTCGCCGCTGCACAGGCCCTGGCTGTCGCAGGCGTCTTTGGCGGTGCAGGCGTTGCCGTCGTCGCAGGCCTCGCCGCTGTCGACCGCGTGGCTGCAGCCGGTCTTGGGGTCGCAGGTGTCGGTGGTGCAGGCGTTGTCGTCGTCGCAGCCGAGCGCACCGCCGCCCTTGCAGGCCGCGTCCGCGCAGGTGTCGCCGGTGGTGCAGGCGTCGCCGTCGTCGCACAGCGCGGCGTTGTTCGCGTGCGCGCAGCCGGACTTGGGGTCACAGGTGTCGGTGGTGCAGGGGTTGTCGTCGTCGCAGGAGCTCGCGTCCGGCGTCGAGCAGGCGCCCGCCGTGCAGGTGCCGGCGGCGACATGGCCGGCGGCGCCGCAGGTGGCCTCCGCGCAGGGCGTGCCCTCGTCCTGATCTGCGAGCGCGCAGGCCCCCGCGTCGGTACACACCGCCCGCTGGCAGGCCGTGAGGTCCGGGTAGCGGGCGGCGCAGTCGCTGTCGGCGCTACAGGCCGCCACGGTGGTGCCAGCGTCTTCGCTGTCGGTGCCGCCCGCGTCCGCGCCGCAGCCGGCGAGCCAGGCGCAGGTCGCCCAGGCAGCGCACAGCGCTCGAAGGTGGCGCGCGGCTCGCCCAGGCGGCGCGTGTCGGCGCAGCGTCGGGGCTGTTGGTTGCAGCTTCAAGGGCACCTCCGCGCAGGTCGGTCGCCTGGGGGCCGGTGCTCCAACGAGGTCGGGGGGCCGCGGAGCTTCGAGAGCATAGCGCCCCTCGCCGCCCGCCGCACCGCTCGTGCGCTAGGAGCCCCTGCGAGCGGGGGTTCTGCCTACAGCGCGCCCCGCATCCACGCCGTGGCGAGGCTGTCGGCCAGCTCGTTGCCCAGGTGTCCGCTGTGCGCGGCGATCCACTCGATGGTCACCTTCGGCCGCGCCTGCTTGAGCGCGTAGGCCTCCTTGACCAGGTCGA
>JAUIAC010000374.1 GCA_030425545.1 bacterium | reverse complement strand
CAAAGGACGACTTGTTGCGCACAGGGACCGGACATGGCCCGAGGATCGCACTTCGCTGCAGCGGCGCCAGAACCAGGGAGACACTTCAGGGTTCAGGTACTAGTCTTCGCCTCGGAGGGGGCCAGGCATGCTGCGACATCGCTCACAGGCACCAACGGGCGCCCGCGCGCCGCGCCGGCTGGTGTGGGCGCTGACCCTGGGGTTGGTGCTGGCCGCCACCACCGCGCCAGCCGTGAGCGCCCAGGCCGCCACGGCGCGGGAGCGGGGCATCGAGATCGCCGCCGTCGCCAAAGCGCGGGCCAAGGCCGGCAGCTTCAAGCTGGCGGCGCAGATGTTCCACGAGGCCTTCAAGATCGACGGGACCGAGTGGAGCTACCTCTTCAGCGCGGGGCGCTGTGAACAGCTCGGCGGGCAGCTGGTGGCCTCGGAGGCGACGTACACGCGCTTTCTGCAGGTCGCGCCGGGCGGCCATGCGCTGCGGGACCGCGCCATCCGCGAGCTGACCCAGGTGCGCGTGGCCCTGGCCAAGAAGAACGCTGACGCGGCGCGGCGCTCCGCCGAGGCCAAGGCCGCGCTCGCGAAACACACCGCTGCCCAAGAGGCGGCGCGCAAGGCCGAGGCGGCGCGCCGCGCGGCCGAAGACAGAGCACGCGCAGCCCGAGCCGCCAGCGACAAGGCGGCCAAGCGAGGCGTGGCCGCCAGGGGGCACGACGGCGTCCCCGCGCCACCGCGTGTCGGCGGCGACGCGCCCGCGGGCGCTGCCGGCGGGACCGCCGCGCCAATCGGCGCGGTCGACGCGTCGACGGCTGCTGGGGCGCGGGCGCGCCCTGCGAGCGGCTGGCATGGGCCGGTCGGCTGGGGCGGCGTCATCACCGGCGTTGTGGCCGCCGGCGTGGGTGGCGCGCTCTTCGGGCTCGCGGCCAGCGACCGCAGCGCGCTGGAGCAGCGCGTCGCGGACGGGACCGACGCCGCGGGCCGGATCTCCGGCATCAGCCATCGCGAAGCCCAGGCGGAGAAGGCCGCCATCGAGCGACGCCTCAGCCGCTGGGGAGTGCTCACAGCGGCCGGCGCGGCCACAGCGGCCATCGGCGCCGTGGTGCTCGGCCTGCAGCCCTCGGCGGGCGCGAGCGTGACCCTGGCGCCGACCCGCGGCGGCCTGCAGCTGGGCTGGGCGGCCCGGTTTTGAGCCCGCGAAGCCGCCCGTCGCGACGCGGCGATGACGCGCGTCTACGCCAGCCGCGTGGCCTCTCGCGGTCTCTGGCGCGAGCGCTCACGGTCGGGGTCTGCGCCGCCGCGCTGGCGGCGCTCAGCTCTTGCACCGTCGACATCCCCACCGCGGCGACGGCGTACACGTGTGCGGAGCCGCCGTGCCCAGACGTCGGCCCGCCGTGCACCGACGCGACCACGTGCCCCTCCGGCACCCCATGCCAGACCGCGACCTGTGTCCACAGCACCTGCGGGCTCGAGACGCGCCCCGACAAGTCCACCTGCGACGACGGCGAGCCCTGCACGACGAACGACAGCTGCCTGAGCGGCGTCTGCAAGGCGGGCCCCAACACGGACTGCGGGGACGACAACCCGTGCACGACCGACAGCTGCGCCGCGGGGGCCGGCTGCGTGCACGAGGCGGCGTCGGTGCCCTGCGACGACGGCGACGCCTGCACCACCGGCGACACCTGCGCCAACAAGGCCTGCGTCAGCGGCGCCAAGGCCGACTGCGACGACGGCGAGCCGTGCACCACGGACAGCTGCAGCTCCGCCACCGGCTGCGTCTACACCAAGGGCACGGCGCCTTGTGACGACGGCGACGCCTGCACCGAGGGCGACAAGTGTGGCGGCGGCACCTGTCAGCCAGGCAAGGCGGCCACCTGCGACGACGGCCAGGCGTGCACCGACGACAGCTGCAACAAGGCGACAGGCTGCGTGCACACAGCCAACGACGGCGCCTGTGACGACGGCGAGCCGTGCACCGACGACAGCTGCAACAAGGCGACAGGCTGCGTCGCCACGGCCAACAAGATCGCGTGCGACGACGGCGACGCGTGCACCAAGGGCGACCAGTGCGGCGGTGGCACGTGCCTGTCGGGCCCGGCGGTGAGCTGTGACGACGGCGAGTCGTGCACCGACGACAGCTGCAACAAGGCGACAGGCTGCGTCTTCGCGCCCAACGACGACGCCTGCGACGACGGCGACGCGTGCACCCTGGGCGAGGGCTGCGTCGGCGGCGTGTGCGGGGGCAGCAAGCCGGTCGACTGCGACGACGGCAAGGACTGCACGGTGGACCTCTGCGACAAGGCCGGCAGCTGCAGCAACACCCTGACCACCGGCCCCTGCGACGACGGCGACGGCTGCACGGTTGGCGAGACCTGCGCCACGGGGGCGTGTTTCGGCGGCGTGACCAAGACCTGCGACGACGGCAACGCATGCACCACCGACAGCTGTGACAAGGCCGTGGGCTGCGTGTTCACGCCCACCAGCGGAGGGTGCGACGACGGCGACCCCTGCACCACCAAGGACACCTGCGCCAAGGGCGTCTGCGCGGGCACGCTGGCGGCGACGCTGGCCTGCTGCGGCAAGGTCGGCGGCACGCTCACGGGCGGCCACTGCGCCCGCACGCCGAAGCTGGGAGGCCCGCAACATCTCGTCCCCGACGGCGTGTTCTGGATGGGCTGCAACAGCGCGAAGGACAGCAAGTGCAGCGCGACCGAGAAGCCGCAACACGTGGTCGACCTGAGCGGCTTCTGGCTCGACCTGCACGAGGTCACCGTGGCCGAGTTCAAGGCCTGTGTGAGCGCGGGGGCCTGCAAGGCGCCGGCCACGCCCTACCCCACGTGCACCTGGAACGCCGCGGGCAAGGACCAGCACCCGGTCAACTGCGTCACCTGGGACGCGGCCGCGGCGTACTGCGCCTGGGCTGGTGGCGGGCTCCCGACCGAGGCGCAGTGGGAGAAGGCGGCCCGTGGCGGCTGCGAGAGCGCGTCCGGCGGCACCGCAGGGTGCCAGAGCGCCGCGCCGACCTATCCCTGGGGCGAGGTCGCGCCGACGTGCGACTACGGCGTCATCTTCGACGGTCTCAGCTCTGGCTGCGGCAAGGCCGCGACCTGGCCGGTGGGGCAGAAGCCCAAGGGCGCGGGCCCCTACGGCCACGTGGATCTCATCGGCAACGTGCTCGAGTGGGTCGCCGACGGCTGGGACCCGAGCTGGTACGCCGCCTACGGCCCACAGAGCTGGCCGGCGAACCCGCTGCAGAGTCAGAAGACCACCGAGCGCTGTCTGCGAGGCGGCAGCCTGAGCGCGGCCGGGAGCGCCCTGCGCGCGGGCCATCGCGCCCACTTCGCGGCCACCAAGGTCGTGGCCTACGTCGGCTTTCGCTGCGCGGCGCCGGCGCAGTAGCGGGCCGCGCCTACCGCTCCCGCGCGAGGGCGAGCACAGGGCCGTCTGGGGCCAGCTTGCCAGCGTCGAGCAGCGGGCCGCGGGACTTGAGGCCCGCGGCCCGACGCAGCGACCGGCGCACCGCGAGGAAGTGATGCGGCCCGGGCTCGCGCAGGTTGCGGAAGCGGAAGCCAGCCACCACGTCGAAGTCGCTGAGGTCGTAGTGACGGCTCAGGGCGCGCACCTGCAGCGGCGTCAGGAACGCGAGGTCGACGGACGAGGCGCGCGCCGCGTCGACACGCTCGGCCAGGCTCGCGCGCGCCAGGGCCGTGCCGTTGACCAGCCCGTTCAGGTCGTGAACATGGGCGTCGGCGTACCAGGCGAAGAAGCCGATGTCCGCTGCGAACGCGTGCTTGCCGCGAATCGACGACAGCTCCGCGTCGGCCAGCGCCCGGTAGCTCTGCGCGCGCTCCGTGATCACCGGCCACATCCACACCGCGTCGACCGCCATGCCAAGGGTCACCGCCACGGCGAGGGCTGCTCGTGACCAGGTCAGCCACGGGCCCGCGCGGGCTGCGGGGGAGCGGTCGCCTGCGCGCGAGAGGCCCTCTGCTGCGCCGCCCACCTCCGGCAGCGCCGGCCCGCGGCGCGTCTGCCAGTCGTGGCCCGGCGCGCGCCGCCACAGGGCCAGGTTCGTCGCCGCGCTGAAGAGCAGCGCCCACAGCTCGTGGCGGATGCCTTGCACCTGCACGCCGCGGAGCGCGACCAGGGCGACGATGACTGTGAGCGGCAGGACGCCGACGAGGGCCGCGAGGCGCGTCCGGCGGGTCCGCAGCGCGACCACCAAGCTCACCGCCCACACGCCGGCGACCCCGGCGCCGAAGAGCAGCGCGCCCGCGGTGGCGGAGGCCATGGTCCGCAGCGCCGCCGTCAGGCCCACGGCGCCGGTCTGCTTGGCGATGCCGGTGTCTGGCATCGGCGTGCCGAACACCAACGCCAGGGTCGCCAGGGCCGCCAAGGCGCCCAGGCCCAAGGCCAGGGGCTCCGCCAAGGCCCGCGCGCGCTCGCGCGGCGGCGCCGTGAGCAGCACCGGCACGCGGGCGACGGCGACCATGAGCAGGCAGGTGCACCCCGCCACCATGAGCAGGTCGAAGCGGAGCACCACCACCGCAAAGCCGCCGGCGAAGAGCGCCGCCAACCAGCGAGGCTGAACGCGCGCGTCCGCCCGGCAGCCCACAGTCACCCCCAGCTCCGCCGCGGCGAGGGCCGCGAGCGCCGCGAGACCGGTCTCCATGCCGTCGGTGAGCCAGCGCTGGGCCGAGGGGGCCAACACGGCGACGAAGAGCCCCCACCAGGCCAGCGACGGGCCGCGGGACCACCCGCCAGCGAAGGCGCCTTGGCCCGCTCGCCGCGCGCGCCGCGCGACCGCCACGAGGAGGGCGCCGTAGACGACGACGCTCAGCACCTTGGGCACCGCGGCGGCGCGGGAGACGAAGCTGAGCGCCGCGAGGAGCGCCGCGTAGGCCAGGCTCGACGTGCCGTAGTTGGGGGCGTCGCCGTTGAACGTGAGCATGCCCAGGTCGCGCAGGTTGTGGGCGTAGCGCAGGTGGATCAGCGCGTCGTCGAGCATGTGGTCACGCCCGACCCACTGCCACGCAGCGACCCACGCGCACGCCACCCCCGCCAAGGCCCAGTGGCGCGGGCTGAGCGGGGCGGTCTCCGTGGGCTTGTTCTCCGCAGGCGTGATCTCCTCGGGCGTGATCTCCTCGGGCATGATCTCCTCGGGCATGACGCGGGTTGACGGGCTTCGGGTGCAAGGCCGGCGGCCGGGTGGATCGCCCCGGGGCAGCCGGCCACGGCGCCACACCGTGGGCCGAGGCAAGTGGCGGTGCGGGAGGCTAGGAGCCCGACGCGCATTGCGCAACGGCGCGGCGCGGCGACCTGTTGTTGGTTGCCGCGCCCCTCGTCTATCAGACTGCGGCGAAATTGATTGTCGCCGCAATCTGATAGATTTTCTGTCTCTTGGGGGGGCTACGAGCGCCCCCAGCCACGGCAAGCCGTGGCTTCCCCTTCCCAGCAGACTGACAGGCGTGGCCGCAAGAACGGAGAAAAGGCGCAGTCTGCTAGGATCGCGCGCTCACACCCCACCGCGGGCCGCACGGCTGCGCGGTCGACACCTGAGGCTTCCATGGTCCAGCGCTCCGCCAGCTCGCCCGCCACGCCCCCGCGCCGCGCGCCTTCGCCGCCCCGCAGGCCACGCTGGGAGCCGCTCACCGCGCTGCTGACGCTGACCCTCGCGCTGAGCGCGTGCAGCAAGCCGCCCTCCGCGGCCACCTCTGCGCGCACCGCCGCTGGCGCACAACCCGGCGCGCAGCAGGGAAGCCCGTCGGCGCCGGG
>JAUIAC010000373.1 GCA_030425545.1 bacterium | reverse complement strand
CACCAGGAGTCAGGGGTTGGTTTGGCGGCAGAGGCATCGCGCCGCTCGTCACGTTCTTCAGGATCTTATCGTACCGCTTCTTCCACTCCGCAGGAACATGGAGTTTTGTGTTTACCCCGTCTTCGCCGTGACAGAGCTTGCAGGCCTTGACGTAGATCGGCTTCACGTCGGTGTCCCAGGTGACTGGCGGCTTGGCCACGGGCGGGGTCGTTTGGAGTCGAAGCAGCGCGCCCTTGGTGTCGAGCCCCGCGAGGCGGCCCGCAGGATCGAGATGCCAGGTCGCGACCTGAGGTGCGCCGGTGACCGGGTGCAGGTCCTCGGCCTCCCAGCGCATGAGGCCCTTGGCGCCCAGCAGCCAGAAGGCCGCGTCGCCGGGCCGACCCCACAGCTGCGTCACCGGATCGTCGAGCACGTGCGTGGTCCACTGGCCAGGCGCGTCGCGGCGCAGGAGCTCGCCCTTGCTCGCCGCCCACACCCGACCCTTGGTGTCGACGTGCACGCCCGCCACCGGGCGGTTGACGAGGTAGTGCCAGGACGTGACCTGGCCCGCCTTGGCGCCGTCGCTGACGCGAATCGCGTGGAGCCCCGCAGGACCGCCGACCCACAGGGCTGGCCCACCGTCGACCGTGCCGCCGTGGGTCAACGTGGCCCCGGTCGCGTCGAGCTTGGGCGCGGTGACGGTGTAGAGCTTGCCGTCTCGGTAGAGCACGAGCGCGCTGCCCACGACCAACCACAGGTCGACGCCCTGGGCCTGCTGGACCGTGAGGACGCGCGTGACCTCGCCCTTGGGCAGCAGGGGGTTGAGCGGCGAGGGCTTCAGCTTCCCCGACA
This sequence comes from bacterium, assembly GCA_030425545.1. Lineage (GTDB taxonomy): Bacteria > Myxococcota_A > UBA9042 > UBA9042 > UBA9042 > UBA9042. The sequence continues at coordinate 4,938 of JAUIAC010000373.1, read as the reverse complement.
GGACGGCGTGGAGGCCCTGCTTGTCGACCCCGTAGACCAGCTTGTCGAAGGCGAAGGCGGTGCGCGGGGACTGAAGGGCTCCCTCGACGGCGTCGACCTGGCCGTCGAGCGGCCCGACCAGCTTCACAGCGCCCTTGCCGTCGACCGCGAGCGCGACGTCGCCCGGCACGGGGGCAGCGAAGGCCCACGGGCCAACGCTCAGCTTGGTCACGATGGCGCTGACCGGGGTGCCGGCCGGCAGCGCGAACACGTCCTGCGGCCCGGCGTCGACCACGGTGGTGTCGCTGGCCCCGGCGTCTGTACCCGTGTCGGGCGTGTTTGCGTCGGTCGTGTTTGCGTCGGACGCGCCCGTGTCGGTCGTGCCGGAGTCCGGCGCGCCGATGTCGGCCGCGCCCGCCACGTCGCTGCCGCCAGCGCCGACGCTGTCGTCACCCACGTCCGTCGCTTCGCCAGCGTCTGTGGCGCCAGCGTCAAGCGCCGCCGTGTCCTGCGGCGCGGCGTCGCTGCCGCCGCTGCTGCACGCAGCCGGCGCGAGGCCAAGGACCAGGAGGGCGGCGAAGCGCATCGCCACCCGCGCGGGGGGCTCGCGGCGCGGTGCGGTGTGCCGCGGCGGGCGAGCGGGCCAGTCCAGCTGCATGCGGGCCTCCAGTGGGGACAGGACCAGCGCCGTCAAAGCACGATCGCGCTGGCTCCGCCCCCGGTCTTCGTTCGAGCTGTCACGACCAAGTTGCATGGCGTTGACCGGGTGTCGATGGGTCCGCTTCGGTGACCGGCGGCTCGGCGCGAGAGGGAGCGCGCCGCCCCTTTGGTGGCGCCGCGCGGGCCCGCGTCAAGCCGGGGGAGGGTCCCGCGCGGGCCCACGCCGCGTCAACCGCAATCCGCACCAGGAGGCTGGACCCCAAGCGCTCTGACGACCACGTCGCCACGGGATGCTGCGGCGACCGACGGGCTTCCGCTTTCAACGCTGTGCGGACGCGCGCGGAGCGGGTATCGTCCGCACGCTCAGTTCGGGAGGTGGCCCATGAAGACGTTTTGCCGCGCACGCGCGGTCCTGCTGGTGGGAGTGCTCGTCGCTGCGGCTGGCTGCGGGCAGGACAGCCCTGGCGGGACCCCGGCGGACACAGGCTCCGCGGATACTGGCTCTGGGGACACCGGGGACACCGGGGACACCGGGGACACCGACACTGGTGCCACGGACTCTGGCGCCACGACCTCCGACGCCAAAGCGAACGACGCGCCAGGGGGAGATGCCGCTGGCGCTCAAGACGCTGGCGCCCAGGACGCGGGCGATCCCGACACCGGCGCTTCGGCCGACGCGGCCGCTGCAGACGGGAGCGCCGACGGCGAAGCCAGCGACGCCACGGACGACGCCAGCGAGCCCGACGTGAACCCGCTCGACGCGCTCATCGACGGTGCCTCGGGCGGCGACGTCACCGGCGACGTCGGCCTCGCGGCGGACACCACCGACGTGCTGTCGGGCCCGCAGCCGTGCAGCCCTGCCCTCGCGATCACGCCACAGACCGGCAAGACGCTCCCCTACGACCTGCGCACCTTCGTCGCCAGCGGCGGCACCGGCGCGTACCGCTACACCCTGGTGAACAACGCCAGCGGCGCCGTGCTGAACAAGCTCACCGGCGCCTACCTCTCCGGCGACAAGACCGGCGTCACGGACATCGTCAAGGTCACGGATCTCGGCTGCGTCGGCGACGCGCAGGCCAAGATGACGGTCGTGGAGCCCCTGGCCATGGCCCCGCTCGAGCCCACCGTCGGCCCTGCGCAAAAGTTCACGTTCAGCGTCAAGGGCGGCTCCGGCAGCTTCTCCTTCGCCCTCAAGAGCAACGGCAGCGGCGCGAAGCTCCAGGCCAAGACCGGGGTGTACGTCGCAGGCGCCAAGAACGGCGACGACCAGGTGCAGGTCAAAGACAACGCCACGGGGGAGACCTCGGTCGCGCTCGTGCACGTCGCGGCCAACGCCAAGCTCGTGGCCCGGCCGCCGCGGCTGGCGGTGCCGGTGGGCACCACCGCGCAGGTCGTGGTCCAGGGAGGGTCCGGGCACTACACGGTGACGCTGCCAGCCGGCGCGTTCGCCACCGAGGGGGCGAGCGGGGTCAAGGCCACCAAGGCCGGCAAGGCCACCGCCAAGGTCACCGACGACTTCACGGGCAAGGTGGTGCAGGTGCAGCTCACCGGCGTCGCGGCGACCGAGGAGTCGCTCGCGCCCGCTGGGGACGGCTACGTGGCAGGCCACGTGCGTCGGGTGCCGGACCTGGACGGCGACGGTCGCGACGAGCTGGTGGTGTCCAACGCCGAGGCCGACATCAGCGCCTTCAACGACGGCGCGGTGTACGTCTACCGCAGCAACGCCAAGGGGCTGGACCCCAAGCCGGCGCAGGTGCTCCACGGCACCGGCAAGGACACGCGCTTCGGCTACGGCATGCGTGTGGCCGACGTCGACGGGGACAAGCGCGCGGATCTCATCGTGGGGGCCCCCTACGCAGACATCGGCACGACCAACAACGGCGCCGTGTACGTGTACCGTGGGCTCAAGTCCGGCCTCTTCAGCAAGTCGCCCAAGTGGGTCCTCAAGGGGCCGCGCAACTCCGACCAGATGGGCTGGGGCGTCGCGTCCTGTGACGTCAACGGCGACGGGCTCATGGACGTCGCGGCCGGCGCCATCTACGCCGAAGATCCGAACGCCAAGCCGGTGGTGTCGAGCACAGGCGCGCTCTACGTCTGGCTGGGCCACGCCGACGGCTTCCTGGAGAAGCCCGACATCACCCGCTACGCCGCCCTGCCCGACGGCAAGGGCAAGTGGACGTCGGTGGTGAACACCCGCGTGGGCTGGGACGTCGCGTCGGGCGACGTCAACGGCGACGGGCTGTGCGACCTCGCCGTCAGCTCGCTCTACTACAAGGGCACCGCCAACAACGACGGGCTGGTCAGCCTTTACCTGGGCACCAAGAAGACGGCGAAGGGGCTGGGCGGCCCGACGACGCAGCCCGTGCGCATGTGGAGCGGCGAGCTCAAGGGGCAGGCGGCGTCGCAGTTTGGGCGCAGCCTGGCCATGGCCGACGTCGACGGCGACGGGCAGGACGAGCTCGTGGTCGGCCAGCTGCACTGGCGCGGTAGCCCCGCGAAGGTCGGGCGCGGCGCGGTCCACGTGTTCAACGCGCCGTCGTCGAGCACCGCGCCCGCGACGAAGATCCGGACCGTGGAGGACGCCGCGTGGACCGTCGAGGGGCCGAACGCGTACGACTACTACGGCTACCGGGTCGCCGTGGGCGACGCGAACGGAGACGGCATCGCCGACGTGCTCGGATGTCACGCCAACGGCGAGCTGAAGGGGGGGCCCAGCAGCGTCGGCCTCGTGGCGGTGTACGCAGGCGTGAAGGGCAAGCTGCCGTCGAAGACGCCGACGCGCGTCGTCTCGGGCACCAAGGGCGGCGACTACATGGGGGTCGGCATGGCGGTGATCCAAGACGTCGACGGCGACGGCAAGGGCGAGATCGCGGCCTTCGCCGCGTTGGACGACTCAGCTGGCTACAACCTGGGGCGCTCGTACCTCTTTCCCAGCAAGGCCGGCAGCAAGGCCACCGCGCTGAACGCGCCGATGCAGGCCTCGGGGGCGCGCTTCGCCTGGCACACCAGCTTCGTGGGGGACCTCAACGGGGACGGGTTCGAGGACCTGGCGGTCGGCTCGCCCTACGACCCGGCCAACAAGGCCAAGCCCGGCGACACGCCGGTGTATCAGGGCACGCGCGCAGGGGTGGTCTATGTCTACAAGGGCACGAAGAACGGCGTCGACACCTCCACGCCCGCCTGGCAAGCGCGCGGGCACACCGGGCACTCTGCGCACGACTACCACGGCTGGGTGGTCACGGGGCGGGGCGACTTCGACGGTGACGGGGTCAACGATCTGGCCGTGACGGCGCGTGCGGAGGACCGTCCGTCCTCGTTCTCGTCGGCCTACGTCAAGGGCACCAAGTGCGGCTCGTCGCGCAACAATGTGTCGGCGACGTATGTGTACCGCGGCACCAAGGCCGGCTGGCCCACGACGCAGCCCTCCTTCGTCGCCTACGGCCCCAAGGTCTCGAACTACAGCGACAGCCTGGCCTTCGGCATGGACGTCAACGGCGACGGCCGCGACGACCTGGTCATGGGCGGCTACGCCTGGGACGCACCAGGGCGGACCAACGCCGGCGGCTGGGGGGTGTTCTACGGCAAGGCGCCTGGCGCCGGCATCTCGGTGCTCTGCGCGCCGGCGACCACGGTGATCGGCGCCAAGACCAACGACTATCTGGGACGCAGCGTGGCGCCGCTGCAGGACCTCGACGGCGACGGCTGTGACGAGTTCGCCGTCGGCGCGGACGCGGAGGACCACGGCCTGTCGAACCAGGGCACGGTGCACATCGTCTATGGCTGGGGTCCCAAGTGCGCGTCGACGGTGCCGCGCGAGGCCGTGCTGCGCGGCGGGGCGTCCAACGCCCGGGCGGGCATCTCCTTGGCCAGCGGCTTCGACGTCGACGGCGACAAGCAGCCGGATCTCTTGGTCGGCGGCTACGCGTACAGCGACGGCACCGCGTCGGTCGGCACGGCCTGGGTGGTCACAGCGGCCTACCTCAAGACGCTCAAGCCTGCGGTCATCGTCGACGGCAAGCCGCCAACCCAGCTCGTGCCCATCGTCGACGCCAGCAACAAGGCGCGCCTGAGCGTGACAGGGCTGACGGGCGGCGGTCAGTTCGGCTGGGCCGTCAGCTTCGTGCCGGGCCTGGAGAAGGACGGCCGCGCTGGCGTGCTCGTGGGCAGCCCCAACGGCGACGTGCGCTCCGGCGCGCTGACCGGCGGCGCAGAGCTCTTCCGCTGGATCAAGGGCGGCGCGCAGCCGGGGCTCGCGCTGCACCCGATGCTGAGCGTGGCTGGCGAGGGGTACCGCCCGGG
>JAUIAC010000018.1 GCA_030425545.1 bacterium | reverse complement strand
TCACGCGGGCGGACTATCGCGGGCAGGCGGGGCACCCCAAGTCGGTGGTCGACAACAAGTGGAGCGACCAGCCGCTGCCCGACCAGCCGGGCGAAGACGAGCCCTACCTGCGGGCGCGGACGGCGCTGTGCTGGCTGCTGACCATCCCCGGCGCGCCGATGCTCTACGCGGGGGACGCCTACGGGGAGTTCGGCGCCAGCGATCCGGACAACCGCCACCCCTTTCGCGGGCTGGCCGTGAGCGGGTCAGGGGTGAAGCCGGGCGCGCTGAACGCCCGGGAACAAGGGCTGCTGGCGACCGCGCGCAAGCTGGGAGCTGCCCGCCAGCAGCTGGCGGCCCTGCGGCAGGGCACCTACCAGAGCCTGGGCGCCACCGAGGACACCCTGCCCTTCGTGCGGGCGGCGCCGGGCGGCGACGCGGCTGTGGTGGTCGTGCACCGCGGCAGCAAGGCCGCGATCCTGACGCTGAAGCTGAGCCAGCTCGGGTGGAAGGCCGGCGCGGCGAAGGAGCACGTGGGGCTCGGCGCGACGCTGAGCGTGAACGCTGGCGTCGGCACCGCGACCCTGCCGCCGCGGAGCTGCGCGGTGTTCACCGCGCCCTGAGAGCGGCTGCCGCGGGCCTGGACGTCACACGTTGTCCTTCAGCTCCTGGAGCAGCTTCGAAAAGTTGGCGAGCAGGCCGATGCCCGCGAGCACCCCGAAGAGGACGCCGAGCGCGGTGCAGATGCCGCCCGTGATCATGCCCACGAGCGCCCAGGTGTCGCTGGCTGGGTCGACCTCGCCGGCCTTGACCTTGCCGCGCTCGAGGTAGCCGATGATGAGGCCCGCGAGCCCGAGCGGCACACCCAGCAGCGAAAATATGCCGCAGCAGCAGCCAAAGGTGACAAAGCCGAGCCCGGAGAGCCCGAGGCCGGCGGACACCATGGACATGGTGCTGGGGCCGGGTCCACGGGGTGCGCCACCGCCCTGCTGAAAGGGTGACGAGGCTGGCCCTGCGCGGTGAGCGGCCGGGGGCTGCGGGAAGCCAGGGCCAGCGACCCCGTGCGGCACGGCGGGCGCTGCCGGCGCGACGGGCGCCGGTGGCGCGGCGGCTGCTGAAGGCGCGGCAGGTGCCGGTGGCGTGGCGGCTGCTGAAGGCGCGGCGGGTGCTGGCGGCGCAGTGGGTACTGGCGGCGCAGGGGGCGCACCGGCAAGATCACCGGCCGGCGGATCGGGGGGCGCGTGGGTCATGTCGGCTCCTAGGTCGGACCCAGGCTAGCGCGGCGGCCTGGCAGCGACCAGGGCGCCTGGGCGCAGCCGCGGGGTGGGCTCGCGCCACGCCGCCACGTTGGCCTCCCTGTGCGCGGGCGGCCGGGCACGTTCCGGCGACGACAAGCGGCGCCGCAGTCCGTCAGGGCACGAGCACGAGGGAACGCGTCGCGGAGAGGGTGAAGGGCACCTTGCCCTTCGCGGCGTCCACCCGGTAGCCCTTGGCCTGCAACGAGACGGTGTACTTGCCTGCGGGGAAGGGCTTGCCCTTGGGGTTGCCGGTGTCCGAGGGGCCGGACCAGTTGACGCCGTCCCACGTGAAGGCGCCGCCGAAGGTCCCCGCGGCGAGCGTCTTGGTCGTCCCGCTCGGCCCCATGCACAGGCCTGCGTCACAGACACACCACTTGTGCCCGCCGCCCTCGACCTTCGCGAAGGGGACGAGGCCGCTCTTGTCGGGTTGGCCACACTGCCCCGCGTCCATGGGCAGCGCGACGACGTCGGTCACCGGCTGCGCGACGATGACCTTGTAGGGGATGACGAGCCCCGCCGCCGCCTCAGCCAAGGTCGCCGTGCACGGGCCGGGCGGAAAGACGAGCGCGACGTCGGAGAGATCGCTCGAGAACGTCGCGTCACACGCCGGCGCGACCTTGGTGCAGACGACCTGTCCGGCCGTGCAGGCGCACGAACAGCCGCCCTGGATCACCAGCCCGGCGAAGCCGTCACAGGTCGCGCACATCGTGGTCGGACACGTCGCATAGTGGGCCGCGCTCGGCTTGCAGAGCCACTTGCCCGCCTCGCACACATAGCCCTCTGGCTGCGCTCCCCAGCAGGTGTCCTTGGGGCAGTCGGGCTTCACCACGCCGTCGGCGCAGACCCACTTTGCGCCGCTGCAGGTAGCGACCCCGACCTTGAAGTCACTCCCGCAGAACTGGGCGCAGTCTGGCGCCGCGCCGGTGCATCCCTGCGCGTCGCCATCGCCGATGTCGCTGACCACCGAGGTCTCGGCGCCGGCGTCTGACCAAGCGACGTCGGCGCCGGAATCGACGTCAGCGCCGGTATCGACGTCAGCGCCGGTATCGACGTCAGCGCCGGTATCGACGTCAGCGCCGGTATCGACGTCAGCGCCAGTGTCCACGGGGGCGCCAGTGTCCGCGGCCGCGCCAGCGTCCACGAGGGCGTCAGTGTCGACGTCGGTTCCGGTGTGGACGTCGGCGCCCCGGTCTCCGTCACCAGGCGTCCCGCATCCGGCGACGCACATCAGACACGCGACGAGCGGGATGATGGACGTGTTGTGCATGGCGCCGCGCCTCCGTTGGACCTTGCGGGAGATCGGCTGCAAGTGGCCATCCACCGAGAGATGCGCACCGTGAACCGAGCCGTGGCGGCCCGGACAGGGCGAGCAGGACCTGACCGCTCCGGTCCCCCACCCTGCCCCAGCGAGCCCCCCAGTACCAACGCACGGTCGCCCTCCGCAGCCGCAAGAGCGAGCGGCGCGGCAGGACGCAGTCCACGGCTGACGAGGCGAGCGCGGCACCAGCCACATCGTGAAGCTTTGCGGTCACGCCAGGATTGCGCTGTCCCTTGGCCGAGGCATTCGGTATGTCTTTGCCCATCAGACGAAACAACAGGGCATGTAGAGCGGGCGCCTCCCAGGTTGGGCCCGCCGCCCCTCACTTGGAGTCGAGGTCACCGTGGCGACAACACAACCATCCCTCGAGGCGCTGGCCGAGGTGCTCGAGCGGATCGAGAACGGCGCCGACGCCTTCGCGATGCTCGGGCTGAGCCAGAACGCAGCGCAACGCGAGGTTGAGCTCGCTCACCGGGACCTGTGTGTCCTGCTCCACCCGGACCGGGCGATCTTCAGGGGAAAGGGCGAGCACACGGCCGACGTCGAGCGGGCGACCCGGGCCCTGTCGCAGGCCTTCGCGCGCATCGGCAAGCCCGCCGAACGCGAGGCCTATCGCGCGACGCTGCTGCGCACGGGCCAGGCCGACGTCGTCGACGCCGAGGGGCGCCTGCGCGGGATTCGCGCGCTGCTCGCCAAGCGGGACTTCGCCACCGCCCAGCAGGCGATCCACGACCTGCGGCGTCAGGCCCCCGACGTGCCGCAGTCCGAGATCGAGCTGCTGCTGGGCCAGGCCGTCTTGGGGGACACCTCGCATCCCCTGGAGTCGCGCACGGCCGCCGCCAGGAGCCTGTGGACCCGGGTCGTAGAGCGCGAGATCGCCGGCGCGTACCGCGCGCAGGCCGCGTACCTGCTCGCCCACATGCGCCGGCACGACGGGGACACCCGCGACGCCATGCGGTGGCTGGAGATCTGCTTGAAGGCCGATCCGAACCACGTCGACGGCAAGCGGCTCGAGCGGCTACTGGCACGCTCGCCGAGCGCGACCGGCGCAGACGGGGAGATCAGCGCCACGTTCAGCGCCATCGCCCACAAGAGCGGCGCGTTTCTGCGGCGGGTGCTCGATCGCTGAAGGCGGGCCGATCAACGGCGGAGACGACGCGGACAGCGTCGGACGCTCAACCCGGGGGCAGAGCCCTCCAAACACGTCGCAACACCGAGAGGCGACCCACAGCCGCTCCAGCCCCCACGCACGTCAGCGTGTCGACGGCGTTGTTGCGGGCGACGCGCGGAGAGCGTCGGCGAACTGCCGCGGCGTCGAGCCTGTCCAGCCCTTGAACGCGCGGAAGAAGGCGCGTGGCTCGGCATATCCGAGGGCATACGCCGTCTCGGCGGTGGACAGGCCCCGTGCGAGGTAGGCCTGCGCGAGTTCGAGCGCGACGCTGCTACGGAGCTGGCCAAAGGTGGTGCCATTGTCTGCGAGGCGACGTCGCAGCGTCCGCGGGCTCACCGCGAGCTGTCTGGCCACGAGCGCAGCGGTCGGGATGGTGCCAGCGTGCGCTCGAGCGAGCGCAGCGGTCGTCCGAGCGAGCCAGTCATCCGAGGTCGGCAGCCGCGTGATGAGAGCCTCACACTCACGAACAAAGAAGTCATGGAGACGGTCGTCAAACTGCAGCGCCTTGCGGGCGCCGATGTCGACGTCGAGCGTCAAGCGATAGGTGCAGCTCTCGTGGTCTATGACGAGGGCGAGCGGCTGCACGTCTGCGCCAGCAATCTGACGAATGCTGCGCAACATATCGGTGACGGCGAAGGCCGAAGCGACGTCGCTGCCGGGGTGCGCCGTGGCCCAGGGATGATACCGCAGCGTGACACTCTGCTCGTCGCGCACCACGGACCAACCAGCCCCCACCGCCCACAGCACGCGGACCGCAGCGATCCGGGTAAACGCGGCGTTGAGATCGACGGCTGTCGTGGCGAGAAAGCCAAAAATCTCGAGGTCAGCCAGATTGGATTGGGCGACGACCGCGTCAACGGCGACCTGGCCCCCGAGCGAGCTTTCAAGGGCTGACCAGCAGTCGAGATAGCGTTCGACCGGGACGTGCTCCTGCAGGGACGCGGGGTCCGGCAGCGGGCCAGCCACGTTGACCACCCGGCGCCCGAGGACACCTCCCGCAGCCCGTGCCACGCGGAGCAACGGCGCGAACGCGAGGCTCGTGACCGTCGCCCCGCTCATGACCTGGCCAGAAGTGTCATCCCGTTGTCCGCCTTGGTCACTGCGCGCGCAGCGCGCCCGCGACCACCATGGGAACACGACCAGCCGGAGGCGTCATGAACCACAAGTCCCACAGAACTACCACGACGGCGGCCATGCTGTTTGCCCTCGCCGCGAGCGCATGCTCCCATCCCCAAATCCTGGACATGCACATGACGACCCAAATCGAGCGACTCACCGCGCGCGGACCTGACGGAGTCGTCATCGTCAACGGCAGACGCCTGACCTACGCCGAATATGGAGACCGCCGCGGCCAGGCCATCTTCTACTTCTCAGGGGGAGACAGCTCCCGCCTTGAGGGAGCCGCACTCGCGACCCACGCCCGCAGGCTCGGGCTGCGTGTCATCGCCCCAGACCGGCCCGGCTTCGGAGACTCCGACCCAGCGCCCAGCCGTCGTCTGCTGGATTGGCCTGACGACGTCGCCGCCCTCGCCTCGCACCTGAACATCGACCGCTTTGGTGTCATTGCGCTCTCGGGTGGCGCACCACACGGCCTAGCCACGGCTTGGGCGTTGCCGGATCGGGTCACCGCGTTGGTGCTCGTCGGGGCAGCGCCACCACCGCCATTCGCTTCACTGGCCAACGACATCGCCCTGCCATTTCGACTGGTCGCCAAGCTCGCAGATTGGTCACCGTGGGCGCTGCGCAAGCTGCTCGAGCAGCAGCGCAGACTCGCCACGGAGGACCCGGCCAAGTTGCTTCGCCAAACCCAAGGCGGCGTTGGGGACGCCGACGCTGCGTTCCTCGCGGCCCATGGCGCCGACTACGTCGCAAGCAAGCGGCTTGGCTACGCGCAGGGGGTAGCAGGATCCGTCACAGAGCACCTGCTCTATCGACGGGACTGGGGGTTCAAAGTCAACGAGATTCGTGTCCGCACTGAGGTCTTCATCGGTGACCATGACGAGATGGCCTCGATGCGCGCGAACCGCGCCCTTGCCGCTGCGATCCCTGGGGCGTCGTTCCATGTGGTCACCGGAGAGGGCCACCTCTCGCTCGTCCCCAATCAAGCCAAGCGACTGCTGCGCGCCGCAGCTCCCTCGCGGAGCACTCGCCCGGAGTGAGCGGGCCTCCCCGGGCCTCCCAGTCCGGGCGGGACCCTCAGTCCTTGCAGCAGAGTACGTCGTCGTTCCACGGCATCTTGTTGCTGTTGTTGCGCACACACGCGGTGCCGGCGTCGACGCGCCAGCCGCCGCCGATGCACGGCGGCTCGTTTGGCGGCGTCGCTTGAGCTCGACGTGCCGGTCGATGGGCCAGCCTCGACAGAGTCGGTCCCGCCCCCCACGGCCAGAGGCGACAGACAGCACGAAAGACGGGGCACAAGAGGCCGCCCGATGCATGAACACCTCCGGACGTCGAAGGCATGGCGGCCAACTCCACCGAGGGTCGCGGCAAGCGGCGCACCGCCTGCAACCTTTGGTCAGCCGTCGCATCCCACGGGCCCCCAAGAGGTCTCACCATGCCGACGTACTCACGCCAGACGCTCACCCTGATTCTCTGCACGATGTGGGCCAGTCCCGCGCTTGGCCACCGACCCGCGTTGCAAGATGGCGCCTGGTCGACGCCGAAAGACGCCTACGTGGTCCAAGACATCGAGCTGTCGCAGGTCGTCTACCACCGGGCGACCTGCGACGCCCGTCGGCTCTGGTTCCGAATCCCGGCCAAGGCGGGCGACGCGCTCTTCGTGCAGCTCGGCGTGCCGGTGCTCGAGCGACTCGCCCACCGGCCTTTCGCGCTGGCTCTGCTGGGGCCGGGCCTGCCACCCGTCGCGCTGCCCTTTGCAGCCCCTGCCTCCACCGGACGAACGTGGCCCGCCGCGACGCCGCAGGAGGGCACCCTCTTCGACGAGCCATTCAGCAGCACCCAGTCCTGGATTCTGCTGGAGCAGACGGTGACGTTGCCGGAGACGGGGGACTATTGGCTCGCGGCGTGGCCGGCCGACGGCCGGACCGCGAAGCTCTGGCTGAGCGTGGGAACCGTCGAGAAGTTCGACGCGGAGGCCATGCTGGAGGTCATCCCCTTGCTGGACGAGGTCCGCCGCTTCCACGAGACGCTGGCCGAAGCGCCTTCGGAGCCGCGGGCCGATGTGCCCTGCCCCGCGGAAGTCACACCCAGCGGCGCCGTCGACGCGGACGACGGCGCGACGCCGCCCACGGGCTGCGCGGCTGCTGCGCCGCCGAACGACCCGCTTCCCTGGCTGCTCTTGACCCTCTGCATGCTGGCGGTCACGACCGTGCGGCGTCGAGCGTGACGCCGAGACCCGCCCGACGCGAGCAGCGTGTGCTCTGCTCCGCGGGAGCCACAGTTTCGCCTGCACCGCGGGACCGACGGCGCCGCCGTCCAACGCGCCTGAATCGCCGCGCCTACTCGAAGCTGACGGGGTCATGCCCCGTCAAGTGGTGCATCGCGGCCTTGCCTACCCGGTAGACCAGGGCGTGAAACCAGGTCCGTTGGCGACGCACGTCGACGAAAAAGGTCTGGAGGTTCATGGCTGACTCCGATCGAGGGATTGCTCGCAGGTGGGTGTGTGGGGCGTCCGACGTGTCCAGACGGCTGGCTTCAGGTCAGGCGGGCACGGACTCGGGCGACCAGGCTGTCGATGCCAAGCGCCGCAAGAGACGCAACCCCGATCGCCCTGGCCAGATGGGGCTGACGGAGCGCTGGCGTGGCGCCCGACCGCCAGAGCTCGCGGCGACCGATCCCCAACACGCGCCGCTCGCGAGCCGAGAGTCCACCGATCAACGCGGCGTTCAGGCGGAGGGGACGGTAGCGATCGGCAGCGACGTCGGCCGGCTGCACGGGGACGGCTGGATCATTCATGACCAAGAACACGGCGTCGCGGTCCTTTGGGACCGGACAGATCTGTCGGTGCGTCCCGGAGACGTCGAAAAGAAAGCCGGTCCCCGCCGGGCCACGCACGTTGCGCACGCGGTCCTTCGGAACCTCATCGTCGCGCCGGGTGCGGTGCGGAACATCACCGTGGCTGCCGGGCACGTATCCGAAACCGCCACCGTCGACGTCACTCAGGTAGACGGCGAGCTTGAGCCGGCGCGGCACCCTCGCGTGGAACGCGGCGTCATGGTGACCGTCGTCGTACCAGGCGTCGCCGTGCCAGCAGTGAAAGCTGCTGTCTGTCGCCAGGGTCCGCCAGCCCTTGGCCTCGGTGAACTGCCACGAGCGGCGGAGCCAAGCGTCAGCGACATCGAGCACGATGGGGTCGAGCGCGGCGCGCAACAGCCCTTCGGAGTCGGCGAGCACATCATCCAGGATGAGCCGGTTGCGGTCGGTGGCGTACCACCCCCGGAAACGGTGGTTCGCGGGCGCCGCCAGTCGAGCGCGAAAGGCGCGCTGAGCCTCTCGCAGCAGCGTACCGGTCAGGAGGGAGGGCAGCATCACCATGCCGTCACGCTCGAGAGAGAGGAGGAGGGGTGAGACCCTGGAGTCAGGCAGCAGCGCGAGCATGGTGCACCTCCGTCAAGGTCGTTCCGATCTGATGGGTCATGCGCTCGACGGTCAGACGGCGACGGGCGTCTGCCTGGGCGGAGCGGCCGAGCGACTCGCGGGCGCGGTGGTCACCAAGCAAGACGTCCAGCGCCGCCGCCAGGGCAGAGGCGTCGTGGGGCGGGACCAGCAGGCCGGTCTCGCCGTCTCGGACCAGCTCCGGAATGCCGCCGACCCGGGAGGCGACCAGCGGCCGACCAGCGGCCAGCGCCTCGGCGACGACAAGGCCGTAGGCCTCTGCCCACACGCTCGGAACAGCGACGACGTCGGCCATGGAGATCAACGCCGGCACGTCCGACCGCAGGCCAATAAACCTGGCCCTGGGACATACGTCTGCCGCGAGCGCCCCGAGCCGCGTGCGCGAGCCACCAGCGCGGGCGAGGACGAGCGCGAGCTTCGGTTGCCGGGGAGCCGCCTGGCCGACCGCCCGGGTCTGCACACCGTTGTGCACCGTGGACAGTCGGTGGGCCGGGAGCCCGGTCACCTCTGCGACACGGCGCGTGACAAAGTCGCTGACGCCGATCACACGGTCCACCGCGGCCAAGGGACCGCGAATCACGAATCGACGCGCGCGGGCCATGGGCCCCGGCAGGTTCCGCTCCTGGCCCGAGTGGTCGTCGACCATCACCGCCCGACAGCCGAGACGCGCGCGCAGGTTCCAGCTCAGCGGCGTACGCAGGGGAAAAAAATGCAGCAGCGCGACGTCGACCCGGCCGTCGACCTTGGCCTTGAGTCCGCTCACGCCGCGCGGGGTGCCCGTCCAAGTGACGACGCGAGCGCCAACGGCCTCCCAGAGCGCCCTGGGCTCGGGAACGCAGCCCAGCAGGCCGACGGTCAAGCGCCCTTTTCGGGACGCGACCCAGCGGCTCAGGGCGGCGACACAGCGCTCGGTGCCACCGAGCTTGTCAGTGTTCAGGTTGTCTGCGTGTCGCAAGAACACCTGCGACCCCAAGACGGGCGCCTGCGACATGCAGGAGCTGCCCGAAGGCTTCCCCTGCGACGATGGCTTCGACTGCACGAGCGGAGAGGGCTGCACCAAGGGGCGGTGCAAGCCGTCGAAGTCCGCGTGCCAGTGCACCACCACCGCCGAGTGCACGAAGTATGCTGCGACTGACAAGTGCGTCGGCAGCATGTTCTGCAACAAGCCCGAGGGGCAGTGCTACCCGAACCCCGCGACGGTGGTCACCTGTGGGGTGGGCAAGGACACGGACTGCCTGAAGAACACGTGTGACGCCAAAGATGGGGTCTGCAAGATGACGCCCGCCTCGGAGGGCAAACCCTGCGAGGCCGACGGCAACTGGTGCACCACCGTCGATGTCTGCAAGGGCGGCACCTGCGCTCCGGCGACGAACCTGTGTCCTTGTGCGAGCGACGCCGACTGCAAAGCCAAGCAGAGCGCAGATCTCTGTGCTGGGACCCTGTACTGCGACAAGGCAAAGAAGGTCTGCGCCGTCGCGCCGGGGACCGCCGTGGGCTGCGCTGGGGGCACGACCTGCTCACCGCAGCAGTGCGACCCCAAGGACAGCAAGTGCAAGGCAACGCAGCGACCAGACGGCACCCCCTGCAACGACGGCGGCTTTGTCTGCAGCAAGGACACCTGCGCCGCCGGCGAGTGCGTGCAGCAGAGCAACGCTTGCCTGTGCTGGGAAGATTCCGACTGCGCGCCCTTCGACGACGCCAACGTGTGCAATGGCAGCCTGTACGGCGACAAGACTGCGGGTCCGCCGAGCTGCAGGCTCAACGCGGCCACGGTCGTCCCGTGCCCTGCCGCGCTGCCCGGGGCGTGCACCGTGAGCCTCTGTGACCCGACGCCCGGACAGTGCAACGCGGCGCCCGCCAACAAGGGCGGGGCGTGCGACGACGCAGACCCCTGCACCACGGGGGACACCTGCGCTGGAGGCAGCTGCGCCGGCCTGCCCGTGCCGGTGACCTTGTGTGACGACGCGGACGTGTGCACCACCGACGCCTGCACGGCGAAGAAGGGCTGTGCCCACGCTCCGGCCTAGGGCCCCAAGTGCGACGACGGCGACGCCTGCACGCAGGCTGACCAGTGCAAGACCGGCAGCTGCGCCGGCGGCGCGGCGGTGAGCTGCACGATCACCGGCCCCCGCCCGGGCCGCCTGGTGAACTACACCTTCGAAGACGGCACGCCCGGCGGCAACAACAGCACCGTAGCCGTCGCCAAGGACACCAGCGGCAAGGGCAACCACGGGGCGCTCAAGGACTTCGCGCTCCAAGGGGGACTCTCGAACTGGAGCACGTCCAAGGGGCTCGGTGTCGGCGGCACCTGCGGTCCCTGAGCAGCCTCGCCCGGGGGGCTGCACGGCGAAGGGACGTGCTGCGTCGCGTCACCCAAGCGCGACGTCGCCTACCCGCTGACGTCGACGCGCGCCGACGCGCGCCGGCAGCGCCTTTGCGCCTGGCCGTCCCGCCTCTGGCTGCACGCCCCCCGCGAGCAGATCGACGGACCGCCACTGCGCCGCGAGGAAGGCCTGGGCACCCGCTGGATCGCGGGGCACCTCGGCTGCGGGCACCCGCCAGACATGCACCTTCACCGTCGCGCCGACGAGCGCCCCGGACAGCAGGTTCGGCAGGCGATTCGCCACCTCGAGCCCACGATGCGCCACCACGACCACGTCGGCGTCCGCCGACCGCTCAACCAGCGCCACCGCACCTTCGCGCAGCGGCGGCAGGGTGCGCGCGAGCTGCCGCGCGAGGGCCGCTCCCTCGAGATCCCCCCGCGCCTCGAGCCGTTGAATCACGCGCGCGCGCTTCGCCGGTGTCGCTCGTGTGCCTTCCGGAAAGACGACCACGGCTTCGTCGGCGGCGAGCCCCTCGGCGAGCTGGGCCACGCGCGTGACCTCCGCAGCACGGTCGACGCCCCCACGAGTCACAAAGGCGTTGCGCAGTCGCTGGCCCACGACGTCAAGACAGGGGTCGAGGAGAAGCTCTGCCTTGAGCACGTAGCGCAGCCGACGTGTGCCGAGCAGCACGACCGGCAAGAGGGTGTCGGCGTGGCTGGCGTGGCGCACCAACACCAGGAGTGGTCCGTCGCCGTGCAACGCCTCCAGACCTGACGTCTCGACCCGCACCCCCAGCAGTCGTCGGCTCCTGTCCCAGAGCGTGGACGCCCACCAGCGCTGCAGTGCGTGGTTGTCGCGGATGAAGGCGTCCCGCGCGCCGCGCGCGTCGATCCAGGGCCCACCCCACCGGAGCCAGATCCAGCCCGCGCGAATCACGCCGAAGGTCTCCATGGCCAGCAGCAGGCAGAGCACCAGCAGGCCCCGCGTCAGCCC
The DNA here is from genome assembly GCA_030425545.1 of bacterium. Taxonomy (GTDB): domain Bacteria; phylum Myxococcota_A; class UBA9042; order UBA9042; family UBA9042; genus UBA9042. The sequence continues at coordinate 30,810 of JAUIAC010000018.1, read as the reverse complement.
CCACCGGCGACGGCCAAGCGTGTCACGCGCCACGGCCAAGGGCAGCACCAAGGGCGCCAGGGCCGTGGCGCCCATCGCCGCCAACGCGAGCAGCGGCAGGGTCACCGCGCGTCGAACCCAAGGTCGCCTGGTCAGCCTGCCACGCATCGAACGTCCTCCCGGGCGGCACGAGCGCCCCGCCAACCGATGCCCGAGAACCTGCGGAGGTGCGAACAGCCGCACCTGCCCGACAGCAGCGACATCGAGCGGAGCAGGAGGTGAACATGGCCAACCCTCGCGCCCTCAACGGGGCTCTGTCTCGCGCCCTGGCCGGGACCCTCGACTGGATGGTGGCGCCGGCCTTCGGCGCACCCGGATTTGCGGCCCGCGCGCAGTCCTGGAGTGAAGACGGCGGCATGGCGTCGCTCACTGGAAGGCGCATCGTCGTCACAGGTGCGAACGCGGGATTGGGCCGGGCCATCGCCGAGGCGCTCGCACAGCGCGGCGCGCGCGTGGACCTGGTCTGTCGCAACCCTGCACGTGGCGAACGTGCAGAGCGCGAGCTGGCCCAGGACCACCCCGCCGCCGAACTTGCGCTCCACCGGTGCGATCTTGGCGACCTGGAAGCCGTGCGCGAGCTCGCGGCGGCGCTGCTTGCAGACCCCGCCCCCATCGACGCGGTGGTGCACAACGCTGGCGCGCTGCTCGCCGAGCGACAGCTGACGCGGGAAGGTCTGGAGACCACCTTCGCTGTGCACGTGGCGGGCCCTTTTCTACTGACAGCGCTGGTCCGCGAGCGCCTCGTGCGCGACGCGCCAAGCCGCGTGGTGTGGGTCACCTCGGGCGGCATGTACACCCAGCGCCTGCGCACCAACGAACTTCGCCAGGGCGCAGAGACCTTCGACGGCGTCGTGGCCTATGCACAGTGCAAACGCGCTCAGGTTGAGCTGATGCAACGCATGCACACGCGGCTCGGGCCGCGCGGCGTCCAGGTCAGCGCGATGCACCCTGGCTGGGCCGACACGGGCGGCGTGCGCGAAGCCTTGCCTGGTTTTCATCGAGTGACTCGGAGCTTCCTGCGCAACGCAGCACAGGGCGCCGACACGGCGGTGTGGCTCGCAGCATCCACAGAGGCCGCCGCGGCGGGAGGGCTGCTCTTCCTCGACCGGCTCCCCCGGCGCACCCATCTGCCCTTGGCGCGGACCCACACGCCCGCGGCCGAGGTCGACGCCCTATGGGCGCTGTGCGAGCGGGTCACAGGGGAGCGGTGGCCCACGTGACTCGCTGTGCCACCGTGTGACCACAGCCCCGCGGCCGCGAGATTGATGTCCAGATGAGCCCTCGAGGTCGGGCCTCGTTCGCCGCGCCGCGACCATGGCCGGCGTCGATGTGGACGCCGATTGTGGGTGCGCTCGCAGGCACGCCAAGTCGGACCAGCACGTCGGTGCCCTCGACCGGCCCCCGATTCGGAGGCAGGTCGGTCTCGTCCAGTATCGCGCGGATATCGATCTCGATGCCGCGGGCCATGGTCTTGATGGGCACATCGTTGGCGAGGCCCTCGAAGGGGTTCTCGCTGTACTCTCCGACGCGGTCCATCATCCAGAACACCCAGAAGCAGATGACCGTCGCCGGAATGGCGAAAAAGACCGTCCAGACCTCGGAGCCGGGCGAGAACACGTCGAGCATCCCGAAGGGCAGCAGAAACATGAAGATCGAGATGCAGTAGGCGTTGGCGCTGACCCACTGCCGCGGCAGCGGGAACTTCTTGATGCGCTCAGCCTTGCCCTGCACCGTGTAGAACTCGGTGATGAGCTCCTGCATCGCCAGGTGGCGCAAGTGATCGATGATGCCGTGCTCGCGGAGCTCCATGAGTCGCCGGGACTGCGAGCTCAGCAGATGGGACGAGCGGTTGCCCTTGCTGAGCACCTAAGCCGCCTCTTCCTCCGAGACGTAGTCGGCCAGCACCGCCTCGGCGTCGGCCTCGGTGACCGCCGTGCCGTAGAGCTCGCGCGAACCTTTAGACAGCTTGCCCTGGTGCTCCCAAGGCGTGACCTTGCGCAGCTCCACCGTGAGCATGTGCAACCAGGCCACGTGGCGGTGGACGACCTCGTTGCGGAGAGCGGGTGCGTCGTCCTCGCCGTGGATGAAATCGCGGGCCATCACAGTGAAGGAGCGCGACGCGTTGACGATGCCCCCCCCCCAGATCTTGCGCGCCTCCCAAAGCCGGTCGTAGGCCGAGTTGTTCTTGAAGCCCAGATAGAACGCGAGGGCCACGCCGATCAGGCCGACGGGCTGCCAGGGCAGCGCGAACCACGTCCAGGCGAGCGGCGACCGCCCGCTGGGGCTCAGAACGCCAGCCGCAGGGTCAGCGTCGGCGCGAAGCGGAGCCCAAACTCGTTGTTGCGGCCGTTGGAGTCGCCCTTGTCGGCGCCCGTGGCGCCGGTGCCGCGCTCTTCCGTCGACGTGGTCCCGCCGAAGAGCACGGGCGTGGTGAAGCGCAGCCACAGCGCGTCCGTGAGGCGCTTGTCCAGCACGATGCCCGCGGAGCCGGCCAGCTCCATGGCGCTCCGTGTGGTCGACGTGGTCTCGGCCGCGCTCTGGGCGGTCGACTGCGGGGTGACGTCGGCGACGCTCACCGTGCGTCGCACCGAGAGCCGGGCGTAGGTCGAGACCTCGACAGCGCCGCCGCGGTTGTGCACGTGGCGCAGCCCCACTGCGGCGCCTACCTGCATGGACGTCGCGGAGACCAACGGGACGGTGGAGGTCAGGCCGGCGAAGTCGGCAGGGGCGCCGGACTCGGTGGTGGCGTAGCGCGCGGACACGCCGGCCATCAGCCAGTTGGTCGCGCCGACGCGCACCTCGGCGTTGAGCACGGCGACGGGCAGCGCGGCGAACGAGCCGCTGAGGCCGCCGAGGCCCGCGCCGACGAGCCCAGCGAGGGCGTTGGAGCCTGCGCCCTCGCCGGTCCAGCCGAGGCCGGTGCCAACGGCGAATCGCGGCGCGCTGGCGGGCGCGGCAGGCTCCGCGCCGAGGGTGAGGGTGGGCGGCAGGCTCAGCGCGACCAGCGCGGCGCACGCGAGCACGGGGCGCAGGCGCCCGGTGAGGTGGGACATCGTCAGCTCCTTTGCGAGGGTTGCGGCCATGGTTGCGGATCGCGACCGAAACGAAAAGAGGGCGACCGGGACGCGGGGATCGCGACCGCATCGATCGATCCAGGCCGTCGCCGCCAAGTCCTCGAGGCAAACTAGGGCAACGGCAACGGCAACGGCCACGCGCCCAGCAGCCGGGCCACCCACACAGCGAGGGTCAGCACCAACGCGGCGGCGGCCACAGCGACGTCGGGCTGCCACGTGCCCGGCAGCACGCCCGGACGGGCCATGCGCACCGCGCGATAGGGGAGCTGGAGCGCGACCACGCCCAGCAGCACGAGGCCGGCCGGGTTGTAGCCCCACGCGGCGGCCAGGTGACCGCGGGCTCCGTGGACGAAGGCGCGGGTCATGCCGCAGGCCCAACAGGGGACGCCGAGGGTGGTGCGCAGCGTGCAGGGGACGTTGACGTCGTCCCCCAGGAACGCGACCAGGTGCGGCGCGTCGCCGGGAGACAGGGCCAGGGTGGCCAGCGCGACGGCCAGCGCTGCAAGGCCGAAGATCAGGGCGTGCAGCGGCCTGGCGGTGCGGTCCCAGGCGGCGCGCTCCTGCGCCGCGGAGCGCTCGGGTCGGGAGCTCATCGGCGGCGCCGACGCCTGCGGCCCAGCACGGCGAGGGCGCAGAGCGAGAGCGCCAGGACGCCCCCGAGCGCCGTGGTGCCGCCAGACGCGTTGGACGGGGATCGTGGCACCGCGACACAGCCGCTGTCCGGCGCGTGCTGCGACGGAGCGGACACCGAGTCGGGCGCAGCTGCGTCCTTTGGACGCCCGGCATCGGCCGCCGCGTCGCCCGTGGCCCCGCCCAGGTCGTCGCCCGCGCCGTCGCCTGGCCCCGCGCTGTCCGCCGCCTCCCCGTCAGGCCCGGCGGCGCCAGCGTCGTCGCCACCAGGGCCGTCCGCGTCCGATCCACCCGCGTGTGCCGGGTCGACCGCAGCCCACGCCACGGCCAGGCTCGCCCAGGGACCGAGCGCAGCGCCCTGCGGGGCGTCCTCCGCGAGGTCGCCGTAGACCACCCGCGCCTGCCAACGCGCGCCGACAGCGCAGGCCAGGTCGTGCGGCACCGCTGTGCTGTAGGTCAGCCGCTCCGGCGGCGGCGCAGCGTCGAGCTGCTTCAGCGAGCGGATGGCGCGCGCCCCCGCGCCGGGCCACACCTGTGCGCCGGACGGGTCCACCAGCCGCTGCTCCACCCGCATGTCCTGACGCGAGAAGGGCGCGAGCGGCGCCACGGACCAAGCCAGGCTCACCTGCGGATCGGCTGTGTCTTGCGCGCAGCTGGCGCTCGCCGACGTGAGGACCAGCGGCGCCGTGGCGCGGGCGTGGACCACGGTCACCTGCCCGGGCAGCACGGTGACGCTGAGCGTCGGCTTCGGCGCGAAGGGCGGCGTCGCCGCGACCACGAGCGGGTCCCCTGGCCGCGCACCGAGCTGCACCGACCACGTGCCGGGCGGGACCTGGTCGAGCAAGAGTCGGCCTCCAGGCGTGGGGTCCAGGGTCAGGGGCGCGCCCCCACCTGGCGGCGTCGCCACCGCGCCGACCCCGTGCAGCAGCCCCCCCGCCGGGCCGTGGCGCAGCACCACCATCGCGCTGCCAGACGCTGTCGCCGCGGGCGCGAAGGGCAGCGAGAGCGCCCGCGGCCAGCCGCTGTAGGTGTGCTGGTGCGGGTCATAGGGCGGCCCCCACACGTCCAGCACGTCGTGCGCCTGGTAGAGCGCCCAGCGGCCGTGAACAAAGGGCTTCGCCTGCTGCGGCGACACGCCCGCGTCGGCCCGCGCCAGGGACCACACCAGCCCACGGGCCTTGCCCAACCACCCGGCCGGGTCGACCGCCAGGGTCAGCCACTGGCGCGGGGTCTTGGCCATGTAGTCCATGGGGTCGTGGACCAGCGGCGCCGACGTCCACGTGACCACCTCGCCGAGGTCGACCGCCAGGCCACCCTGGTCGGCGTGCGCCCGCAGCACCAGCGTGGTGTCGGTCTTCTCCGTCGCGTAGACCCGGACCTCGAGCGTCAACGGGCCGTCTCCTGCCTGCCACGAGGTCACCGTGCTCCCCTTGGCGTTGCGCCAGCGCGCCGCGTCGAAGAGCACCCGTCCCCCAGGGGTGAGCAGCCCAGGCGGCAGGCCATGTCCCAGGCTGATCCGGATGCCTGCGCGCATCGCCCACACGTTGTAGTCCGGAAAATCGGCGTCGACGCGGGGCTTTGCGAGCAGATCCAGGGTCCAGCGCGGGCCCAGATCCGCGAAGGGCGGCGCGTAGATCTTCGGGAAGAGCGTGGCGTCCGCGAAGAAGGGCAAGGGCTTCAGCGCGGCCCAGCGCACCGGGTCGAGCTTGCCGCCCGCCGTAATGCCGATGACCGCCAGCGCGTCGCCGATGGGGAGCGCGCTCAGCACCTGCAGGTTGGTGGCCGGGGCGTTGCTCTTGAGCGCGTCGAGCAGCGTGAGCACGGTGCCCTTGTCGAAGGCCGCGAGCTTGGCCTTGGCGGTGGCAAAGAGCGCCTGCAGCTCGGCCACCAGCTGCTTGCCCTGCACGGCGTGCTTCGGCGACCACGCGCTCAGCTCCGCGGCATACCACGCGAGCATCGGCCCCCAGGCCACGCCGGGCTTGGCGAAGAGGCCCATGTCTTCCAGCCACGCGATCAGCAGGTCCATGCGCCCGTTGGGGAACTCACCGAGGGTCTCGGTCCAAGTCTCGCACTCTGCCTTGGGTGTGTCGTCGACGCCGGGCAAGAGGTCGGGCGCCCCGAGCAGCGCCACCGCGGTCATGGTCGGCGTGAGGAAGGCCTCCTCCACCCCGTCGCTGGCGTGGTGCGCCAGGTGGCCGACAGCGAAGGCGAGCGCGTGGGGAGGCGCGCCGGGCTTCTGAGCGGCCTGGACCAGGTGCAGACCCAGCGCGCTGCTGTGGGTCGGCCGCCCGGCCAAGGCCTGGATCGCCTGGCGGAAGTCGGGCGCGATGCAGCCGAGAAAGAGCCAGGGCCGCGCCTGCGGGCTCGCGACGACCTTCAGCGCGTGGCTCTCCGCCGCCATGAGCTCGGCCAAGCGGGCGCACTCGCGGAGGTGCACGCCGGGGCCGTAAGCCCGTGCCTCAGGGGCGAAGACGGCGAGGGCGACCAGGACGGTGGCCGCGATGCTCGTCGGTGCGTGGCGTGTCATGGGGCCTCGTTCGTCGGGGCGCTCAACATAGCCCCGCGTGTCCCGCCGCGCACGGCTCCCCCGGCGCGCACGTTGAATCGAGGGCGCTTTGCCCCGATAAGTCTGGGCCTTCGCCCGGAGCGCCTCCGTGATGCCCACGTCGACTCCACAACCTGCGCACGCCGCGCCACGCGCCGTGGACCCGCGCGCTCTCGCAGCGGTCGCCCTCGCCGGCTTCGCGACGCACGCCAGCGCGCTGACGGGCGGCTTCACCTGGCACGACCACGGCGACGTCGTGCTGGGCCGCGTCGACGCGGTGTGGGGGCCCTACGGCCACACCGGCTTCTTCCGGCCGGTGGTCGCGGCCTCGGTGTTGCTCGACAAGGCGGCCTACGGGGCGCAGCCCTGGGGCTTTCACCTCACCAACCTGCTGCTGCACACCCTGGCCAGCGTCGCCGTGTGGCTGGCGGTCCCAGCGCTCTTCGGCGACCTGGGCGGCGTCCGAGGCGCGCCGGCGGCGCCAGCGTCGCGGCGGCGCTGGGACCTGCCACGCCTGGCCGTTGCGCTGTGCTTCGCGATTCACCCGCTCTCCTGGCAGCCGGCTGCGGTCGTGTCCTATCGGCCCGAGTCGCTGCTGGTCGCGAGCGTGCTGACGGCGCTCGCCGCCGGCTCGCGGTGGCTGCGCCGCGGCGGGGCGAGCGCTGCGCTGGCCGCGCTGACGTGTGGCGCACTGGCCCTGGGCTCGAAGGAGACCGCCGCCGCGTGGTTGCCTGCCCTGGCGCTGCCCGCGCTGCTGCAGGGGTGGCGTTCGGGCGCCCCGGTCGTCCGCAGGCGCGCGGGGGTCGGCGCCGCGGCCGTCGCCGGCCTCCTGCTCGCCTACGGACTGTCGCGCGCCGCCGCCGTTCCGGCCGGCTGGCACGTGGCGCGCGAGCCCCTGCCCTGGCCGACCCTCGTCGCCAGCCACCTCGGCGCGTTGGCCGACCGCATCCCCGACCTGGCCGGCGCCCGGCTGCCCAGCCTCAGCGACGCCACGCCGGTGCGCACGCTCGCGCACCTCGCCCCCTGGTTGGGTGGGTTGACGCTGGTGACCCTCGCGTTGCCGCCGCTCGCGCGCCTCAACCGTTGGGCTCCAAACGGCGCCGTCCCGCACAGCGCGCTCCAGCCACAGCGCGCCGCAACGCCGCTCGGTCTCGCCGACCACCTGGCCGCGCCGGCGTGGGTCGCCTGGGTCGTGCTCGCGCCCAGCCTCGGCGTAGTGCCCCTGCCCCGCTGGAGCTCGCCCCACTATCTCTACCTGGCGCCTGCGGTCGTGGCCGCGCTCCTGCTCGCGCTGGGCGACTGGGCGGCGACACGCTGGCGCACCCACCGCGCCCTGACGCAGGGCGACCCGACGCTGCCGCGCTGGGCGCGCGTCGGACCGGTCACGCTCGCCCTGATCGCGGCTGTGGGGTGGTCCGGCGTCACCTTCGCCGGTGGTCAGCGGGTAGCCGACGACGTCAGCCTCTTCGCGCCCGACGTGGCGCGCTCGCCCGGCTTCCGCGAGGGCCATCAGTGGCTGGGACACCACTATTGGGCGGTGACCCGCGACGCGCACCGCGCCCGTGTTCACCTGGAGGCCGCGGTGGCGCCACGCCCCGGCGCCGTGGCTTTTGTCGACGCTGCTTCGGTGCTCTTCAACCTCGCCGGCGCGCGGGTCGCCACCGGCGACCCCGCCGGCGCAGAGCGACTCCTGGACACCCTCGCGCGACAGCCGCCGCGGGGCCAGGCCGCGCAGGTAGCGGAGATGCGGGCGGTGCTCGCCCTGCGCCGACGCGACGCGGCCAAGGCGCTGCGGGTGACCGCGCCCTACCCCGACCACCCGCGGCTGAGCGCGCTGGCCACGCAGGCGCGGTCTCTGCGCTCCCCCTGAGCGCGCCGCTGCGGCGGCACCCACGGCTTCGGCCCGTCGAGCGCGCGCCACCGACCGTGCGCTGCGCTCGCTGACGACACTGTGGCGCCGAGCCGGTGCAGAGCCGCTCCCAGGCGCGGCCAGACCACTGCCAGACCGCCGCCAAGCCACTGCCAAGCCACTGCCAAGCCGCTGCCAAGCCGCTGCCAAGCCGCTGCCAAGCCGCTGCCAAGCCACGGGCTGTCATGCTAAACAGGTCTCAACGTCAACAAGGGAGCGGGCCATGCGGCGCAGCCACACTTTGTCGAACCTCCTCGTTGCGCCCCCCCCAGCGCCGCTGCGACGCACCCTGCGCCTCACCGTGTGGCTCGTCGCGATGAGCGTGGCCTGCGCCGCCTGCGGCAAGGCGGACGACAAGTCGAGCAAGGCCGCTGAGCCGGTCGACACAGGCACCACCAAGCCAATCTTCTCGCAGGACAGCGGCGTCGCCGGGGACCAGGACACCGGCAGCGCCACCTCCGACACGAGCGCGGCGGGCAGCTCCGACGCCGCGCCCGCGTCCGACGTCGCCGTGACAGACGCGGGATCTGTGGACGCCGCGGCGCCCGACGCGGTTAAGACGGACACCGCCAAGACGGACACCGCCTCGACGGACACAGGCATGCCCGACACGGCCAAGTCGGACACCGGCATGCTCGACACAGGCGTCACCGACACCGGCCCGCCGCCCCCCACCCAGGTCGCCACCACCAAGGGCCTCAAGGTCGCCTTCATCGGCGACAGCGGCGCGTCCATCGGCTTCGCGGCCGCCCTCGACCTGATCAAGAAACAAGGCGCCGACCTGGTCATGCACCAGGGCGACTTCGACTACGAGCACAACCCCGGCCTCTTCCAGTCCCTCATCGACGGAAGTTTGGGTCCAGACTTCCCCTACTTTGTCTCGGTCGGCAACCACGACATCAAGAAGCTCAGCAGCTACCAGGCCGACTTCGCCAAGCGGCTGTCCAAGGTGTCGGGCGCCAAGTGCACCGGCACCATCGGCGTCCAGAGCTCGTGCGTCTACAAGGGCCTGCACATGGTCTTTGTGGCCCTCGGCGTGACCGGCAAGGACCACGACAAGTTCATCGACAAGACCTTTGCGGCGTCGAAGCACCTGTGGAAGGTCTGCTCCTGGCACAAGAACCAGGCCGACATGAACACGGGCGAGAAGGGCGACGAGACCGGCTGGGAGGTCTACAAGGCCTGTGCCAAGCACGGCGCCATCATCGCCACCGGCCACGAGCACGCCTACAGCCGGACCATGAACCTGACCGCCATCGGCGACAAGACCAAGGGCCACGGCGCCAAGCCCCCGCTCGACGTGCTCACGGTCAAGCCAGGCCAGACCTTCGCCATGGTCACCGGCACGGGCGGTAAGACGCTCCGCGACTTCGAGAGCAAGCACAAGTCCGACACCTGGTGGGCGACCATCTACACCAACGACCTTTGGCGCAAGAACGGCCAGAAGCAGACCTCGGGCCTGCTGGGCAACCCCAACGGCGTGCTCTTCATCGAGTTCAACGTCGACGGCAACCCCAAGAAGGCCAAAGGCACGTTCATCAACACCCTCCTCAGCCAGACCGTCGACGAGTTCACTGTCTTCGTCCCGTGAGCGCCCGTGCCCCCTCCCGTCAGCCCCGCACAGCCCCAGGGTGATCCGCCGCTGCCGAGCCGCGTCACGCGTGCGCTCAGCGTGTTTCGCTACACCGGCGCCGCCGCGCGTCTGGCGTGGGAGACCAGCCGACCGCTGACCCTGACCTACGCGGTCCTCTCGCTCGTGGGCGGCCTGCTGCCCCCGGCGCAGGCGTGGGTGGCGCAGCAGATCATCGACACCATCTTGGCGGCGAGCCGGTCTGGGCTGGACGCTGAGCGTTGGGAGGCGCTGCGGTGGGTCGCGCTGGAGGCCGGGTTGGTGCTGCTGACCGCGGCGGCGCAGCGCGGGCTCGACGTGTGCTCGAGCGTGTTGCGACAGCTGCTGGGGCACCGGGTCAACCTGTTGATCCTCGACAAGGCGCTGACCCTCTCGCTGGCCGACTTCGAGGACGACCGGGTCTACGACATGATGCAGCGGGCCCGCCGCGACGCCACCAACCGCCCGCTCTCGCTGGTGCGGCGGGCCTTCGCTCTGGTGCAGAACGGCGTCTCCCTCGTGACCTACGCGGCGATGATCTTCGCGCTCGCACCCCTGGCCGTGCTGGTCATCGCTGGCGCCGCGCTGCCGACCTTCTTCGCCGAGACCCGCTTCTCCGGCGAAGCCTTCCGCCTCTCGCGCTGGTTCTCGCCGGAGACGCGCAAGCAGGCCTACCTCGCGGTCCTGGTGTCGCGCGAGGACTTCGTCAAAGAGGTGAAGCTCTACGGGCTCGGACCGACCATGGTGGGTCGCTATCGAGCCATCTTTCAGTCCATCTACGCCGAAGATCGCAACCTCGCCCTCCGCCGCGCGCTCTGGGGCTTCTTGCTCGGCGTGGTGGGCACCGCGGCGCTCTACGGCGCCTACCTTTGGGTCGCCATGCGCACCGTCGCCGGGGCCCTCTCGCTGGGGCAGATGGCGATGTACCTGGCCGTGTTCAAGCAGGGCCAGAGCGCCATCTCAGCCACGCTCAGCGGCATCGGCGGCATGTACGAAGACAACCTCTACCTGAGCAACCTCTACGAGTTCCTGGACCACCCCGCGCCGCCTGACACCGGCACCGCGAGCGATGGGCCGAACCCGAACGACGGCCTGCGCTTTGTCGACGTGACCTTCACCTACCCCGGCGCGGAGACCCCGGCGCTGCGGCACCTGTCGCTGCACCTGCGGCCGGGTCAGCGCATCGCGCTGGTGGGTCACAACGGCAGCGGCAAGACCACCCTGGTCAAGCTCATGACCCGACTCTACACCCCCGACAGCGGCATGATCACGCTGGACGGCCGCGACTTGAACGAGTGGTCTACAGACGCGCTGCGGCAGCGCATCGGCGTCATCTTCCAGGACTTCGTGCGCTACCAGCTGGTGGTGGGCGAGAACATCGGCGTAGGCGACGTGCGCCACCTGGAAGACCCGAGCCGCTGGCAGGTGGCGGCTGAGAAAGGCATGGCCCACGACTTCGTCGAGACCTTGCCCGAGGGCTACCAGACCCAGCTCGGGCGGTGGTTCAAAGACGGGCGCGAGCTCTCGGGCGGGCAGTGGCAGAAGGTCGCGCTGTCGCGTGCGTTCATGCGACAGGACGCCGATCTGCTGGTGCTCGACGAGCCAACGGCGGCCATGGACGCCGAGGCGGAGGCCGAGATCTTCGGCCGGCTTGCGGCGCTGAGCGAGGGGCAGATGGCGCTGCTGATCAGCCACCGCTTCTCCACCGTGCGCATGGCTGACTACATCCTGGTGCTCGACGAGGGCACGGTGGTGGAGTCCGGCGACCACGCGTCGCTGCTGGCCGCCGACGGGCTCTACGCCCGCCTGTTCACGCTGCAGGCGCAGGGCTATCGCTGACCGATCGGCCAAAAGCGCGACGGCGCCTCCGAGTCGGAGACGCCGCCGCGTGATCGAGTCGCCTGTGCGGGCGCTGCGCTCTTAGAGCGCGGCCGCCATCACCTCGGTGACGCGCTTGGCGAACGCGTGCGGATCGTCGAGCTGGCCGCCCTCGCTGAGCAGCGCCTGGTCCACCAGCAGCTCGGCGTAGGTGCCGATGCGGGCGTCTTCGGCGTCCGACGCGTGCAGGTCCACCAGCTTCTTCACCAGCGGGTGCCCCGGGTTCAGCTCCAAGAGCCGCTTGCTCGAGGGCACGTCCTGGCCCATGGCCTTGAACATACGCTCCATCTGCGGGGTGATGCCGCTCTCCGGCGTGATCAGGCAGGCGGCGCTGTCGGTGAGCCGGCCCGAGACCTGCACCTTCTCCACCCGCGCCTCGAGCAGCGCGCCGAGCTTCTCCAGCAGCGGCGACAGGGTCTCGTCGTCCGACTTGCTCTCGTCGTCCTGGCTCTCGCTCTCGGCGTCTGCGGCCTTGGCGCCGAGCTTGTCGACGTCGATGTCGCCACGCGTGACCGACTTCAGCGCCTTGCCGCCCAGGTCGGGCGCGCTGCTGACCAGGATCTCGTCGATCGGGTCCGTGAGCAGGATCACCTCGACGCCCTTGCTGCGGAAGATCTCCAGCTGGGGCGCGTTGCGCGCCGTGTCGAGCTGGTCGGCGGTGAGGTAGTAGAGCTCGTCCTGCCCCTCGGGCAACGCCGCGATGATCTCCTCCAGCGAGCGCCAGCCCTCGCCGTGGGTGGTGCGGAAGAGCAACGTCTTCTCGAGCCGGTCCTTGCTGCCGATGTCGTAGTGGAAGCCCTCCTTCACCACGGGTCCGAACTCCGCCCAGAAGGCCTCGTAGGTCTCCCGCTCGTTCGTGAGCTGCTTGGCGAACTTGCCCAGCCACTTCTTGGTCAGGTGCTTGCGAATCGACGTGATCAGCCGGTGCTGCTGCACCATCTCGCGGCTGACGTTGAGCGGCAGATCCGGGCTGTCGACCAGGCCGCGCACGAAGCGCAGGTACTCCGGCATCAGCTCGCGCACCTCGTCGCTGATGAAGACGTTCTTGACGAAGAGGGAGAGGCCGCGCTTGGCCTCGCGCGAGTAGAGGTCCACCGGCGCGCGCTCGGGCACGTACATGAGCGCCGTGTACTCGTGGACGCCCTCGACGCGCAGGTGCATGCGGTCGCGGGGCGTGCCCCAGTCGCGGGTGAGGTGACGGTAGAAGTCGTTGTGCTCCTCGTCCTCGATCTCCTCGGGTCGACGGGTCCACAGCGCCTTCATCGAGTTGAGCGTGACCTCCTCGACGAAGGTCTTCTCCTCGGCGCCCTCGACCGGCTTGCCCTCTTCGTCGCGCTCGATCTCGGTCCGGCTCTCGTCCATGACGACCGGGAACGAGACGAAGTCGCTGTGCTTCTTCACCACCTGCTTGAGCACCCAGGCGTTGGTGAAGTCCTGCTCGTCGGCGGTGTCGTCGCCCGACGCCTCGGGCAGCGGCTTGAGGTGGAGGGTGATGTGGGTGCCGCGACCGTGGCCGAGCTCGTCTGGCGCCACGCGGGCGATGGTGTAGTCGTCGCCGCCTTCGCTGTGCCAACGCACGCCGTGGTCTTCGCCGCGCTTGAAGGTGGTCAGCGTGACCGCGTCGGCGACCATGAAGGCGCTGTAGAAGCCCAAGCCGAAGCGGCCGATGAGCTCCGGCGCGTCAGCGGTCTTGGCCTCGGCGAGCTGCGCCGCGAAGGCCTCCGTGCCGGACCGAGCGATGGTGCCGATGTGCTCGACCACCTCGTCGAAGCTCATGCCCACGCCGTTGTCGGCGATGGTGAGCGTGCGCGCGTCGGCGTTGGGCACCAGCTTGATCTTGAAGTCGCTGTCGCCCTCGGTGAGCGAGGCGTCGGTCAACGCCAGGAAGCGCACCTTGTCGATGGCGTCGGACGCGTTGGAGATCAGCTCCCGCAGGAACACCTCGCGGTTGCTGTACACGCTGTGGATCATCAGCTCGAGCAGCTTGCGGGTCTGTGCTTGAAAGCTGCGCTTCTCGCCCTGATCGGTCGTGGGCTGGGTGGTCTGGCTCATGGGTCCCTCCAAGGTCACGGTACGTCGCGCCGGTCACCCACCACGCCGCACGGTGCGAACGAGGGAGGAGGCGCAAGGCGAGGCAACCCAAGGACGCACCCTGGGGGCTGTCAAGGGCCAGGGGTGGCGGGGCGCCGGGGCGTGGGCAGGTCGGCCTTCAGTCCTCGTCGTCGTCCAGCGTGACGCCCGTCCCCAGGAGGGTGCCCTTGGCCCAGCGGCGGGTCCCTCGCTTGGCGTCACGCTTCAGGGCCGGGGCGACCTGGACGTGGCGCACCGGCTCGTCGGGCAGGTCGGTGACGGTGGGCCGCTCTCCCCCGCCCTCACGCGAGCCGCGCGGGGCAGAGGGCGACCGCCGAGGTGCGCCCGGCGCGGCCTCCACGCGGGTCTCTCCGTCGGGCGTCGGCGCGGCGCTCGGGGGCGCGGCAGAGGCCTCCGCCGCGAGTCTCGCGGCCAGCGCGGCCTCGAGCCGGCGGCGAGAGGGCAGCGGCACCAGCTCTTGGGACTCCGACGCGTCAAAGGGCAGGCGCCCGTCACTCGCCGGGCGCACGTGCTGCCGGGCAGCGGCGTCGGCGTTCGGGGTCCCCTGTGCCTCGCTCGCCAGCGCGTCCACAGCGGCGATGGCCACCTGGAGCTCTCCCTTGCGCGCCACCTGGACCCACTCCTGCGACGGTGAGGGGTCGTAGGGACGTCGACCCGCTGGCGGGCCCTCCGCGGCTTCCCCACGGCTCGCGGGCTGCGCGGAGTCGACGGGGCGCCCCGCACCGCGTCGGCCGCTCTGGTCTCCCAGCCCGCGCAGGGTCGGGTTGGGTCGGAACTTGGGGATCTCCGTGCCGGCCTGCGCCGCGGCGGCGGCCGCCGCCAGCGCACCGGCGTGGCCGTCGACATGGGTGTCGATCACGCGCTGCGCCGCCGCCAGGATGTCGTCTGAGGGTGCCGACGTGACGGGCGTGATCTCGGTGCGTTCGCCGCCGGTCCGCACGCCGGCCTGGGTCTCGCCACCGCCGCTGCCCCCGTCGACGATGACGCGCCACGCGCCAGCGCCGTCGGTGTTCAGCAAGGTGTGGAGAGGCGTCACCGGCACATTGCGCCAGGCCTCCTGCCGCAGGCGCGCCAGGGCGCGCCGCATCGCGCCCGCGGTGGGAAAACGCTCACTCGGCTCCTTGGCGAGGGCGCGGTAGACCAAGGCCTTGAAGCCCTCGCTCACGGGAGAGCGCGCCAGTCGGTCGACGTCCGGCACCTTCGCGCTCATCTGCAGGTACATGGTGTCGACGTGGCTCGCCGACGAGAAGGGCGGCTCCCCTGTCACGGCCTCGAAGAGCACGCAGCCCAGCGCGTAGAGGTCCGAGCGCGCGTCGACCCCGTCGCCGCGACATTGCTCCGGGCTCATGTATCGCGGCGTGCCGATGGAGGACTGCCGGGTGGTGAGGTCGCTGTCGTGGGTGCGGACCACGCCAAAGTCGACCACCTTGACCACCAGAGGTTCGTCGGCGACCTCCGTGAGCATGATGTTCGCAGGCTTCAGATCGCGGTGGACCAGGCCCAGCCCGTGCGCCTCGGTCAGGCTCCCGAGCACCGGCAACATCATGTCGATGGCCTGCGCCTCGCTGAACGCCCGCCCCTGCGCGCTCAGGTGGGCCAGGACCTGCTCGACGTTGGGGCCGTCCACCAGCTCCATGGCCATGAAGGGCGCGCCGTCGGCGGTGACCCCGACGTCGAAGATGCGCACGGTGGCCGGGTGCTGCAGCCGCGCGAGCACTCGGCCCTCCTTCTCAAAGCGCTTGGCGGCCTCGTGGCGCTCGCCGGCGGCCTCGGCGTTGAGGACCTTGACCGCGACTTCCTGCCCGGTGCCGACGTGCACGCCGCGATAGACGACGCCGAAGCCGCCGTGGCCCACGATGCCGCTGATCTCGTAGCGCTGATTGATCACGTGACCGGGCGCGAAGCGCGCGGTGCTGGCCGGCTTGGCCTTGAGCACGGTGATCGCGCCGTCGTTCGGGCAGCGGAGGGTGTCCGAGACGCGCCCGCACATCGGGCAGAATCGAGGTTCGGTCTGGGGCATCATCGGTCCGGTGCAAGGCGACGGTCTGGCCGTCAGAGGTCGCACGTTCCACTGCGATACGCGGTCGCGTGCCGCAACATCGTGGAGAGAGGCAGGCGCCCCCACTCTACACAAGTGCTCCGCGTTCGGCAGCGGCGCGGTCGCGACGCCCGCGCGTGCCAGCCCGCCGGCCCACCGCGCCGGCTGCAGGTCAGGGGTTGGCCGGCGCCGCGGGTGCGCCGAAGAACGCGGTCAGCGTGTCGGTGTGCCAAGCCGCGTCGAGCGCCCGGAGGAAACGGGCCGCGTCGCAGGCGAGCGGCCCAGAGCCGGCCTGGGGTCCGTCGCGATGGCACGCCGCCCCGAGGCGAGCCAGGGGTGCCTCGGCCCGCGCCCGCGCCGTGCTCACGCCGACCCACCGGCGACCGCTCGTACTCAGCAGGACACGGGACGTCTCCCCGGCGGCGGGCGACGGCGCGAGCAGGTCCTGTCCCCGCGGCGCTCGCAGGCCGAGGAGCGGCGCGACCGTGGCCGCGAGGTCCAGCTGTCCTCCCAGCCGGCGGTGCCTGGCCCCGGCGACGAGACGTGGCGCGACGATGACGAGCGGCAGCGGGGCAAATCGACCGCGAGCGGTCCGCGGGAGCAGCGCCTCGGACACCGCGGCCGGCGCGGCGTGATCGGACGTGACCACCAGCGCTGTGGACGACAGCGCCCCCTTTGCCTCGAGCGCCTGCACAAACCGGTCGAGGGCGCTGTCGGCGCACGCCTGCGCGCGCAGCATCAGCGAGGCTCCTGCCGCCAGCGCGCACCTGGGGTGCGGGTTGCCGGGGGCGTGTCCGTCCAGGGTGCTCACGACCAGCACGAAGGGCCGCGCACCACGGCCCAGCCGGTCCACCTCCGCCAGGGCGCGGTCGTAGACGGCGCGGTCATGAACACCCCAGGGGCTGAGGTCGTCGGGCTCCGCGTCCGGCTCGAGCTCCGTCCGGCCGACGAGCCGGTCGAAACCCATGCGGCGCAGCGTGACGTCCAGCCCGGTGAAGGCCAGCGGACCGCCGTGCACGAAGGTCGCTGAGCCGCCGCGATCTCGCACCAGCCGCGGCAGGCATCCGGGGAGCTTGGGGACCCGCCGACCGGCCGCGGCGTCGAGGGGCCAGGTCCCAGGCAGCAGACCGCAGAGGCTGGCCACGAGCCCGTTGTGGGTGGGCCGAGACTGGGTGACATAGGGTCCCACGGTCACGCCGCGCGCCCGCACGCGCCGCAGTCCGGGGGTGTCGAGCGGCGCGTCAGACACGAAGGCCCCCGAGAACCCCGCGTTCATCGACTCGAGCAGCACGACGATCACCCCCTGGACCGGGGCCACCTGGTCCGGCGGCGCGGCCGCGCCCTGGAGTTCGGGACGCGGCAGCCAGCCGCGCGCGCGCCACCTCGCCAGGTCTCCGTCGGTCGGCGGGCGCGAAGCCACCGGAGCGCGCCAGCCGACGTGGGTGAGCCAGCTGCGCGGCACGTCGACCTCGGGCATGCCGCCCAGGTGCACCGGCGAGCGCGGCGCGACCAGCGGCGGCGCCACCAGCCCCAGGGCCAGGGCGGCGGCGAGCCAGCCCGCGCCGCGCCGCGACCGCTCCGTTGCGACCACGCGCCGGGCGGCGCGCGTGGCCGCGAAGCCCGCGCCCAGGGCGAGGCCGACCAACACCGGCGCGCCGGCCTCCATGGCGACCCGCCACGCGCCGGGCTCCAGGTGCCACCACACCGCCGGGCTGACGTGCGCACCCGCTGCGACGCAGCTGCCGAGGTCGAGCACGCGCAGCGCCAGCGCCACGCCCGCGCCCCACGCTGGCCAACGCGCCCGCGGCGCAGCGCGCCGCAGCGAGACCCACAGCAGCACGGCGCCCAGGTCCGCTGCGAGCCCCAGGACCGCCTCGACCCAGGGCGCCGGTCCGGCCAACAACCCCAGCCCTGCCAGCAGCGCCGGCCCTGCCGAGACCGCGTCATCGCCCGCCGGGGTGCCCCACGTGTACACCGCCGCGCGCTCGCTGGCGTCCCAAAGCCACACCCACGCCAGCAGCCGGGTGCACAGCCACATCACAAGCAGCGCGACAACCCCTTTGAACTGTGAGGCGCTCCCCCGGCGCAGCTCCAGAGCGGGCAGCCCGTCGCCGACCCCTGGCCCCGGGCGCCCCAAGGCGTCGGCAGAGTCGACGTGCGGCCGCGCGCTCGCCCCGGTCTTGGCGCCGTCTCGACGCGCGCGTCGCTCAGCCATCGCGAGCCCGCCCCGGCCCCGAGCGCCCGCGTGAGGGGCGACCCGTCAGCGGGCCTCGGGTGTGCCCAGCCCGTCTCGGCATCGCCACCTCGAGCCCTCCGCGTTGCTCAGCGCCTTGCCCGCCTGCATCATGCCGGCGAACGCGCGTCCGGGAGGGTCCACCGCCAGCCCCCGTCGCGCGCTGCGACCCGCCCAATGGGAGTCCGACCATGCCGCGCCACCCTCCTGTTCGAACCCTCACGGGGCTCGCTTTGTGTGCCTGCGTCGCGGCCGTCTTCGCCGCATCGCCCTCCCACGCAGCCCAGGAGACGGTGCCCGTGGACGTCGGCGTGGGTCCTGCGTTCTACCACGGAGTGGGCCCTGCCTTCGCCGACGCGCCTGGCCACTACGGGCTCAAGATCAGCCTGGCAGCCATCATCAACAACGCGCTGATTCGCAAGCACATCAAGCGTGTGCCCAAGCAGTACCGACCGATGGCCCTGCGCATGCAGGAGTTCCGCTACCGCCCGACCGCCCTGCTCCCGGACAGCCTGCTGATCAGCCCCAAGCTCGGCGCCACGGGCATGTACGGCGCTACGTGGCGGTTCATCGGGCTCGGCATCCCGCTCGCGGAGGGGGCGGTGAACGTCGACCTGACCGCGGGGCTCATCGTGACCTATGCCTTTCTGCACTCGGACAACGCGGAGTTCGGCGTCGGCGGCGGCACCATGCACTTCCTGCGGCCCGGGCTCGACATCGGCCCCTCGGTGGAGATCCCGATCACCGACAACTTCCTGATGTCCTTCGGCTGGTCGGCGCAGCTCTACATCCCGCAGCCGATCGGCGCCGGCGTGTTCGAGCTCCCCACGCTCGACGCGGCCGGATTGGACCAGAGCCTGTGGTTCATGGGTCAGCTGTGGCTGAAGTTCCACGTGCGCTTCCCCTACACCACCAACATCTGAGCGCCACGGCCCCCCCATTTTGCGTCCAGGTTGGGCGGCCGCTCCCAGCGTGTTGGCAACGCGCTCGCAGCGCCCAGGAGCCCGGTGGGACGCAGGAACCCGCCTTTTGTGCGGTGGCGTGGCGGTCGGGCTTGCGTTCACACCTGCCAAACATTCCGGGTTCTTGGGCCCGTTCAACTTTGTCACGCACCCAAATTGCGTCATGCAGCATCTGTTCGTCGGGCTGGCACCGACTCCCCCCAAACATGCGTGCGAACGCGATCCGCCGGCCCTTCGAGGAGGTCCGTCCCATGAACAAGAAGCAGCTCGCGACCCAGTTGGCCTGGCGTTCCGGCATGAGCCGAGTCCGCGCAAATGAGATCCTCACCCTGCTCTTCGACGCCGACGACGGCATCGTCGCAAACGAGCTCACCGAGGGCGGCAAGGTCACCCTGCCGGGCTTCGGCACCTTCATGACCAAGACACGCGCCGAGCGCGTGGGCACCAACCCGTCCACGGGAGACCGGCTGACCATCCCCAGCCGGACCGCGGCCTACTTCAAGGTGGGCAAGACCCTGCGGGGCCGACTCGAGGAGTAGCCCACACGACCGCGCTGGCCCCTGCCAGCGACCCTAGCAGACTGCGCCTTCTCGCCGTTCTTGCGGCCACGCCGGTCAGTCTGCTGGGAAGGGGAAGCCACGGCTTGCCGTGGCTGGGGGCGCTCGTAGCCCCCCTAAGAGACAGAAAACCTAGCAGATTGCGGCGACAATCAATTTCGCCGCAGTCTGCTAGACTCGAGACCAGGCGCACGCGGCGCCGTCGCACCGGCGCCGTCGCACCGGCGCCGTCGCACCGGCGGCGCCGCGTGCACGCCGCGCGCTCCGGCTTGGCGCGCGGCGCCGGCGCTCGAGCCGCGCCGGCTCCGGTCCAACGCGTGGCCCTGCCCGTCCAGGCCGCTCCCAGGCACGCGATTGCACGTGCACGCACAGGAGCGGATCTGCTATCGTCCGCGACGTCCGTCCGCCAGCGCCCAAATCCGGGCCACTGCAGGAGGAAGCGCGATGATGCTTCGGCACCTCACCAGTCTGTCCATGATCTGTGCTTTGGCGTTGGCCACGGGCTGCGGCACCCCTGCGGAAGACAACGCAGGCAACACGACGCCCGACGTCCAGGCCGACACGGGCAACGTGGTGACGGACACCGCCAGCGGCGACATCCTCTTCCAGCCCGACACGGCGGCTCAGGACACGACCGGCGCGGACACCACGGGCACGGACACGTCGGCGCCCGACGTGGCCGCTGGCGACGCGGGCGGCGACACCACGGGCAGCAGCCAGTGCGAAGGCAGCGGCGGGTTCAACTGCCCGTGCAAGGACAACGACGAGTGCGACACCGGCTACTGCCTCCAGGGGCCGGACGGCAAGATCTGCACGAAGACCTGCCTGGAGAGCTGCCCGGGTGGCTTCAAGTGCGTCCAGACCGGCGAGAGCGGCGACCTGGTCTACCTCTGCGCGCCCACGGACACCACGCTGTGCCAGCCCTGTGAGCAGGAGAGTGACTGCGATCACGTCGGCATCACCAAGGGCGCGGCGCGCTGCCTGCCGATGCAAGACGGCGCGGGCGGCACCGTCGGCTCGTTCTGCACCGCGCCCTGTGGCGACGGCGTCGGATGCCCGACCGGCTACAGCTGCAAGGAGCTCGACCTGGCCGAGGGAAAGACGCAGCAGTGCGTCCCCGACGTCGGCACCACGTGCAAGTGCAACGACTGGGGCAAGCTCGAGAAGGCCGCGACGACGTGCTCGGTGCACAACGACAAGGGCACCTGCTGGGGCTCTCGCGTGTGCACCAGCGCTGGCCTGGGCGCCTGCACGGCCGTGCCCGCGGTGGTCGAGCTGTGCAACATGAAGGACGACGACTGCGACGGCGACACCGACGAAGGTCACGGCTTCAACGACGGCGGGGTGATGAAGGCGCTCGGCGCGGCCTGCGGCTCCGGCGCGTGCACGGGCGGCCTGGTGGTGTGCAAGGCCGACGGCAGCGGCGCCACCTGCGACAACAGCGGCAAGTCGAAGAAGGAGACCTGCAACTTCATCGACGACAACTGCAACGGCGAGACCGACGAGAACCTCACGGTGACCGACTCGGACTGCAAGCTGACGGGCGTGTGCACCGCCGACAAGGTCGCCGCGAGCTGCAAGATCGGCCAGTGGAACTGCGAATACAGCGCGGTGCCGAACTACGAAGACGTGTCGGAGACCACCTGCGACGGCAAGGACAACGACTGTGACGGGCTGACCGACGAGTCCTTCGTCTACGGCAGCGCCAAGCTGGCCGTGGGTGCGCCCTGCGACGGCATCGGCGCGTGCGGGGCCGGCGTGGTCGTCTGCGCGGCCAACGCCAAGGGGGTCGCCTGCTCGACGGATCCCGACGGAGGCCAGAGCCAGGCCACGACCGAGGTCTGCGACGACCTGGACAACGACTGCGACGGGCAGGTCGACGAAGGCTGCGACGACGACGGCGACGGCCACTGCGACAAGGACATGACGGTGGTGGGCACGCCGAGCGTGTGCAAGGTCGCAGGGCCGGACTGCAACGACGCCAACAAGGCGGTGTACCCCAAGGCGCCGGAGCTGTGTAACGACGTCGACGACGACTGCGACGGCGTCACGGACAACGGCTGCGACAAGGACGGCGACGGCGTGTGCGACGCCCAGGCCGTGGTCGTGGGGCAGCCCAAGGTGTGCGCCAAGGGCAAGGGCGACTGCGACGACAGCGACAAGACCGTGTCACCGGTGGCCGACGAGCTGTGCAACGGCGTGGACGACGACTGCGACGGCAAGACCGACGCCGCGGACGAGGCCGACCTCACCAAGAACGCGCCGACCTGTGAGAACCAGAAGGGCGTGTGCAAGGGCGCGAAGAAGCCCGCCGCGCTGTGTGTCAAGGGCGCCTGGGGCCTCTGCAACGACAGCGTGTACCTCAAGCACGACGCCACCTTCTCCAACGCGAAGGACGAGTCGCTCTGCGACGACCTCGACAACAACTGCAGCGGCGCCACCGACGAGTCCTGCGACGGGGACGGCGACGGCTACTGCGACGAGAAGCTGACCACCAAGGGCAAGCCCAAGGCGTGCCCCAAGGGCGGCGGCGACTGCGACGACGACGTGAAGTCGGTGAACCCGGGGGCACAGGAGATCTGCGACGCCAAGGCGACCGACGAGAACTGTAGCGGCAAGGCCGAGGAGCAGGACGCCCTCAAGTGCAAGGCCTTCTACTTCGACGGCGACGGCGACGGCGCGGGCAAGGAAGACACCACCGCCAAGTGCCTGTGTGCTGCGGACGTGGTCGGCAAGTACACCGCCCCCAAGGCCGACGACTGCGACGACAAGAAGAAGAACGTGCACCCGAACGCCAAGGAGTCGTGCGCGACGCCCTACGACGACAACTGCGACGACGACCCCAACAACGTCGGCGCCAAGGGCTGCCTGAACTTCTACACCGACGCGGACGGCGACGGCTTTGGCGACAAGACCAAGCCCGCGGTGTGCATGTGCGCGCCGAAGATCCCGCAGAAGCTGACGGCCACCAAGGGCGGCGACTGCGAGGACCTCAACGGCAGCGTGAACCCGAGCAAGCAGGAGTCGTGCCTGACCTCGGGAGACGACAACTGCAACAACGACAACAACGACGTCAACGCCATCGGCTGCTCGCCCTTCTACAAGGACGGCGACAAGGACGGCTACGGCGCCAAGGGCAGCAAGCCGCTGTGCCTGTGCAAGGCGAACACCACCCTGAAGTACACCGCGGTGAAGGCCGGCGACTGCGACGACGCCAGCGGCGCGGTGAAGCCGGGCGTGCAGGACAACTGCGTGACCAACGGCATCGACGACAACTGCGACGGCAAGACCGACGAGGAGAACAGCCTCTCGTGCCAGCAGTACTTCTACGACGGCGACAAGGACGGCTACGGCACCGGCGGCCCACGCTGCCTGTGCAACGGCGACGCGGCCACCAAGCACACGGCGAAGCTGTCGGGCGACTGCAACGACGGCAACGCCTCGATCAAGCCCAAGGCCAAGGAGCTGTGCAACGGCGTCGACGACGACTGCGACAAGGTCAAGGACGACGGCGCCTCGGCGTCCTGCGCTGCGGTGAAGAACGCGTCCGTCACCTGCAAGTCGCCCTCATGCGCGATCAACCAGTGCAAGTACGGCTACTTCGACCTCGACAAGAAATACAGCACGGGCTGCGAGTGCGGCGCGGACGGCAACTACGGCGGCGCTGGCGGGTCGTGCTCCAAGCCGATCATCCTGTCGACCATGAAGGACATCGACAAGAAGCTGACCTACGTGTCCGGCAACCTGATGCCGGGCGAGACCGGGCAGTGGTACCGAGTCTACATGCAGGACTCGACCGACTACAACGCGTGTGACAACTACGACGTGCGCATCCGCTTCACGCAGAACCCGGGCGACGTCTTCCGCATGGACGTCTACCGCGGCAGCTGCTCTGGCTCGAGCCTTATCTGTAAGGACGAGACGGAGCACCGCTACAAGGTGGACTTCTACGGCTCGACCTCCGGACCGAAGTCGTTCGTCGGCAAGCGCAAGGGGTCGAAGTACTACACGCCCTACCCCGTCAAGGGCGGTGAGTGTAAGTGCACCACCAAGAACGGCTCCACGGGCCCCGGCATCCCTGGCTACAACCAGTGCAAGAGCCAGTCGGCGTACTACTACATCAACGTCCACTACAAGACGGGCGTGGGTCCGGTGTGCAGCAACTTCCAGGTGCAGATCTCGAACGGCTACTACTAGTAGTCCGCGTGGCGCGCCGGCGTCGGACAGCTCCGACGCGGCTCAAGCCCTGGGTCGACGCGCCTCGCTCAGGTCCTGACCTTCGGGGTCGCTGGCGCGCCGCTCCGCGTCCGAGCGACTGACGAGCTCGCGACGGATGCGGTCGACGATGACCTCGATGGCCACCCGGTTGTTGCCGCCCTCAGGGATGATGAGGTCGGCGACGCGACGCGACGGTTCGACAAAGGCCAGGTGCATCGGCCGAACGGTGGCGTAGTATTGCTGACGCACCTCGTCGAAGGTCCGGCCCCGCTTCTCCATGTCCCGGCGAATCCGGCGCAAGATGCGGATGTCGGCCGGCGTGTCGACGAAGAGCTTGATGTCCATGCGGCTCACCAAGCGCGGGTCGGCGAAGATGAGGATGCCCTCGACGATGACGATCGGCGTCGGCCGAAGCAGCGTCGTCCGCTGCAGGCGGCTGTGGGTGACGAAGTCGTAGGTCGGGCAGCCGACAGCGCGCCCCGCGAGGAGCTCGTCGAGGTGGTCCACGAGCAGCGCGTTGTCGAGGCTGTCGGGGTGGTCGTAGTTGACCCGCGCGCGCTCCTCGGCGCTGAGATCACGCTGGTCGCGGTAGTAGGCGTCGTGTTGGACGTGGGTCACGTCCTCAGAGCGGAACTCACCGACGATCTTGCGGGCGATGGTGGTCTTGCCACTGCCGGTGCCGCCCGCGATGCCGATGACGAGGGGTTTGGTCGAGTTGTGCGTGGAGCTCTGCATGGGGCGGAGGTATACCCGTGACACCAGACGACCACAACGGTCGGTTTCGGAGGCGCGGCGACCCGCCGCGAGGCGCCATGAACACCAAGACGAGGTCCCCTGACGCGCGCTCCTCTCGCTTCGGCGCACGCCGACGCTGGGGCGTCGCGGTCGCTGCCGCGCTGGTGGTGGGCTGTGGCGGGCTGTTGAAGCTGGCGGGCTACCCGCCCGAGGCGCGGCGCACGAGGCCCCCGGCGGGCATCGACACCCGCGTGGTGGCGCCGCGGGCCCTGGCTCCCGTGGCGACGCTGGCCGACACCGCGGGTCAGTCGGTCCGCGTCGGCGGAGCGCACGACCGGGAGACCCTGCTGGTCTTCTTCCGCGGGCACTGGTGACCGCACTGCAGGAGGCAGCTCGGAGAGCTGCAGCAGCACCTCGCGCAGCTCGACGCCGCCCAGATCCGCGTCGTGGCCGTGGTCAGCGACCCGGTGAAGACCAACCGCGGTCTGCGAGACCGGCTCGGGCTGACGTTTCCAGTCCTCGCGGACCCGCTACGCAAGGTCATCAAGGCCTACGGCGTCTACGACCCGGGCAACGACATCGCGTGGCCGGCGCTGGTGCTCGTCGCGCGTGACGGGCGGGTGCGCTGGCGGCACGTGACAGACAACTATCGCAAGCGCTTGACCACGGCCGAGGTGCTGCGTCGCGTCGGCGCCGGGCCAGCCAGCGCTGCCCAACCGGCGCCACCGGGGAGGACCCCATGACCCAGCTCGCGCACACGCTCCTGGGCGCGGCGCCGCAGGACGCCGACGTGGTGCTGCTGCTCGCGCACGGGATCCTGGGTTCGCGCAACAACTGGCGCAGCTTCGCGCGGCGCCTCACGCGTGAGCGTCCGGACGTGTGCGTGGTGACGCTGGACCTGCGCGGTCACGGCGAGAGCCACGGCTTGCCAGGGGCGCCGACGGTGCGGGCCTGCGCCGACGACGTCGTCGCGCTCGCGACAGCCCTGCTCGGCCCCGACCTGTCGCCGCCGCTGGTCGTCGGGCATTCGTTCGGCGGCAAGGTCATGGCCGAGGTCGCTCGCACGTGGCCCGTGCGGCAGCTCTGGGTGCTCGACGCCCCCCTGGGTGCGCGGGACGGCTCGGCTTCCGACGCGCCCACCGAGGTCGAGTCGGTCGTGGCCGCGCTACGCGACATCTCCATGCCGCTGGCCGAGCGCGCCGACGTCGCGGACGCCCTGCGGCGCCGGGGGTTCAGCAGCGCCCTTGGGCAGTGGATGACGACCAACCTGCGCCGCGCCGACGGCGGCTACGTGTGGCGCTTCGACCTCGATCTGGTCGAGGCGCTGCTGGCCGACTACTTCGCCCGTGACCTGTGGGACGCCTTCTCACTCCCACGCCAGGGGGCGCAGCACGTCCTGGTCCGGGGGGCCCGCAGCGAGCGATGGACGGCGGCGGACACGGCTCGGCTCGACGCGCTCCACCGCGCCGGGCGCGCGCGTCACCTGGAGCTCGCCGACGCCGGGCACTGGCTCCACGCAGACAACCCCGCCGGGCTCTTGCGCTTGCTGGTCGACGGCCTGCCGCGCTGAATCCAACGACGCCGGGAGACGCTCCGGGCCCGTCGCGCTACGCTCCCCCGAACCCCACCCGCGCGCGCGCGCCGAACCGCCCCCGTGAGGCTCCACGTGCCGACTCTCGCTACCAGCCCGCGCCTGCGACTGGTCACGCTGTGCGTGCTCTATCTGGCGCAGGGCATCCCGTGGGGCTTCGTCGCCATCGCCCTGCCGCCCTGGCTCGCCGAGCACGGCCTGTCCAGCAGCGACGTGGGGAGCGTGTTGGCCCTGGCCACCCTGCCCTGGACCTTCAAGTGGGCGGCCGGCCCGGTCATCGACACCCTCGGCTTTCGCGCTATGGGGCGCCGACGGCCGTGGATCCTGCTCGCCCAGGGGATGATGGCGCTGACCATCGGCGCGATGATCCTGATCCCCGATCTCACCCAGGGGATCACGGCCCTGGGCTGGATGATCTTCGTCCACAACTGCTTCAACGCGCTGCAGGACGTGTCCGTCGACGCCCTGGCGGTGGATCTGCTCACCGAGAAGGAGCGCGGCACCGCCAACGGGCTGATGTACGGCAGCAAGTACGTCGGCGGCTGGGTCGGCGGCGCGGGCCTCGCGACCGTGATGGCGGGCTCTGGCATGCGCACCGCGCTGGTGGTGCAAACGGCGGCGCTCCTGGGGATCATGGCCTTTCCCCTGCTCCTGCGAGAGCGTGAGGGGGAGCGGCTGCTGCCGTGGTCGGCCGGCAAGGCGTCCCAGGCGACTCAGGCCGTGGCCTCGTCGGCCGCGAGCCTCTTTCGCGACCTGCTCAAGGCCTTCAGCTTGCGAACGACCCTCGCCGCGGTCGCGCTGGCGCTGACGGCCTACCTGGGCGCTGGCGTGCTGAGCGTCGTGGGGGCCGTCTTCTTCACCAAGGACCTGGGCTGGGCGGCGGAGGCCAAGGCACAGTGGGACGGCTGGGCGGTGTGGTTGGGGCTCCTCGGCAGCGTCGCGGGCGGCTGGCTGGCGGACCGCTTCGGCGCCAAGCGCATCGTCGCGGCGGGCACCCTCGGGCTCGCGGCCGTGTGGCTCGTGTTCGCGCTGTTGGAGCCCTACTGGACCTTCGCTGTGGCCCTGCCCTGGCGAGCCGCGGACGCGGTCGGCTCAGCGGGGATGATCCAGCCCCTCCCCGTGGCGCTGATCCTGCTGGAGCCCCTGCTGCAGAGCACGATGAGCGTCGGCCTCTTCGCGATGTTCATGGCGGTCAGCTGGCCCCGCGTGGCGGCGACTCAGTTCACGGCCTACATGGCGATGATGAACCTGTCGACGACGGTGGGACACTGGATTGCCGGGCCGCTGGACGAGGCCTTGGACTACCAGGGGCTCTACCTGGCGGCCGCGCTCCTACAAGCCACGGCGCCGCTGGCGTTGCTGTGGTGGATCGACCCGGCACAGACCCGGCGCGAGCTGGGAGACGGCTCCGCCTGAGCGCTCAGCGCGCGGGCGCCGCGGGCAGACGCCGGGCCGAGGGCGCCGACAGCCGCCGCGGCCGGACGACGGGCGTGTGCGCCGCGTGGCGCTGCAGCCGCACGGGACGGGGCAGCCCGCCGACGCGGTGCAGCAGGTGGCCACGAATGCGCTGCCACACGATGTCTGCGCCGTAGGTCGAGAGGTGGTAGCCGTCAGGCATGCGGCGCGGGTCGCGACGCTCGGCGAAGCGGTCCTTGAGGAAGAGGGTGTCCCCAGCGGCGGAGACCACCGCGCCGCACTTCGACGCCTGTGCGCCGGCGATCTGCAGGCGCCGGATGCGCCGGAGCTTGCCGTGCAGCCAGGAACCGCGGACGTCGGCCGGGGGCAGGATGATCACCCGACGGACACCGCGGGCACAGATGCGGTCGATGAGGCTCGTGACGCGCTGCCGGTAGATGGTGCCCCAACCCTTCTCGTGGAAGCGCAGCCACACCTCGCGCTTGCCCACCTGCTTGCGCTCCCCGGGGTGCAACCAGATGCCTTGGGGATCATTGACGCCCATGTAGATCAGGACGCCCGCGACCTTGTCACTGAGCGGCAGCTTGTCGACCTCGGCCCACCAGTCGAAGAAGTCCGGCCGCGAGAAGCCCGTGGCCGAGGCGCCGTGACGCTTGGCGTCGAAGCCGAGCCGGTGCAGGCGGTCGACCATGAGCCGGCCGAGGTTGCCCGCCACCGACGACGAGCCGATGACCCAGAAGCGCTCTCCCGCCTTGGGTGTCGGCAGGTCGGGGAGCCACGGCCCCTGCCAGTGGCTGACCAGGTCGCGCTCGAGGGCGCGGAAGTTGTCCGCGGTGACCGTGGGCTGGGACGCGACCGTGGCCGCCGCGGCGCCCCGGCTGCGCCGTCGCGCCTCGCTCGGGCGCGCCGAGAGCAGCAGCGCCGCACACACCACGACGACGAACCAGGCACCGCCAACGCGAGGGCGGCGGTCGGACGTCACATGGGCGGGCGTGGGGCGAGGTTGGCGCATCGCCCAAAATCCTAGCACAGGTGCGAAAGAGGCTGAAATGTCTGCGCGATGCACCGAGGCACAGACGCGGCCGATGACGTCGTGGCAGCTCCGATGCTCGGGCGCGGGAGGGCTCACCGGGGGGTGGGGCAAGCGCGCGCAGCACCGGCTGCATGGCGGGGGTTCAGGCTGCGTCAGAGGGCGCGACGGCCTCCGCGTCGGCGTCGTGCTCCGCGGTGGGATCGATGCCGAGGTAGCCGCTCAACCAGCGCACGCCCAGGTAGAAGGGGCCCGTGTCGAGGGCGGCCGCCGCGAACTTGAACAGGTAGCCCGACGCGATGAACGTGAAGAGCTGGGGCCAGAGCGGCAGGTCGTCTTTGACCGGCAGCGCGTGGGCGTAGAAGTGGGTGATGAGGATGACGGCCGACGAGTCGACGAGCTGGCTGACCATGGTCGAGCCGTTGTTGCGCAGCCACAGGTGCTTGCCGCGGGTCAGCCGCTTCCAGAAGTGAAAGACGTAGACGTCGCAGAACTGGGCCGCCATGTACGCCAGCATCGACGCCGCCACGGCGCCGAAGGCCAGCTCTCGAACCTCGAAGAACACCGGCAGGCGACCCGCGGCGTCACGGGCGATCTCGCCGCTCGGATCGAGCTGCTCGTAGCCCGGGAGCGCGCCGCCGAGCCACAGGACGGCGACCACCCAGAGGTTGAGGAGCAGCCCCATCCACACCACGGCGTTGGCCCGCTTCTGGCCGTAGAACTCGCTGATGAAGTCGGTGCAGAGGAAGGTCAGCGGATAAGGCAGCACGCCGACCGCGAGCACAAAGGGCACCTTCGTCCCCCAGAGGGTGAAGCTGAGATCGATGAAGCGGGTGATGCCGAGGACGTTGAGCAGGGTCAGGGAGCCGAGGAAGAGCCCCGAGAGCACGAGGAACACCCGCTCGCGGCGGGCGTGCAGGTGCGACGCCTCGATGGGGTGCAGCGCGGGGGTGGGCTTCGGCATGGGCAGACGCTAGCGGAGGCGCCTCGCGCTGGCTAGAAGGGTGCCGGCTGGTCGGCGGGCGACGCGCTTCAGGTGCCGTCGGGCCCGGCGTTGCGCTATGTTGGCGCCATGATCCCCACGCGATCCCACGATGCGTCGAGCCGAGCGGGTGCGCTGAGCCCACGGGCGGCCGCGACGGACACGGCGCGACAGTCCCTGGCGCTCGCTGCGGTGCTGGCTGCCGCCCTGGCCTGCGTCGCCTGCGGACCGAGCGGTCAGCGGCCCGCGGCAGCGGGGCGCGGCGCGGCAGACGGCGCGGGTGGGGACACCGCCGGCCTGGGGGACACGGCTGGCGACGGGGCCGCCTCGGGAGACACGGGCCACGCCGGTGACGCGGTCGCTGCGGACGGCGCGCCCTCCTTCGCGCCGGTGGGGCCCGTCTTTGGCGTGGCCGACGCGGCGCCCTGGGGCGTCGTCGCGGGCGAGCGGCACGCCGCGTGCGTGGCGGTCGCGGACTTCGACGGGGACGGGCTGGAGGACGTCGCGCTCGTGCCCACAGCGCAGGCGGACGACGGCAGCTGGAAGGCGCGTGTGGACGTGCACCTGGTGCGGCCGGGGGGCAAGGCCCAGGTGGTCACGTCGCCGGTGAACACGCAGCTGCTCGTGCCCAACACCGGCTGCGGCGTGGCCGACCCGGACAACGACGGCGTGCCGGACCTGCTGCTGGGCGGCACCGGCACGGTGGCGTGGCTGCGCAACGACGGCACGGGCGCCCTCGTCGACCGTTCGCCCGAGCTCGTTCCGCTGGGCTTTGCGCAAGACCCCTGGACCTTCGCGAGCGGGGACCTCAACGGAGACGGCCGGCCAGACGTGGCGGTGGGCGCTGGGCTGACCTACGGCGCGTGCGAAGCCACCACCTGTGCGCCTGCGGGCGCGCGGCGGGTGTGTGCGTCGCCGCTGCCGGCCGGCGCTGCGTCGTGGGAGGACATCGCGGCGCTGGACAACCGCCTGTGGCTGGGCGCGACGCCGGCGGAGGGCAAGCTGGCGGCGACGACGGATCAGAGCGCGCTGCTCGACGTGCTGCCGGACGGCCAACGCACCGAGCTCGTGGCGGCGGACCTCGACCACGACGGTCACGTCGACCTGGTGGTCGGCCACCACGACGGCGGCCACGGGGTGGCGCGCAACAGCGGCAAGGGTGGCTTCGCGCCCATCGCGCTCGCGAGCCAGGGGCGCTGCGGCGGCTGGGGCGTGGCCGACTTTGACGGTGACGGACGGCTCGACCTGCTCATGGCAAACCTGGGCCTCAGCG
>JAUIAC010000372.1 GCA_030425545.1 bacterium | reverse complement strand
CTCGGGCGACGCGGCGTCGGGGTCACGGTGCGGAACACACGCACGGCGAAGGGGGGACAGGTCTACCGGGTGACCTTGGCCTGGACCGCACACAAGGTCACGGGCGCACGGCTCCCGGCGCGCACCGCGAAGATGCTGCGGGTGATGGTCCGCGCCTGTCTCAGCCAGGTGCGCCTCCCCGTGGGCAAGCTGGCGCCTCGGCCCCGGGGGCTGTCGCAAGGACTGCAGACCGTGACGGCGACGCTCGCGTGGGGGCTCGACGTGCGGCCGACGGGGCGCGTCTCCAACGTGCGACGGGTCACGACCCCACCAGGGCTCAATGACCAGCGCGCGCTGCGCTGTGTCGACTCGATGGTCCAGCGCACGCGCTTCGCGCCGACCCCGTCGGGGAAGCGCTATCGCGCCAATGTGACC
The DNA here is from genome assembly GCA_030425545.1 of bacterium. Lineage (GTDB taxonomy): Bacteria > Myxococcota_A > UBA9042 > UBA9042 > UBA9042 > UBA9042. The sequence goes on along the minus strand of JAUIAC010000372.1, from coordinate 5,372 downwards.
GCCACGCTCTACGTGAAGTGACCCCAAGGGTGGTGCGCCGCTCGCCACCGTCGCGCCACCGACCGCCAAGGACCGCCCATGCAGACCGCGCCCGACCCGCACGCTCCCCTTCGCGACGACGTCCGCCTCCTCGGCCGACTGCTCGGCGACACCATCCGAAGCCTCGACGGCGCCCCGGCCTACGAGGCGATCGAGCAGGTTCGTCGGCTCGCCAAGGGAGCGAGAGCTGGCGACGTCAGCGCCGCGGCCGAGCTCCGCGCGGTGGTCGACGCCCTGCCCTCCGAGCTGAGCATGCCGGTCGCCCGCGGCTTCGCGCACTTCCTCGCGCTGGCCAACATCGCGGAGCAGCACCACCGCATTCGCCGGCGCTACGACTACCTGCGCGCGCCGGAAGGGCTACCGCAGCGCGGCTCGCTCGACGAAGCCTTCGCCCGCTTCGTCGAGGCAGGGGTGTCCGGTCAGGCGCTCCACGACGTGGTCGCGAACATGGGCGTCGAGCTGGTGCTCACGGCGCACCCCACCGAGGTCAACCGCCGGACCCTGCTGCGCCGCCACGCGCGCATCGCCGAGCTGCTCGCGAAGCTCGACCAGGGCCATTGGATCGCGTCGGAGCGGGACGACTTCGAAGACGACCTGCGCCGCGAGATCGCGACCATCTGGCGGACCGACGAGGTGATGCGCACCAAGCCGACGCCCTTCGAGGAGGCGCGCGGTGGCGTGCTGGTCTTCGAGCAGACGCTGTGGGACGCCATGCCCCGCTTTCTGCGTCACCTCGACGCTGCCCTGGAGCGCTTCACCGGCCGTGGGCTCCCCGCCGGCGCGGCGCCCGTGCGCTTCGGCTCGTGGATGGGTGGCGACCGCGACGGCAACCCCTACGTGACCTCGGAGACGACGGAGCGCGTGTGCTGGATGCACCGCTGGATGGCCGCAGACCTCTACTGGCGCGACATCGACGCGCTCCGCGACGAGCTCTCCATGACCCCGTGCGACGCGGCGCTGCGGGATCGGGTCGGCGACGCGGCGGAGCCCTACCGCGCGCTGTTGCGTGAGGTGCGCGGGCGGCTCGACGACACCCGACAGGTCGCCGCGGCCGGGCTCACGGGCGACCGCCGCGCGGGAGAGCGGCAGCCCTACCTTCAGCCAGACGAGCTCCGCCGCGAGCTCGCGCTCGTGGAGCAGAGCCTGCGCAGCGTCGGGCTCGCCACGGTGGCCGAGGGCCGGCTCCTCGACATCCAGCGCCGTCTGGACGTCTTCGGGCTGACCTTGGGGCGGCTGGACATCCGGCAGGACTCCGAGCGTCACACCGACGTGCTGGACGCCGTGACCCGCGCGCTCGGCCTGGGCAGCTACGCGTCCTGGAGCGAGGCGGCGCGGGTGGCCTTCCTGGAGCAGGAGCTGGCCAACGCGCGACCGCTCATCCCGCGCGACCTGAACGCGAGCGACGAGGTGCGGGAGGTGCTCGCGACCTTCGACACCATCGCGCGCATCCCCGACGGCTCCCTCGGCGCCTACGTCATCTCCATGGCGCGGTCCCCGTCGGACGTGCTCGCGGTCGCGCTGCTTCAGCGCGAAGCCGGGGTCGCCCGTCCCCTGCGGGTCGTCCCGCTGCTCGAGACCCGAGCGGACCTGGCCCGCGCAGGCCAGGTGCTGACCACGCTCTTGGAGTCCCCCGCCTGGCCGGCCGCTGCGGGGGCCAACCCCAGCGCGCCCGGCGCCCGAGCCGCGGTCAAGCAGGTGGAGGTGATGCTCGGCTACTCGGACTCGGCCAAGGACGCGGGCCGACTGGCGGCCTCGTGGGAGCTGTATCGCGCGCAGGAGGCCTTGGTGGCCGCTGCGGAGGCGGCCGATGTGCACTTGACCCTCTTCCACGGTCGCGGGGGCTCCATCGGCCGCGGCGGCGGGCCGACCCACCGCGCCATCTTGAGCCAGCCCCCCGGGAGCGTGCAGCGGACCATGCGTGTCACCGAGCAGGGCGAGGTCATCCAGGCGAAGTTCGGCCTCGAGGGCATCGCCCTGCGCAACCTGGAGCTCTATGTCACGGCCGTGGCCGAGGCCACGCTCCTGCCGCCGGCGCCGCCGGAGCCGGCCTGGCGCGCGGTGATGGACCGCATGGCCGACACCGCCATGGCGGCCTACAGAGGCGTCGTCCGTGAGACCCCCGACTTCGTGCCCTACTTTCGTGCCGTGACGCCCGAGTCGGAGCTCGGCGCGCTCAACGTGGGCTCTCGCCCCGCGCGGCGGAAGGCGGGCGGCGGCGTCGAGAGCCTGCGGGCCATCCCGTGGGTGTTCGCGTGGACGCAGACCCGGCTGCTGCTGCCCTCCTGGCTGGGCACTGGCGCGGGCCTTCAGGCCGCGCTCCAGGGCGACGACGCGGCCACGCTGGCGGAGATGGCGTCACGCTGGCGCTTCTTCAAGGAGACGATGACCATGGCCGAGATGGTGCTCGCCAAGTCGTCTCCGGACATCGCGGCGGCCTACGACGCCGCGCTCTGCCCTGCCCCGCAGCGGCCCCTCGGCGTCGCCCTCCGGCAGATGCACGCGGACACGCACGCCGCCGTGCTGCAGGTGCTCGGGCAGGACGCCTTGCTCGAACGACAGCCGGTCCTGGCGCGCTCCATCGCGGTGCGAAACCCCTACGTCGACCCGCTCAACGCCCTGCAGGTGACCCTGCTGCAGCGTGTCCGTCAGGGCGAGAGCGCCCTCCGTGACGCCCTCGTCGTCACCATCAACGGCGTGGCGGCCGGCATGCGCAACACAGGTTGAACGCGACGTCAGGCCCCCCGACCCACCCTCGCGACGACACGCACCGCGGCTCCGTCCCCGTGTCGACGCGGCGCCTGCGCGCGGGCGTCGCGGTGGCCAGCGCCGCGGTGGGCGCCTGGGAGGTCGGCGTCGCCCGGCTCGCCGGCCTGCTCTATGGCCGGACCCTGGCGTGGGTGTGCCTCAGCCTGGCCTTGCTCGCGCTGGGGCTTGGTGGTTGGTGGGCCGCGCGGCGCCTCGACCGCGGCGCCGCGCCAGACCGGCTCCTGCGGCGCGCGGCGGCGGGGCTCCCCTTGACCCTCGTGCTCGCGGGGCAGCTCTGCGGCCGCTTCGACCTGGCGTGGATCACCGGCGCCTTTGCCTGGCCCTTCGCGGTGTTCGGCGTCGCCGTGACCTGCTCGTGGCGGCTGACACGCCCGACCGAGGGCCAGCGCGACGGGCGCTCGGCCCTCTACCGGTGGGAGCTCGGTGGCGCCGCCGCGGGCCTCGCGCTAGCGGGCCCCGCCGCCGTCGCGTACGCCGGCGCGCCCGGCGCCTGCGCGACGGGCGCGGTCTTGGCCGCCTCGTCGGCTTGGGCGCTCCGTGGCCGCAGCTCGACCGGGGCGCTTGTGGGCGGCGCGGCGGCGCTGGCGGCGACCTTGGCGCTACTCGTCGGCACGCCGCAGGACCCGGCCGCGGACGGGCCCGGATTCGAGAACCACCTGCGACGCACGGCGCAGGCCCACGGCGCCCGCTGGTTGGAGACGCGCCACTCGGCGTGGGCCCGCACCGACGCCCTGGTCGCGCGCGCGCGGGTCGAGCCGCCCCGCGACGCGGCGGGCGGCGCCCCCGAGGGCGAGGCGTTGACGCGGCACTGGGTCTTCACCGACGGCCTCTTCGTCGCGCGATCCGTCCCCTGGAACGGCCGCGACGCGCGCTTTGCCCTGGCGGCCGACGAGCGCCTGGCGCGGCTGAAGCGGGTGGCATTTCGCGCCCGCCCGGACCAAAGGCGCGTGCTCGTCGTTGGAGCGGGCGCTGGCTTCGACGTGGCGGTCGCGCTCCAGGAGGGAGCGCAGCGCGTCACGGCGGTGGAGATCAACGGCGACACCGTGGCCCTGGCGCGCTCCTGGGCGGTCCACAACGGCGCGGTCCTCGCGCGCCCGGAGGTCGACGTCGTGGTGGCTGACGCGCGCCGCTGGGTCGCGCGCAGCTCGGAGCGCTGGGACCAGGTGCTGCTCGCGCTGGTGGAGACCGCGCCCGCGAGCGTGCGCGGCCACGTGACCGCCCACGGACGCCTGCTCACGCGCGAGGCCCTGCAGCTTTGGCGGAGTCGGCTGTCCGCGGAGGGGCTGTGCGTCATCGTACACAACACGCCGCGGCTGCATCGGGCGACGATCCGTCAGCTCCGCGGCTTGCTCGGAGCGCGCTACGCCGACCACGTCGTGGCGCTGCACGTGCCGGACGCGGCGCCTGAGGTCGACCCCTTCAGTCACGTGGTGTTGTGGAGCCGTCGACCCTGGCGGCCTGACGAGCGCGCCCGCGCCCTGGCCGTGGCCGCCCAAGCCGGCGCGCTGGCCACGGTCGCGAGCGCGCCGGCCCCCGTCGGGCAGCCGGCGCTGACCACAGACGACCGGCCTCAGCTGTACGAGCGGGCGCCGGTGAGCCTCGCTGTGGCTGTCCTGCTCCTCGCCCTGGTCGGCCTGGGCGCGCTGAGCCGCGGAGGCGCGCGCCGGCGTCCGCTGATCGCCGCCGCGCTGGCCGGGGCCGGGCTGTGCTGGCTGCAGGTCGTCGGCACGGCGTGGGCGAGCGCTGCGCTCGGGCGGCCCAGCCTTGCCTTGGGGCTGACGCTCGCCGCGATGCTCTTCGGCGCCGGCGCCGGCACGCACGCGTCGGTGGTCGCCGAGCGCCCTTGGCTCGCTGCGCTGAGCGCGGCGGTCCTGGCCGCCGGGGGGCCGCCGCTGGCCGAGGCGCTCGCGGCGCTCCCCGAAGCGCCCGCCGCGGCGCTGTGGGCCCTGGCCGTGGCCCTGGTCGCCGCGCCGCTGGGAGGCCCCTGGCTGGCCGCGCTGGCCCAGGCGGCGGGCCCGGCGGCGGCGCGCGACGGAGCCGAAGGCCGGGTCGTCGCGGCGGACGGACTCGGGGCCTTGGCCGCCGCTGGGCTGGTCGGCGTCGGTTTGGTGAGCGTCGGCCTCAGCGGCCTGGCCGCCGGCGCTGCCCTGTGCCTGGCCGCGGCGAGCGCCGCGCTGCGGCGGTGACGAGGCGACGCCGTCGTCTGCCCTGCGACTGACGCGGCGTGCGGCGCGCGGCTATACTCTGCCCCACACCCCCCATCCCGTGGCACGACGCGTCCACGGCACGCGCAGCAGGCCCTGTTGACCGACTCCCCGCCACCCTCTCAGCCGCCTCCAGCACCTCAGGCCGAGGTCGATCCAGGCTCCACAGCGCCAAGGGCATCAGCGCCCCGCACCCGTGGGTGGCGCCGATGGGCCGTGCGCCTCTTGCTCCTGGGCGGTGTGGCCCTGGCCCTGTCGGCGGCGCTGGTCGCTTGGACGCTCGCACACCTCGGCCACCCCGCCGTGGTGGCCCGGGCCGCGGCCGTCATCGCGGCGCAGACCGGCCTCGAGGTCCGCTGGACG
>JAUIAC010000371.1 GCA_030425545.1 bacterium | reverse complement strand
CCACCGCCGTGCTGGTGGGCTGGGGGCATGGGGCCGCGCAGGGCGCCGTGCGCAGCGTGCGCTACGCCGTGCGACCCGAGGCGCAGGGCGACGGGGTCGACGTCACCGCGGTCTTCTCCGTGCAGGTCTCGCGCGCGCCGGTGTCGCTGCGGCTGGTGGACGCCAAGTCGGCCCTGACCGCCGTGCGCGACGGCAAGCGCGCGCTGGTCAGCGGCGTGGCTCAGGGCTGGCACACCGTCACGGTGCGGGGGCCCGGTGAGCACACGGTCACAGCGACCTTTCGCCTCGCGGTCGATCGCACCCACGGTCAGCCCCAGATCCGCTTGCCCCTTGGCCGCGTGCCGATCACGCAGGTGGTGGCGGTGGTGCAGGGCGAGCGCAGCGTGCACTTCGATCCGCCGGTGCCGCTGCGGCTCAGCGTCACGGGCTCGGGCGACAAGGCCACGACTCAGGCCGTCGGCCACCTGCCACCCACCGACGCGGTGACCATCCGCTGGACCGAGTCCCGCGCGGCGCCGGAGCAGGTCGTGCGCATGAACACGGAGACCTGGCAGCTGGTCCGCCTGGAAGAGGGCGTCCTACGCTCGCGGGTGGTGCTCGGCTACGAGGTGATCCGCGGCGAGCTCAACACCCTGTCGGTCCAGATCCCCGACGACGTGGTGGTCTACAAGGTCGAAGGCGCGGGGGTCGAGGACTGGCGCACCTTCGCCGCGCAGAAAGGCAAGCCGCGCCAGGTCCAGATCAGCCTCGCGGGCGGCGCCACCGGCAAGCGCACCCTGACCTTGCAGCTCGAGCGCGTCGCGCCGCGCAAGGCCGGCACGCCGATCTCCGTGCCGGTGGTCCGGCCGCTCCACGCCTTCCGCGAGATGGGAGCTGTCGCGCTCTTCGACGGACGCAAGGTGGGCTTTGCGCCCATCGCCACGCCCAAGGGCTTCACGCCGGCCGGACAGGACGCCCTGCCGTCGGATGTCCGCAAGACCCTACGCGACAAGGTGTCGCAGGTGTTCAAGCACGTCGGCGGACCGGGCCAGCTCGCGACCAAGGTCGCGGCCGCGCGCGCTCACGACGTGCGCTTCGACGCCCGGGTGACCACCCTCTTCGACGTCGAGGAGCGCTCCCTGCGGGGCACTTCGGCTGTGCTGATCACCCTGAAGTCCGGGCGAATCGACCACCTGGTCATCTCACTGCCCTCCGCGGCCAACGAGCCCAAGGTCAACGCGCCGAGCCTGAACAAGGTCCAGCCGGCCAAGGACTTCGACGCGGGCAAGGGGCGCCGCGCGTGGGAGGTGCGCTTCACCCAGGCGCTCGAGGGCGCGGTGCAGCTGCAGGTGGACTTCGACATGGTGCTGCCGAAGAAGCTCGGCAACATCCGCATCCCCGACGTGCGGGTGCACAAGGCCGAGGTGGAGGAGGGCGTCGTGGCGCTCACGGCCGAGGCGAGCATCGAGCTCAAGCCGGATCCGAGCAAAGACCTGCGTCCTGTCCCGGTGGCCGATCTGCCCCGCGCGCTCAAGCGCGAGAGCCAGCGGGAGCTGCGCTACGGCTTCCGCTACACCCACGCGCCGTGGACCCTGAACATGGCGGTCCAGCGCCACCGCACGGTGCAGACCCTCGACGCCATGGTCTCGGCCGCCTGGCTGACCACCCACGTCCTCGACAGTGGCCATCTGTCGACCCGGGCGCTCTACCAGATCCGAAACACCGACCGACAGTTCGCTCGGCTCGAGCTGCCCAAGGGCGCCCGGGTGCTCTCGGTGGTGGCGGGGGGCAAGCGCATCAAGCCCGTTCAGGACGACGCGGGCGCCCTCGCGATTCCGCTGCCCAAGGGCAAGGCGCTGCTGGTCGAGCTGCGCTACGAGCTCAAGGTCGGGCCGCTGGGCCTCTTCGGCCGCGTCGACCTGGTGGCGCCGAAGGTCGACCTGCGGCAGGGGGCCCTGCGGTGGACGCTCAAGACGCCGGCGAGCCATGGCCTCTTTGGCGTGACGACGAACCTGAAAGACGGCCCGGGCCGCAGCTGGAAGACTGCGCCCGCCGTGCCGAACACGGGCCTGACCGTCGAGATGCCTGAGCCCGAGGACGCGGTGCAGCGCCGCTTCACCTACGCGGTGCACGAGCCCAACGAGCCGGCGCTGCAGGTGTCGTTCTCGCACAGCTCCGTGCCGGAGTCGGCGGTGGAGAGCCTGCTCTTCTTCCTGGCGCTGGTGGCCTTGGCGCTGGCGACCTTCCGGGCCCTCAGCCAGCGGAGGCTCGACCGCAAGCTCACGCTGCTGCTGGTGGTCGGCGTGGGGGCCCTGGCCGCCGAGGCGCTGGTGTGGGGCGTGGCCTTCGGCGAGGTGGCGGTCATCGCGCTGGTGTGCGCGGGCGTGGCGGGCGCGTGGGGCGTGCGTCGCCTGATTCGGCTCAGCCGCGGCGTGGAGGTGGGCTGATGCGCACGCTACGCCGACCGAGCCAGCTGCGCACCGCGTTGGTCGCCGTCCTGCTCTGGACGCTCACCCTCAGCCTCGCGGGGTGCGCCAGGTCGTCGCCGGACGCCGCCGCGGCGTCCAAGCCCCACTTGTCCGGCGAAGCGGCGTCAGAGAGCTACGAGGTGCTGCTGGAGGACAAGGAGGAGACCGTGCCCGAGGAGCCCGCGGCCGACGAGGTCGACAAGCGTCCGATGGAGGCCGAAGACCAGGGCGCGGCAGCGGGCCCGGCGGCGGCGCCGATGCGGCTGGCGCTGGCCAAGCGTGAGCTGCGGGGGCTCCGAAATGCGTCGGGGGCAGGGGACGCTCGCGACAAGTTCGGACAGGCGGTGCGCCGCCCCTCGGGGAGGAAGCTGAAGAAGGCCATGCAGCGGCGAGACCTCGCGCGTGTCGGCGCGCTGGGTCTGAAGAAGCCGCGAGCGGGCAAGAACGACGGGCTCGATGACGCGGTGGGCGGCGAGCTGGACGTCAGGTCGCTTGGGGCCCTGGGTCACCCCCACGGGTCCAAGGGCGCTCCGGCGGCTGGCGCGCTCCTGGCCGACGGCAGCTCGACGGAGGGGCGCGCTGCCGGGCGCGCGGCGCAGGTCCGCGGCAAGCGCGCGGCGACGCTCCTCCTTGGCGACGACGGCAAGGACGCCGACAGCGAGCAGGCCGCGGTCGACCTGCCTACCGACGAGCGGCCGAGCCACTTTCTGCCGCACATGGGCTACTTCGAGAACACCTACCTGGGGGGCAACGCGGCGTACCGGGAGCGGCTGCGGCGCCTGTCGTCCGACCTGGCGGGCGCCGACCGCGCGTGGCTCAAGGCCCGCGCTGCCGTGGCGGAGGTGGACCCGCCGCCGTCTGCCGGCATGGCGCTGAGCGCGACGCTCGACCGCAAGCACCTCGACGGCCCCGGCCGCGTATGGCTCCAGATCGGGCTCCGTGGCAGCCGCCGCTATGGCTGGCGCCGCCCGCCGCTCGACGTCGCCGTGGTCCTGACGCCCTCGGCGCGCGCCAACTCAGGGGCGCTCGAGCGCAGTCAGGACGTGGTCCAGGCCTTGGCTCGTAAGCTCGGCGCTCAGGACCGCATCGAGGTGCGTGTGGCGCACGACCAGGGCGGAACCGTGGTGCAGGAGGCCGTGGCGGCGACCGAGCTCCGCCACCGCACCGTGCCGCTGCTCGACCGGCTCGCCGCGGCGCCGAAGGTGCCGCTCGCTCGCGCGGCGCGCGCCCTCTCCGGGACGCTGGCCGCCGCCGGCGCCTCGCTCGTGCGCCTGTCGGACAACCCCCACCGTGTGCCCGGGACCCGGCTGGTCCTCGTGGTCTCCGGCGCTGGCGCCCGCGCGGCGGTGGCGGAGCGCGCGGCCCACCAGCTCAAGCTCAGCGGCGCCGTGGTGTCCGTGCTCTCCGTCGCCGAGGCGACCGACGCTCAGGGCTGGTGGCGGGTCGCCAACGCAGGGCACGGCAGCTACCACCGGGTGGTCGACGCCGGCGCCAAGGCGACGGTCGACGCAGAGCTCGCGACCCTGAGCCGCGTCGTCGCCCGCCTGCTGCGGTTGAACCTCAACCTGGGCCGCGACACCCGCGGCGTGCGCATCTTGGGGAGCCGCATGCTGGGGCAGCGTGAGGTCAAGGCGGTCAAGGCGCGCGAGAAGCGGGTGGACCAGGCGCTGAGCAAGTCCATGGGCGTGAAGGCCGACCGCGGCGACGACGACGACGGCCTGCAGACGGTCATCCCCTACTTCTTTGGCGACGACAGCCACGTGATCCTGGTGGAGCTCTGGGTCGAGCGCCCCGGCGCCGTGGCCGACATCACGCTGCGCTACAAGGACCTGGTCAACCTCGACAACGCCACGGCTCGGGTCAGCGTGAGCCTCGACGCGGCGCCGCGCCGTCCCTCTCCCGCGCAGCGTGAGGTGCGCCGCAACGTACGCGCCATGCGCCTCGCGCTCTCGCTGGAGGACGCCTGGCGTGCGACCGCGCGCGGCGACAACATGGCCGCCATGCCCGCGCTCAAGGCGGCCGAGCGGGCGGCCCGGAGCGCGCAAGATCAGCACATGGTCCGCGGTCTCCAGCGCCTGATCCTCGACAACCGGGTGGCGCCTGCCAAGCGGCAGCGCGCCGTCCGCGACGCCTTGCGCATGGCCCGCGACCGCAAGGTGGGCTACGCCGGTCAGTAGCGCTGAGGGACGCCACGAGCGGGCGGTCGCGGCGCCCCGTTCGAACGCTTTGTGGTTGCGCCTCGCGGAGCCCCCCCATACCTTTCGCAAGGCGAATGACGCAGCGCAGCATTGTGGCGCGCCGCGTCGGCTCCGCTGGGGGCGCGTGTCCCGGCTGTGGGGGAACACCATGCTCGACCTGGACCGCCTCAAGCGTGTGCGCCTGGCGCACACCCCCATCGGTCAGCTGGCCATGGCGAACCTCATCTTGCGCTGGGACTACAAGCTCCCACGCAAGACCGAGATCGTGCTCGAAGGGCTGGAGAACATCCCGACCGGCCGCTCGGTCATCTTCGCCATGAACCACCCGGACCGCTACAACTACTGGCCCTTTCAGTTCGAGCTCTACGACCGCGGCATCGGCTTCACGGCCACGTGGGTCAAGGGCAAGTACTACGAGCACCCGGGCATCGCGGCCTTCATGGACGCGTGCAACAACATCCCGCTGCCCTCGCGCGGCTATGTCATCTCGACCGAGTTCCGAAAGGCGGTCGACCGCACGCCGCGCAACGCCGAGTACCGCCTGCTCCGCGATCTGGTCGATCGGCGCCGCGACCCCCACGCCCCGCTGCCGGAGGAGGCCACTCCCGCGGTGAGGGCCTTCATCACGAGCTACGGTGGAAGCGGTGGAATGCAGGGCTTTCTCGACCGTTTCGATGCGCTCTTCCAGGACATGATCCGCGAGGTGCTGCGGCTGACGCGGGTCGCGCTCCAGGACAAGGGCAATCACCTGCTCGTGTTTCCGCAAGGAACCCGGTCGGTTCGCCTCCTGCCCGGCAAGACGGGGATGATGCAGGTCGCCTGGCACCTGGGGCACGCCATCGTGCCGGTGGGATGCAATGGGTCGGAGCGCTGTTACCCCGGGAACTCGCCGTTTTCACAGGGTGGGCGCATCGTCTACCGCATCGGCAGGCCGCTGGAGCTCGACGGGCCGGAGCTCTCGCCCTTTCGCGTGTCGCCAGACGTGTTGCCCTTGACCCGCGAGGCCACCGCGCAGCACGGCGAGCGCTATCAAGCTGCGACCGACGTGGTCATGGACCACATCAACGCGCTGCTCGACCCCGAGTATCAGTTCGCGCCGCCGGGGAGCGAGGGCGCCGAGTCCGGCGTCAAGCGCTTCGTCTAG
>JAUIAC010000017.1 GCA_030425545.1 bacterium | reverse complement strand
CGCAAGGTCGCCCGCCTGAGCTACGCCAAGGGCGAGCGTCACGGCGTCGAGGTCCACTACCACGCCAACGGGCGCACCCGCATGGTGGTGCCCGTGCGCCGCGGACAGCGCGACGGACGCGCCGTGATCTACACCCCCGAGGGTCGTCGCTGGGCCGAGGTGCCCTACAAGACCGGCGCCCGCGACGGCGTGGAGCGGCGTTTTGGCCCCTCGGGCAAGCACATCATCGAGGAGCGGGACTATCGCGACGGCGTGGCCGTGGAGCGCCGCTCCTATGTGACCGAGCTGCGTGGGCCCGAGCCGCCTCCCGAGCCGACGCGCAAGTAGCCTGCGCCTCCACACCCTGAGCTCTCATGTCACACACACCCAGCACACCCGCTGAACTCGAAGCCTTTCTCGCGACCCACGCGGACTGGACCCACGACGACAACGCCCTCCGCCGAGCCTACCGCTTCGACGACTTCGTCGCGGCCTTCGGGTGGATGACCCAGGTCGCCCTCGTGGCGGAGCGCATGGGACACCACCCGGAGTGGCGCAACGTGTGGGCGAGCGTCGACGTGCGCTTGTGCACCCACGACGCGGGCGACGTCGTGACCCAGCTCGACCTGGACCTCGCGGCGACCATGGAGACCTTCGCGACGCCGCTGCTCGGGGACGCGGAGACCACGGTGTCGTCGAGCGCGATGTGAGCGAACGCAAGCCGAGCTTGCGCGAGGCGCTGCTCAACAAGCGCATGCTGCTCTGCGTCGCCTGTGGCTTCACGTCGGGGCTGCCGCTCTACGTGCTCTACCAGCTGATCCCGGCCTGGCTGCGGGACCAGCAGGTCGACCTCAAGACCATCGGCCTCTTCAGCCTCGTGAGCTTCCCCTATACGTGGAAGTTCCTCTGGTCTCCGGTGATGGACCGCATGGAGCTGCCCTTCCTCGGGCGCCGCCGCGGCTGGGCGCTGGTGACCCAGGTCGCCCTGCTGCTCGCGCTGGCCAGCTTCGCCCTGTTCAACCCCACCGACGACATCGGCAGCATCGCCTGGGTGGTCACCCTGGTGGCGCTCTTCTCCGCGACCCAAGACATCGTGCTCGACGCGTACCGTCGCGAGCTGCTGCCCGACGCCGAGCTCGGGGTGGGCAACAGCTACTTCGTCAACGCCTATCGCGTGTCGAGCCTCGTGCCGGGGTCGCTGGCGCTCATCTTGGCGGACACGCTGCCCTGGGAGACGGTGCATCTGGTGGTCGCGGCGTTCATGGGGGTCGGCATCGCCACCACGCTGCTGATGCCCGAGCCCCAGGTGCGCACCACGAAGGTGCTGGACTGGAAGATCGCCGTGGTGGAGCCGTTCAAGGAGTTCTTTCAGCGAGATGGCACACGAAACGCGATGCTGATCCTCGCGTTCATGCTGCTCTACAAGCTCGGCGACAGCATGGCGACGGCGCTGGTGACGCCCTTCTACCTCGACATCGGCTTCTCCAAGACCGAGATCGGCGAGGTCGCCAAGGTGGCCAGCCTCTGGGCGTCGATCACGGGCGGCGTCGTGGGCGGCGTGGCGATGGTGCGCATCGGCATCAACCGCGCGCTCTGGGTCTTTGGCGTGGTGCAGGTGACGTCGATCCTCGGCTTCGCCGCGCTCGCGGAGATCGGTCACGACATCTACGCGCTCTTCGCCGTGGTGAGCTTCGAATACCTCGGGGTGGGTCTGGGCACGGCGGCCTTCGTCGCGTTCATCGCCCGGACCACCGACAAGCGCTACACCGCGACGCAGTTCGCGCTCTTGACCAGCCTGACCGGGGTGCCCCGGACCTTCGCCAACGCCTCCACCGGCTGGATCATCGAGGGGGTGGGCTACACGGCGTTCTTCCTCTTCTGCACCGTCGTAGCGATCCCGGGGATGGTGCTGCTGCGGTGGGTGGCGCCCTGGGGACCTGACCCCGCGCCGCGGAACGGTTAGCCTCACGGGCGCGCCCCGCCTTGGGTCGCCACGGACCAAGAGCGCAGAGCGCGTGCGGAGGCCACGATGATGCAGCGACGCCGATTTCTCGGACTCACAGGCGCCGGTCTGCTCGGCGTTGCGGCCTTTGGCGCCCTGCCCGGCCTCGTGTTCGGGCGGCCTCGTGGCAGGGCCGGCAAGGGGAAGGCGGCGGGCGCTGCGCCGGGGACGGCGGCACCCGCCAAGCCGACGGTGGCGGTGCTCTACTTCGACTATGCGGGCAAGGACGCCGAGCTCGCCGTGCTGCGCAAGGGGCTCGCCCAGATGCTGATCAGCGACCTCGCTGGCAACGACGACGTGCGTCTGGTCGAGCGTGAGCGGCTGGAGGCGGTGCTCGCGGAGCTGAAGCTGGCGGGGTCGAAGAAGATCGACCCGAAGACGGCGGCTCGAGTGGGCAAGCTGCTCGGCGCGCAGTACCTGGTGCTCGGCAGCTACTTTTCGCTGATGGGCAGCCTGCGCATCGACGCGCGCTTGGTGCACGTGGAGACCGGGCGCGTGGTCCACAGCGCTGGCGCCAACGGCAAGAACGACGAGTTCCTGGCGATTCAGGGCAAGGTCGCCACGGCGTTGAGCGGTGCGTTGGCCAAGGGGCTGCCCAAGCGGGCGGCCAAGCCGAGCCCACGCAAGCCCAAGCGGCGGCGCCCCCGGCGACCGCGTCGGCTGCGCACGCGCACGGCGGTCCGCTACGCCAAGGCGCTCGACGCCAAGGACCGCGGCGACAAGGCGGCTGCGACCGCCCACCTGAAGGCTGTGATGAAGGCGCAGCCCGACTTCGAGATGGCCCGCCAGGACCTGGCGATGCTGGTGCAGTAGCCACGCGCGGCCAGTCGCCCGGGCCCGGCTGTCCCTGCCGCTCGCCGGCCTACTTGGGGACCGGGATCCCGGCCGCGTCGGGGCACTTTCGCGCAGCGCGGGCGTGGCCGAGCTTCGCGGCCTTGCAGAACGCCGCGTGCGCGTCGTCGGCCTGCTTGCCGATCGTGTGGGCGACCCCCAGGAGATACCAGGCCGCGGCGTTGGTCGGCGCACGACGGGTAGCCTCGGTGAGCGCGACCACGGCCTTGCCCGTGTCCTTGAGCCCCAGCCAGGCCTGGCCGATGCCGACCATGATCCCCTTGCGCTGCGGCTCCCGCTTGCGCACCTCCTGAAAGGTCGCCATGGCCGCTTTGGCGTCGCCTGCGCCCAGCTGGGCGAGGCCGAGGTTGTAGCGCGCCCTCTGGAAGCCGTCCGCGTGCGTGACCGCCTCGGCGAGGCGCTGCTGCGCGACCTTGGGGCGCATGGCCAGCAGGTGCGCGGTGCCCTCGACCTCCCAAGCCAGCGCCAGCTTGGGGCACGCCTTGTGGGCGAGCGACGCGGGCTCGATGACCTCGGGATCGGAGGCGCGCGCGAGCAGCCGCGCCCGGGCGAGCAGCGCGCGCACCTCGGGCAGCTCTTTGGCCTTGGCAGGCAGCGCCATGAGGGCCTTGGCTGCCGCCTCGTCCTGCGGTCGCTTGCCCCGCGGCCGGCCGCCCAAGAGCTGCTCCGACGCCGCGACCAGGACCTTCAGCGTGGGCTCGTCGTCTGCCTGACAGGACGGAGGGGTCGACGGGTCGCCCGCCTGCGCTTGGAGGGCGCTCAGCTTGGCCCGCAGGGCCTGGACAGCCGGGCTGGCGCGCTTGTCGCCGCCGGGGGTCGACGCGTCGGGCTGGCCGGCGCCCACTCGGTCCTTGGGGCTCGGCTTGGCGGGGGTGGCGGGCGTCGCTGGCGGCGACGGCGCGCGAGTGAGCCACCACCCTGCTGCGCCGCACACGACGAGGAGCGCCGCTGCCGCGGCGAGCTTGCCGGCGCCGCCGGATTCCCCGGTGGCTGCGGCCGGCCCAGGGGCGGACGTTGGCGCGCCAGCGGGCCCAGTGGAGGGCCCAGTGGAGGGCCCAGTGGAGGGGGGCGTCGCTGCCGCGGGGGCGTCGCTGCCCTGCCCCGCGGCGCCTTGGGTCGCTCCTGCAGACGCGGCCTGGGACGGCGCTCGCGTCGCCGCGGTCACCTGGGGCGGCGGCGACGCCAGGGTCATGGCGCCAGTGTCGACCACGGCCGCGGTCAACGCGCCCGTCTCCGCGCCCGTCACCTCGCCCGACTGCCGGCCGAGGGGCTGGGCGAGGCCGGCCGGGGCGTCCGTGGCGAGGGTCATGGCCGCCGTGTCCACCGACGCACCGGACTGCTCGCCCTGCACGTCCACTGTGAGCTGTGCGGCCGGCGCTGGGTCGAGCGCGGCGGCGGTCTGCATCAGCGGATCGGCAGCGGGATCGACGGTCACGGAGTGCGCGGTGGGCACCTGACCGTGAGGATCGTGGTGCGCCGCCTGGGCACGCGCCATGGCGGCCGCGCTGCCGAGGCGCGACGGCGGATGCAGCTTGTCGGGCGACTCGACCAACGTCGCGGCCTCGGTGACGCCCCGCAGCGCCTCGACGACGCTGTTGGCGTCCGGGTAGCGCTCGTTCGGATCCTTGGCCAGCAGCTTCATGATCAGCGCCTCGAGGCGCGCCGGCACGCGGCCGGCCACGAGCTTCGACGGCGGCTTCGGCTGGTCATGGGCGTGCATGAAGAGCACACGAACCGGGGTGGCCGCGGTGAAGGGCACCTGCCCGGTGGCCATCTGGTAGAGCAACACGCCCAGGGCGTAGAGATCGCTGCGGTGGTCGACCTTCTGGCCCAGCGCCTGCTCCGGCGACATGTAGAGAGGCGTGCCGATCAGCGTGCCAGTGCGGGTGAGCGCCGGCTCGTCGCCGCCGGCCATGCCCCCGCCCTCTGCGAAGCGCGCGATGCCGAAGTCGAGTACGCGCACCTCGTCCCGCTCCCCGTAGCGGTCGACCAGCATGACGTTCTCAGGCTTCAGATCGCGGTGGACGATGCCCTCCGCATGGGCGGCGCCGAGGGCCCGCGCGATCTGGTCCGCCACCCGCAGCAGCCGCGCCGTGTCCATGGCGCCGGCGTCCCGCAACACGCGGTGCAGCGTGTGGCCTTTCAGCAGCTCCATGGCCAAGAAGAGACGACCACCGTCGCCCTCACCAAAGTCGTAGACGCGGATGGTGTTGGGGTGTTCGACCTTGGACGAGGCCTGCATCTCGCGGACGAAGCGTTGCACGGCCGCCTCGCTGTCGCCCAGCTCCGGGTTCAGCACCTTGAGGGCCACCTCGCGGTCCATGCTGAGCTGGGTGGCGACATAGACACAGCCCATGCCGCCGGCGCCGAGACGTCGCTCGATGCGGTAGCGGTCTGCGAACACACTGCCGAGGAGGGGGTCGGTTTCCATGGCTGCTCCGGGGGGCGGGACGATCGCACAGCGAGCCGGCTGGCTCAACCGGACGCGCGGTCAGCGGGCACAGCGAAACCCGACGAAGGGGCTGCGCAGACGGGCGCCCATGGGGGCCCGCGCGAGACGGGAGACCAACCGCGAGTCCGTGGCCCACGCCCCGCCCCGCACGGCGTGCACGTCGGGCTGCGGGCGCTGGTGTTCTTTGGGATCCGGGCCGCGCGGCGCCTTCGCCAAGGCCGCGTCCCGCGCCTGCTCGGCCGCCCGCTCGGTGGCGAAACAGGCGTACCAGTAGCGCTTGTGCGAGACCCAGGGCAGCGCGTCGAGGTTGCGCTCGGCAAAGCGCTCCTGCCGCGACGCGCGGATGCAAAAGTCGCCGCTGCCCTCGGGCGCGCGGCGCAGGCGGCTGCGCGGCAGGACCTTGAGGCCGGTGACCAGTCGACGCAGGCGCCACGTGTCGCTCCAGCGGTCGGCGGTCCACTCCCACACGCCGCCCAGGAGGTCGTAGACGCCGTAGCGGTTGGCCTTGCGGCTGCCCACCTTGGGCGGTTGTCCCTGGGTGTTGCCAGCGTAGCGCGCCACCGTGTCGAGCTTGGCGCCGCGCAGCGGTGTCGCGTCAGGCGCGGCGCTGCCAGCGGCCGCGCGGGCCCACTCGGCCTCGGTGGGCAAGCGGCCTCCGACCCGGTCGCAGAAGTCGGCTGCGTCGGCGAAGGAGACCCGCTCCACGGCGCACCCCGGGCAGTCGAAGAAGGCGGGCTCGCGCCCCATGACGGCCTTGAAGTCGGCCTGCGTGACCTCGTGGGTCATCATGCGAAAGGCGGGCACATGTACGACCTGTCGGGGCCGCGGGCGGGCGCTGCTGTCCAGCCGGTGGCCCGAGGTGCCCATGAGGTCACGGCACGCCCCCTGTGGCTGCACGCCGCAGTCGAACGACGCGCGCTTGCGCCACCGCGGCGCACCCTTGGGCTTGGGGAAGCGGGGCTCACGCAGCAGCCGCCGCGTCATCTCGCGCCACAGCAGGGCCCGCGTCTTGGCCACGTCGCCCTTGGCCCGGCGCTTGGCGCCCGGGACGTACACGCTGGTCTCGAAGGTGGTTTTGAAGGGCTTTCCGTCGAGGTCCCGGAACAAGGTCACCACGGCCGCGAAGGCCTGAGGTGGCGCCACCTTGGTCCACGCCGCGCGAGCGACCAGCTCCTCGACCAGCCCCGCGCTCACGTCGCCCGTGATCTCCAGTGAGGTGAGCTCGGAGAGGAAGGCCTGCAGGTCGCGCTCGCGCACGCCCGGCACGGCCAGGGTCAACGCGCGGACCTGGGCGCGCGTCGGCCGAACGCCAGGGGCGAGCGAGACCACGGGGCCTTGGGGCTGCTTCGGATCGACGCCGAGCTGCACCGGGCCCGCCGGGATCTTGGCCCAGCGGACGCCCCTGGCCGGGCGAGACTTGTGCCGACGCGCCGGCCCACGCTTGGCTCGAGGCAGGGG
Organism: bacterium; assembly: GCA_030425545.1. Classification (GTDB taxonomy): domain Bacteria; phylum Myxococcota_A; class UBA9042; order UBA9042; family UBA9042; genus UBA9042. The sequence continues at coordinate 36,087 of JAUIAC010000017.1, read as the reverse complement.
CTTCGGAGCGCGCTTGTAGCGACAGCGGAAGCCGACGTCCGCGGCCGTCGGCGTGGGCAGGGTGCCGACCTGGCTCAAGCAGGAGCGCGGCGACTCCGGGGCGCTCTGAAAGCTGCAGCCCCAGACCGAGCCGCTCGGCCGGACCCACTCCCGCAGGTTGCCCACGAGGTGGGCCGCGCCAGACGCGCTCTCGCCCCCCGGGTGGGCCCCGATCGGCGCGATCCAGGCGTAGCGGTCCCACGGCTGCCGGCTTCCAGCTTCGCCGGGGCCACAGCCGGAGGGTGGCTTACGTCGAAACGAGCGCCACGCGCAGGTGACCCGGTCGAGCAGGTTGTCGTCGGCGCCCGTCCACGCCGGCTGACCTGCTCCCCGCGCCGCAGGCTGGGCCGCGGCACGGAGCTCGGCGGCCGTGGGCAGCGCGCCGCCACGCCACGCGCAAAAGCGGGCAGCGTCGCCGTGCTGCACCCCGTTCTGCGGCAGCATGCCCCGCTCCAGGGGCAGGCAGTGGGTCAGCTGATCGCCTCCGAAGTCGCTGCTCATCGCGGCCTCGGGGTCGGACGCCAGACGTCGGTCGCGGCCGCGCCCCACCGCGCAGGTCACGTCGGTGAGCTCGCGGCAGTGACCGGCGCGCACACAGGCGTCGTAGGCGTCGACGCTGACCTCGTCGCGGTCGAGCCAGAACGAGGTCCCCACGGCGCGGACCTGAACCGCTGTGGCCCGGGAGCGGCCCGCGCTGACCGCGGCCGCGGTGAGCAGCGCAGCCTCCAGGCTGTTGCCCGGCGCCCCGCGCAGCGCGGCCAGGAGGCGCGGATCGCCGTCCCAGCCGTGGCCGAGCACGCGCGCGGTGGCGACCTCAGCGCGGTAGCGCCACCGGTCCTGGGCCCGGCGGCTGTTGGCGTCTGCGGCGGCGGCCTGGGCCCAGGTGGCGTCGAAGGGCGCCTTGTCGCCGCAGAGCCCGAGCAAGCGCGCAGCCCAGGTGGCGTGGCCGACCCGCGCGGCGCGCATGTCGGCGCCGAGTCGCACCCAGGCCTTCAGCCGCGCGACCGCCTTGCTGCGGCTCTTGGCGATGGGGCACGCGGTCCACAGCGCAGCATAGAGCCCGGCCTCGGTGGAGAGCTCCCAGAGCGTCGCAGGTGCGGGCTGCCGCTCCATGGCGTCGCGCCAGGCGCGCAGCGCAGCCGCTGGCCGGGTCGTCGCCAGCCCGAGCACATGCACCGACGGCGCGGTGAACGCGGGACGAACCTGCAGCTCTCGCTCTGCCCGCAAGGTGCCCGTCTCCGAGACGTAGCTGACCTCGTCGCCGCGGGTCTCGCGGTAGTAGCGCCCGGAGCCGAGCACCCGCACCCCGGACTTGCGGCCCGCGTAGATCATCGGCCGCACCAGCCCAAGTCGCTTGAGGCCGGCCGCCGGCCGAGCGAAGTCGAGCAGATCTCCGTTGGCCCACACCGAGGGCTCGCCCGCCAACATGGGCTGCACCACGATGCGATCCAGCGTCTGCGGCAGGGGCGCAGACCACAGGCCCACCACGGGATCCACCAGGAGGCGGCCGCCACGGTCCGCAGGGTCGCGCGGCGCGAAGGGCGTCGAGAGCAAGGGGTAGCGCCCGGCGACCCGGGCTCCGAGGCCGGTCCCGCGCTTGCGCCAGCGTCCGTTGGTGGTGATGCGGAGGTCCCAGGTGCGCGTGTCGGTCTGCGCCACACCGTCGCCGTCGGTCCAGCGGATCAGCAGCTTCGTGGGCCCTGCAGGCGCAGGCTTGCGCAGGGCCACCTGCCACACGGCGACCTCCGCGCCCTGGGGTAGCGCCCGCGGCACCAGCTGCCAGCGCTCCTTGCCCCACTGCACGGTCACGTCTGCCACCGAGGGCTCGGCGAAGCGCGCCTGCAGCAGCAGGGGCGGCGTGTTGAGGCGCCCCACATGCTCCACCAGGCGTACGGTGAGCGCGTGGGCGTAGAGCGCGCCGCGCCGCTGCTTACCCGGGGCCGTGCGGGTCGCCAGCGCGGCGAGCGTGGCGGCGACAAAAGACCGCGCCTGCTGTCGACCCGCCGCGTCGAGGAAGGCTGCGTCGAGCGCCGCGCCGCCAGCGTCCGAGCGCAAGGCCGCGCCCAGCAGCAGCGCGAGGCCCACCGACTCCGCCCGCAGGCGCGCGCCCGCCGCGGGGTTGGCCGGCGGTCGCAGGGCCCGAAGTCGCAGCCAGGCTGTCGCGACCTGATCCCGGCCCAACGCGGTGAGCCCCGCGTCGACGGCGGAGGTCGTCGCCGGGATCAAGGCCTCGCTCAGACGTGCCGCTGCGACGCCTTGGTTGCGCGCCAAGGCACACACCAGCGCGACGCGGGCGGCAGGCACCTTGGCGCCCTTCAGCGCTGGCGATTGGCCCTCTGGCGCGGTCTCGCACAGCCGCCACAGCGCGTCGACCGCCGTGGGGCGGAGCCGCAGCGCGGCGAGGGCGGCCGACCGCGCCTTGGCCTTGTCGCCCCGCGCTCGATACAGCTTGTGGTTGGACCAGAACTCGACCGCCGTCTTGGGCTTGAGGATCAGCCCGCCTGCGCGCTCCACCGCCGCCGTGCGCTTCTCGAGCGCCGCGACGCGCTTGCCCAGCTTCTGGAGCTGAGCCTGGGCCGCAGCGAAGCCGGGGTCGGCGCTCAGCGCCGCCTTGTAGGCCTTCTCCGCGCCGGCCTTGTCGCCCTTGTCGTGTGCGTCGAGGCCGGCGGAGTAGGCCTGCAGGGCCTTGAACGATCGTGTGGGCGCCTTGCCGATCTTCATGCGCAGCATGGGCGAGACAGCGACGCCGAAGCCCTTGAGCAGCTTGCGTGCCAGCTCCGCCTCGACCTGAAAGAACGAGCGCTGCGGCCCCTGGGCGCTCGCCGTGACCATGACCTCGCCGGTCTCGACGCTCACCATGCGCGCGTCGAGACGGAGGGTGGGCGCCCACGCGGTGACCGCGCCGACGAGCAGCAGGTCTGCCCCCAGCAGCTTGCCCGCGCGCTGCGCGCTCTTACGGTCGACCCACTTGGACTTGCCCAGCTTGAGCTCGGCGATGACGGCGGCGATGCGCTCCCGCTCCACCAGCTGCAGGTCACGCGCGTGCGCCAGGTCCGTGGTGAGCATGTCGGCCAGGCCCTTGCTGAGGGCGTCGTAGCGGGCGTCGCCGGTCTTGTTGGCAAAGGGGGCGACGCCAAGGCGGAGGCTCTCCGCGGCCTGCGCCGGTCCTGGAGCGCCGCACAGGGTCACGAACGCCGCGCATGTGGCGAGCAGCCAGCCCCAGCGGGCGTTGGAAGGCAGGTGGGCAGCCAGAGTCTGGAGGTTCTTCATGGCCCCAGGGTAGGCCACCGGGAGCCGGGACTCCACGGGCACGCAGGGCTCCCGTCGCCGCCCGGTTGGGGAGGGCGGAAAGCCCCGTGGTCATCCCGCGCTGCGACCGTCGTCCCCCGGACGGTAGAGGAAGGTCGCCATCTCGCCCTTGCCCTTGATGAAGAGGGGGCCGCGCGACTCGAGCCCGTAGCTGCCGCTGAGCTGTTTGCGCGTCGCCGGCGAGATCTGGATGGCTCCGGGGACCCCGTGAGACTCCATGCGACTGGCCGTGTTGACCGTGTCGCCCCACAGATCATAGGTGAACTTGTGTTTGCCAATGACGCCTGCGACCACGGGGCCTGTGTGGATGCCGACCCGAAGGTCGAGCGCCTCCCCGTCGTGGGACTGGTGAGCCTGGAGCGCGGCCAACATCTCCACGGCGGCGCGCATGACGGCGTCAGCGTGGTCGTCGCGCGGGTCTGGGAGCCCGGCAGCCGCCATGTACGCGTCGCCGATGGTCTTGATCTTCTCCAGCCCGTGCCGCTCGGCGATCAGGTCGAAGTCGCTGAAGATGCCGTTCAGCATGCGCACCAGCTCTTGGGGGTCGGAGCGCGCGCTCAGGGCCGTGAAGCCGACGATGTCAGCAAAGAGCACGGTGACCTCGCCATGGCTGTCAGCGATGGCGCCGGGCTGCGCCTTCAGCCGCTCGACGATGGCCGGCGGCAGGATGTTCAGCAGCAGGCTCTCCGACATGCGCTTGGCTTCGTCCTGCTGCCGGGAGAAGTGTCGGAGGAGCAGAAACACGACGCTGGACATGGCGCCGATCGTCATCACGTAGAACACCGTCACGATGGCGTGAGGCATGTTGGCGGCGTGGAGCGCGACCCTGGAGTCGACCGCGCCGGAGACGGCGGTCAGGACGAGAAAGGCGTAGAACCACGGCATGGCGCGGTCGGGGCCGTCGACAATCAGGGCGATGATCGGCGCAACGAGCGCCCACATCATCACCGCGCTGCCGGCTGCGAAGCCGCCCAGGCTCCACTGCAGCACGAAGGGGAGCACCAGCATCAAGAAGGTCTGCGTCGCCTGGAACCGACGCCGCTTTCGGCGCCGAGCGAACACCGCGAGGTTGAGCAGGCTGAACGCGCCGTAGCCCATGGGGTTCAGGCCGGGCAACATGGCCCCGCTGACCATGTACAGGCTCCCCCAGACGAACCCGGCCATGCCAGTAAAGACGCAGAAGTAGACGAGGATCGACTTCTGCAGCCGCTCGCTGGCCGTCTCGGAGTCGTCGCTGCCCACCCTCCCGAGCCACGTCAGTGCTGTGCGCATGCCCTTCGTCAACCGGATCTCCATGGCTCAGGGCCAGACGTGAGGGTTCGTTGCAGCCAAGGGCGTGACGTGAAAAGACGTCGTGGGCGGCCGCCCGAGTCCATCCCACGCCCCCCCGCGCACCCCATCACGGGCTCCGCAGCCTACGTCAATCTCCACGGCGTGTGGAGGCCACGCTTTGCGCATCTGGCGCCTGGTGACGCGCTCCCCTGGGCCCGGGACGAGCGCAGTGGCGCGGCCCCGGGAGCCTCGACTCCACGGCTTGGCGGTGCTGCGTTTGCGCCACTCACGCGCGGCCCGCCGCAATCTCCCCCCTGGCGATGCGCCGCCGGATGCTCCACCTTGGTGGCTCCCCCGGGGAGTACCCATGTCCATGTCTCTTCATCGCGCGGCGCTGCTTGCGGCCTGCCTGGCCTTCGCCGCCTGTGGCACGACGCCCGACACGGCGGGTGCTGGTGACAGCGCAGCGTCGGACGTGGCGAGCAGTGACGCGTCCGTCGACGACGGGTCAGGGGTCGACACCGCTCTGCCGGACGACGCCGCCGCATCCACGGGCGACGCGGCTGGGCCGGCGTGCCCTGGCGGACCGGGCTGCGCGTGCGCGGCGCCCGACGACTGCGACAACTCCCTGTGCATCGAGACGCCGGCCGGCGAGCGTTGCGCCCTGCCCTGCGTCGAGACCTGTCCGGAGGGCTTCGCGTGCACCGCGGTGACCACGGCTGGCGGCGACGCCACGACGATCTGCACCGCTCGCTGGGCGCGGCTCTGCGACCCGTGCACCTCGTCGAAGTCGTGCCCCGCCTTGGCGCTGAGCAAGAGCGCGTGCGTCGACCACGGCGCCAGCGGCGCGTTCTGCGGGGTCGCGTGCGCCACCGACAACGACTGCCCCGACGCGTTCTCGTGCGCCGAGGTGTCCACGGTCGAAGGGACCGCGGCGTCGATGTGCGTGCCAACGCCCGACCCGGGCCAGCCCTCGGGGGCTCTTGGTGCCTGCACCTGCAGCCCGGCGGCGCAGCAGGCCAAGCTGAGCACCCCCTGCGCGGAGAAGACCGAGGCCGGGCTCTGCGCCGGCGTGCGCGCTTGCAGCTCGGCGGGGCTCGGGCCGTGCGTGGCCAACCCACCGTCGAAGGAGGTCTGCGACGGCGCCGACAACGACTGCGACGGCGAGACCGACGAGGGCAGCTGCGACGACAACAACCCGTGCACCACCGAGGCCTGCGCCGGGGTGGACGGCTGCGCGGTCAACAAGCTCGACGCCCAACCCTGCGACGCCGACGGCGACGCGTGTACCGTCGGCGACGCCTGCGCCAAGGGCCTGTGCATCCCGGGCGCGCCGAAGTCGTGCGACGACGGCAACCCCTGCACCAAAGACGCCTGCGACGCCAAGAGCGGGTGCGCGCAGCTGCCGGACGACAACGCGCCGTGCACCGACGACAACCCCTGCACCCTGGGCGACAGCTGCGCGGACGGCGCCTGTGTGCCCGGGCTGCCGAAGGCCTGTACGTCTGGTCAGGCGTGCGTCGCCGCGGCGTGCAACCTGGCCACCGGCAAGTGCGCCTTCACCAACGCGCCCACCGGCAAAGACTGCGACGACGGCGACGCCTGCACCAAGGCCGACGGCTGCGACGGCGGCGTGTGTCTGGGCAGCAAGGTCACCTGCGACGACAACAACGGCTGCACCGACGACAGCTGCAAGGCCGCCGTGGGCTGCGTCCACACGCCGAACACGGCGCCCTGTAGCGACGGGGATCCTTGCACGCTCGGCGACACCTGCAAGGGCGCGGCGTGTCAGTCAGGGGGCGCCAAGCCCTGCGACGACAGCAACCCGTGCACGGTGGACGCCTGCGACCTGAAGACCGGCAGCTGCGTGGCTGACGGCGCGCCTCTGGCCGGCAAGGCCTGCGACGCCGACGGCAGCGTGTGTACGGTGGGCGATGCGTGCAAGGCCGGCCAGTGCGCCGCGGGGCCCGCAAAGGTGTGCGACGACGGCAAGCCCTGCACCGATGATACCTGTGACGCCAAGGCGGGCTGTCAGACCTCGAACAACAACGCTGCGTGTGACGACGGCGACCTCTGCACCAAGGGGGACAGCTGCAAAGACGGTGGCTGCGTGGCCGGCAAGCCGCTCGTGTGCGACGACCAGAAGCCGTGCACCGTCGACGCGTGCGATGCCAAGACCGGGGCCTGCGCCTTTGCCGGCGGACCGCTCGACGGCAAGGCTTGCGACGCCGACGGCAGCGCCTGCACGGCCAGCGACGCCTGCAAGGCCGGCCAGTGCACCGCCGGCGCAGCGCTGGACTGCGACGACAGCAACGGCTGCACGACAGACACGTGCGACAAGGCCAAGGGCTGCGTGCACACGCCAAACACCAGCGGCTGCGAGGACGGGGACCTGTGCACCGTGGGAGACGCCTGCAAGGGAGGCAAGTGCGTCGCCGGCGCGAAGAAGACCTGCGACGACAGCAACGTCTGCACCGCCGACAGCTGCGACATCCAGACCGGGAGCTGCGTGAACGCTGGCGGCCCCTTGGCGGGCAAGCCCTGCGACGCGGACGGCAGCCAGTGCACCGAGAACGACAGCTGCAAGGCCGGCAAGTGCGTGGCCGGGCCGGCGAAGCAGTGCGACGACGGCAACGTCTGCACCACCGACGGCTGCGACGCGAACAAGGGCTGCACCAGCGTGTCGGCGGGCGCGGTGCTGTGTAACGCGGACAACACCCCGTGCACGGTCGACGACCGCTGCAACGACGGCGTGTGCAAGCCCGGCAAGGTCAAGCCCTGTGACGACCAGAACCCGTGCACCGGTGCCGTGTGCTGGCCGTCCACGGGCAAGTGCAACTTTCCGCCCTTGGCTGACGGCACGTCATGCGGCGCGAACGGCGCGGTGTGCAAGGCTGGCAAGTGCCAGGCCGGCTGTGTGCCCAAGGTCAAGCAGCTCTGCCACAAGGGCAACGTGGTCTGGTTCGACGCCTGCGACAAGCCGGGAGACATCGCCCAGGCCTGCCAGGGCAACGAGTTCTGTTCAGACGCGGCCTGCGCGCCGGGCAAGTTCAACGCGAGCTGGCTGGTGACGGCCAACCCAGACACCCAGCCCTTGGGGCTGCTGGGCAACGCCAAGTTCCCGCCGACGCTCTACACCTTCACCGTCGCGCAGGACGGCAGCGCGGTCGCCGCCACCACGTTTGGCGGGCAGAAGTACCTCTACAAGGGCAAGCTCACGGGCAAGACCTTCGAGGGCAACGGCGGCTACTCCGACACCTCGAGCGGGCTGACGATCTCGCACCAGATCAAGCTCTTGTGGACCTTTGCCGCCGCGTCGCCCGCGACGGGCAAGCCGCTGCCGGACGTCTTCACCGGCCTCATCTACGACACCCTCGACATCCCCTTCCTGGGCAAGCAGACGCTGATCTGGAAGGTGTCGGGCGTGCGGCAGTAGGACCCTCGGCCACCGCCAGCTGAAACCCCGGAGATCCGGGCGCTGCTACTGCGGCCCGGTGCCGTTGACCTCGCCGATCTTGAAGCCCTGGAAGTCGATGGCGTCGGTGCGCGAGAGCACCAGCCGCTTCTCCACGTCGAGGAAGGTGCCCCAGTAGTTGTTGGTGCACTTGACCTTGCCGCTGCCGGTCATGGCGGCGAGCTCTTTGGTCACGTTGGAGGCGCGGTAGAAGGCCTGGTAGAGCGTGGCCTTGCCGTAGTAGCTGGAGCTGCTGTCGGTGACCACGGCCACCAGCGCCTTCGCGCCCTTGGGAAAGATGTCGTGCCACCGGGTGGAGGCGCTCGAGCTGCTGCTCAGGACGGACGCGCCGCCGCTGGAGCCGTTCTTCAGGTAGCCAGAGATGTAGCTGGACGAGGACTTGTAGTAGTCCGACTCCGTGTAGCCCCACCGCGCGGCCACCACAACCTCGCCCTTGGGCGTCTTGAACACGGTGGAAGACTTGGTGCCCTTGTAGCTGCCTGTGGTCGTGGCGGCGGCGTTCGGCGACGACACGACGCCGCCCGACTTCACGGAGTTGCCGTAGAGGTTGTTGCCGTCGATGAGCGGGTTGGGGTGCCCGCCGTTGGTGCTCAGCAGGAACACCCCCTCGTGGTTGTTGTATTTGACGTTGCTGGCCTTGAGCGACCCGCTGGCCGCGCCCTGGTACCAGACGCCCATGCCGTTGTAGGTCACGTTCAGCTGACTCAGCGTCGGCTTCGACGTGTACACGTGCAGGCCCGCCACGACGTTCTTGGTGATCGTCAGGTTCTTGACCGTGGTGGTCGTGCCGCTGCCGCCGAAGGCCACGCCCACGCCCTTGTTGTTCTGCACCGTGCCGCCGTCGATGAGCCCGGTGGCGTTGTTGACCCACACGCCGTCGCCGCCGTTGTCGTGCGACGAGAGCTTCTTCACGACGAAGCCCAAGCCGCCGTTGACGCGCAGGCCCGTGCTGGCGTTGTGGCGCAGGGTCACGCTGTTGAGCACGTGGGTGCCCGACTGCAGCTCCACGCCGTAGCGGCCGTACTCGACGATGGTGTGGCTCAGGCTCGCGCCCGACTTGCTGCCGCTGACGTAGAGGTTCTCCCAGCCGTTGGCCTTCTTGCTGGTGTCCGCCGGGGTGATCAGCACCGGCAGCGCGCTGGTGCCCTGCGTGATCAGCTTGCCGCTCACCGACCAGAACACATCGCCCGTGCCGTTCTTATCCTGGTCGTGCCGCACGATGCGGATCTTGGTGCCCGGCGCCACCGTGACGGTGCGTCCGGTGGGGATGGTGAAGTCACCCGTGAGCCAGACCTCACCCGACCAGTTCAGGTCTGCGGTGATGCTCTCACCGCCGTAGTAGGGCGCCCGGGTCCACGTCTTGTCGAAGAACTTGCCGACAAAGCCGTCGAGGTTGGCCGCGTTGGCGTGCGACAGGCTCACGACCTTGAGCACATCGGGGAAGGTGCCCCAGTAGTTGTGGCGCAGATCGATCTTGTACGAGTTCGTGGCGATCATCGCCTCGCGCACCAGCCCCTTGGCCTCGTAGACGGCGCCGTAGATCTTGGTGGTGCCGTAGTAGCTCGAGCTGCTGTCGACGACGCGGGGGCGAATCGACGGCACGCTGCCGCTGTAGGCGGCCCAGTGCGTGGACTTGGACGAGGTCGTCGAGGCGAGCACTGTGGAGCTCGTGCCGTGCAACACGGCGCCGTTGATGTAGCTCGACGACGACTTGTAGTAGTCGGACTCCGTGTGCCCCCAGCGCACGTTGGTCACCTTGCCCGACAGCGGCGCGGTCCACGTGCTGCCGTACTTCGTGCCCTTGTACGAGCCGGTCGTCACCGCGGCCAGGTTCAGGGACACCGCCGCGCGCGCGCCCACCAGCGCGTTCTCGGTGATGTTGTTGACCCGCACCGCGATGGTCGGGTCCTTGGTGCCCATGGCGTAGATGCGCAGGCCCTCGTAGTGGTTGTTGCTGATGAGGCTCTTGGTGATCAGCCCCGTGGCGTAGCCGCGGATCTCCACGCCAGCGCCCTTGTTCTCCTCGATGGTGGCGCCGGTGACCTTGAGGTCCAGCGCTCCCGAACCTGCGTTGTCGGTCTTGATGCCGCTCGCGCCGTTGGCCTTCCACGTACCGCCGCTGCTGACGACCTTGCTGCTGGGCACCACGTAGAGGCCGTGCTTGATGTTGTTCTTGCTCGTGACGTTGGTCAGCACCGCGTTGCCGCCGCTGGACACCACCAGGCCGTCGACGTTGTTCTGCATCACCGAGTTCTTCACCGTGGCGGACTGCTTGATCTCCAGCCCGGCCTGGGCGTACTCGAAGACCGCCCAGTCGACGACGCTGCCGGCGCCGTGGAGCACCACCCGATTCCACCCCTTGCCCGGCGTCTTGGTCGCGCCGTAGACCGTGAAGACCACCGGCTCGTCCTTGGTGCCCTTGACGACGAGCTTGCCGTACACGCGCAGGTCGAAGTCCCCCACGCCGTCCTTGTTCTGGTCGATGGGCGCGAAGAGCACGCTGGTGCCGGGGGCGATGGTCAGGGTCTGACCCGCAGCCACGGTGATGTCGCCTGTGACCACCACGGTGCCGGTCCAGGTCGTGGTGCTGATCGCGCCGCTCACCGTCAGCGTGGTGCTCAGCGTCACCACCTTGGTCGACTCCGTGACCTGTCCAGCGGCGTCCCGCACCGCCATGCGGATGGTGTACTTGCCCTCCTTGGGGAAGGTGTGCTCGTAGACCTTGTCCAGCGCCCACGGCGTGTCCCACGTGCCGTCGTTGGTCCAGTCGACGCGGAACTGCAGCTTGGACTTGTCGGTCTCTGTGTCACTGGAGCCGCTGGCGTCGGCGACGACCTTGAGCTTGCCGCTGACCACCGCCGTGAAGCTGAGCGTGGGCTTGTCGTTGGCCACCAGGAGGCTCACGGGCTTGCTGGTGCCGGGGGTGGCCGCGCTGTCGGTGGCGGTGGCCGTGAGCACGACCTTGCTGCCGGTCTTGGCCGTCGCAGGCACGGTCCAGGCAAACTCGTAGGGGGCCGTGGTGTCGGTGCCGACGCTCTTGCCGTCGGCGAAGAGCTCCACCTTGGCGATGTTCTTCCCCGGGGGCGCTGACGCGTCGACGATGACGGGGATCTTGTCGCCCTGGGTGACCTGCTTGCCGTCGAAGGGCTTGATGATGTTGACGGTCGGGGGTGTGCCCGCCGTCGCCTTCACCACGCAGGTGGCCTTGGCCGTGGCGCTCTTGTCGTCGGTGACCGTCACGGTGACCGTGTAAGTGCCGGCCTTGGCGTAGGCGTGGTTCGCCTTGCTCGCGGTGCCCGCCGGCACGGTCTTGCCGTCGCCCATGTCGAACGCGTACTTGGCGATGAGCCCGTCCGGGTCGGACGAGCCCGATGCGTCTGCGGCGAAGGTCTGGTTCAGCGCCACGCTGCCGGGGCACACGAGCTTGGCCACGGGCGGCTTGTTGGTCGCGCTCACGCCCATCAGGCAGGTCGCCGTGTCGGTGGCGCCGCCGTTGTCGATGACCGTCAGCTTCACGGTGAACGTGCCGGACTTCTGGTAGGTGTGGTTGACCTTGGCCGTGGCCGACTTCACCAGCGCGGAGCCGTCGCCGAAGTCGAAGGTGTACTGATCGATCTGCCCTTCGGGATCGTACGAGCCGCTCGCGTCGAGCTGGACCAACGTGCCGGGAGACGCGCTGCCGGGGCAGCTGAGCTTGGCCACGGGGGGCTTGTTGGCGGCCGTGTTCGCGGTGCCCGGCGTGGGCGCCGCGACGTCCTTGAAGTCGGCCTTGTTGTTGTCGGTGTCGGTGCCCTTGGCGTCGCGCGCGAGGCTGTGACCAGCCGCCACGTCCGGCGCGGGCGTGCCCTCGCCGCCGAACTGCTTGCCGCTGAAGCTGCCGTAGCCGACCGCGTCGACCACGGTGCCGCCGTAGCGCACCTGCACGCTGTCCGGGCCGTTCTGGAAGTCCACCAGGTCGCTCTTCATGTCCGCCTGGTCGGCCGTGGCCTTGCCGGCCGCGGTGTGGGCGATGACGAAGAGGCCGTCGCCACCCACCTTCCCCTTGAGCGCCAGGGCGTTGTAGACCGCGCCGCCGTCGCCGTTGATGCCCACGAGGGTGAAGCCCGAGAGGTCTGTGCCCGCCGGCGCCTTCAGCTCCACGAAGGCCTCCGTGTCCTTGCCCACGCTGTCGTAGAGCAGCTCACTGATGACCACCTTCGCGGGCGCGGGCTTCTGCTTGCATAGCGCGCCCACGCAGAGCTCGTAGCTCTCGCACGCGGCCGGCGTGCCCCACTCCAGGCAGCCGTCGGTGTTGTAGTCGCCGCAGGTCTTGACCGCGTTGCCGTCACACGCCTTCTCGCCCTTGGTGGCGCAGGTGTTCGAGCAGGTCTGGGCGCACTTGCCAGCGCTGCACACCAGCCCGGCGCCGCACGACGTGGCCGTGCCCCACTCCAGGCAGCCGTCCTTGTTGTAGTCGTCGCAGGTCTGGAGCTTGGTGGTCGAGCCGGGCACGCACTGGGTGTTGCCCTTGGCCTTGCAGGCGTCGGTGCAGCTCAGGGCGCACTGGCCGTTGCTGCACACCGTGCCCTTGGCGCAGGGCGCGGGTGTTCCCCACTCGAGGCAGCCGTCCTTGTTGTAGTCGTCACACACCGCGACGCCGCCGCCCACGTCGCACTGCTTGGCGCCCTTGACGGTGCAGTCGTTCTTGCACGAGGTGGCGCAGAACCCGCCCTGACACACCAGCGGCTTGGCGCAGGCGAGGGGGGTCCCCCACTCGAGGCAGCCGTCGCTGTTGTAGTCCCCACACGTCACGATCTTGTCGAGGTCGCACTTCTTGGCGCCCACCGCGGTGCACTCGCTCTTGCACTGGTCCAGGCAGGCGCCCGCCGAACAGACCTGGTCCTGCTTGCAGTTCGCCACCGAGCCCCACGTCAGGCAGCCGTCGCTGTTGTAGTCCTTGCACTCCTTGGTGCCCTTGCCGTCGCAGGTCTTGGCGCCCGCGGTGGTGCACTCGTTCTTGCAGCTGTCCTCGCACGCGCCATTGGCGCACACCTTGGCGCCGCACGTGGCGGGCTTGCCCCAGTTGAGGCAGCCGTTCTGGTTGTGGTCACCGCACTCGACCACGCTGTTGCCGTCGCACTTCTTGGCGCCGACCGTGGTGCAAGACGACACGCACGACGCCGCACAGAAGCCCTGCGTGCACAGCTTGCCGGCGCCGCAGGGCGTGCTCTTGCCCCACTCGTTGCAGCCGTCGTTGTCGAAGTCGCCGCACTCGAGCACATCGTCGCTGGGGCCGCACTTCTTGGTGCCCTTCACCGTGCAGGCGCCCTTGGGGCACTGGGTCACGCAGGCGGCCTGCTCGCAGACCGCGCTCTTGCCGCACGCCGTTGCTGCGCCCCACTCGTAGCACCCGTCGTCATTGCCGTCGGCGCACACCTCGACGCCCGTCTTCGCAGCGTCGCAGCGCTTCTCGCCCTCTTTGCAGGCGCTGGTGCAGGCGGGCCCGGTGTCGGTCACCGCAGCGTCGTCGCCGCCGCTCGTGTCCGAAGCGCCGCCGCCGTCGGCGACTCCGCCGTCGGGCGCGAACACCGTGCCGGCGTCGGAGAAGATGTTGCCGTTGCCGGTCTGCCCGGCAGGCGACGCGCAGCCGGCCAGCGCGAGCAGGAGCGCCAGGAGCGTGACCCCGAGCGGGCGTGCGCTCGTGGGCCTCGAGGCGTGGCGCGGACGCCCCGTGTGCGGGTGAGCGTGGGGCCAGGTTCGGGACTTCAGCATGAGCAACTCTCCGGAGCGTCGCGCGGCCAGGTGGGTGGTCGAGCGCGCGGAAGCTACACAAGCCGCAGAATCTGCAGCAAGCACAATCCTTCACGTGCCAGGAGTCCGGGGCATGCATGCCCTGTTGGCGCCGCGGGAGCCGAGCGCCTTCCGCTCGCGTCGCCCGTGCGGGCGTGGCACAACGTGCGTCTCGGTTTCGCGCGTGGCGCGCTCACGCGCTTGCATCGCGACAAGACCACGGTCGCGTCTCACGCCGGCGGCGACCCCACCTGGAGGCCTCATGCACCCTCGACCCAGCCGCGCCGCAGCGCAGATCGCGTCTGCCTCCCTCGACGTTGCCGTGCGCCGCGGGCCCGGGCTGAGGCTGGCGTGCGCGCTCGCCGCCCTGCTCTGTTCGGTGACGTTTGGCTGCGGCGAAGACGCAGACGCAGACGACGGTGGCGACACAGCGGCCGACGTCAACACCGGCGGGGACCAGGACGTCACGCCAGACACGGGGCCGGCGGACGCCAGCGCTGCGGACGCCGTGGGCGACAGCGCGGCGGCCGACAGCGCCGCGAAGGACGCCGCGCAGTCGGACACCGGCGTCGCGGGGCCGGACCCCGCCACCGCGAGCGCCCCGTCCAAGCTGACCTATGGCGTGCCCAAGCCTTGGGCCGAGCCGATCAAGGACTACATCGACGCGAGCTACAAGGCGCTCCAGACGTGGAGTTTCAAGCGCGAGGTGCACGACCTCTTCGTCTACGACGGCCGGCTCTACGTCGGCTACGGCGACGCCGACAAGAACCTCGGCGACGTGTTCGACGTCGCCATGCGCGCGTTCACCTCGCCGAAGGCCACCACCACCCAGGACGAGTTCACGAGCACCGAGGAGCAGATCGAGCGGTACCGGCGTCTGGGCGACGAGCTCTGGGTGGCGGGCGTCGACGCGATGCAAGACGGCTGGCTCGGCAACGTCTTCCAGCTCAAGCCGAAGGCGTCGTGGGTCAAGCGCCGCACGGTGCAAGGCGGGGTCCACGTGCACGACGTCACGCGCTACGACGGCGCGCTCTGGGCGGTGGGGTCCGGCGCGACCCAGGCGCAGTGGAAAGAGGGCGACATCTACGCCCACCTCTGGCGGAGCACCGACGACGGCGCCAGCTTCGACATCGCGGCGCAGAGCTGGAACAACGGCACCGGCGACGCCCGCTGGGTCCACATGATGCCCACAAGCCAGGGCCTCCTGGTGTTCGGCTACAAGATCAACGGCCAGGGCAAGCTCTCCGAGCTGCCCAACGGCGCGGCCACCTTCAAGGCGGGCAAGGCGGAGGTCGTGCCGCTCGCGCCGACCCACCCGCTGAAGAACGTGTTCGTCGTCGGCTGCTGGCCCGACGGAAAAGGCGGTGGCGTCGTCACGGGCGTGGACGTGCTGCAGACACCGCAGAAGCTGGAGGCCTGGTCGGTGACCGACGCCGACAGCGCCACGCCGCTCGGGCTGAAAGACGCCTTCGTCATCGACGCCAACATCGACCCCAAGAGCGGCGAGACGCTGCTGCTGACCCATGACGGCGCCGCCTGGCCGGCGAAGAAGGCGGGCGACACCTGGGCCGTGAAGGTGTGGGTCAGCCCGGACCGCAAGGCCTGGACGCAGCTGCTCGCCTTCCCCTCAGGCGACCGGCCCACCGCGGTGGCCTGGTGGGGCGGACATCTGCACATCGGCAGTGAGCAGGGGGCTGTGTGGCGCGCGCTCGGCGCCTTTCCTTGAGTTCACGGCGCGCGGCAGGACAGCGGCGGCGACGCAACTGCTGATCATCGCTTGACTTGAACGCCTCTCAAGGTCTATGGGCGCCTCCCCGCCACGGAGGCTCCCGATGTTCGCTCGCTCCCCTCGCCCCGCTCACCTGCCCACAGCCCGAGGCCGCGCCGCGGCCGCCACGCTCGTCGCGACGGCCCTGTTCGCCACGGCGTTGGGCTCGACTGCGCTGGCTCGTCCTGCCGGGCTGCCCGCGGCCGCGACGGTCACCCAGGGGGGCTCGAGCCTGCCTCCGAGCGTGCAGACGGCGCTCGCTGCGTGGACCAAGGCCGTCGCCAGCACCCCCAAGCTGGTGAGCCTCTTCGCGGAGAAGAAGGCGTCGGGTCCCACGGAGCAGGACGCGGCGCTCAAGGCGCGGCTGCGTGTGCTGGGCGACAAGACCTTCTCCAACCGCGAGTGGAAGACCTACTGGACCAAGCAGGCCAAGACGGCCGGCACCCTCGCGGCGGCCATCGACGCGGCCAAGCTGCCCAAGTCCTGGTCCGAGCCCCTGCGGCAGTGGGAGTCCCTGGCCAAGGCCAAGGGCGTGAACCAAGACAGCTACCTCAAGGCCATCGAGCGGGAGCGCGACGCCCTGGAGGAGCGGCTGGAGTCGCTGCTGGAGCCGGACGACAAGAAGTCGGCGTCCACCAAGGTGCGCAACGACGAGCCGACGCCCTACGAGGTGCGCGAGGAGCACCTGAGCGACCTGCGGCGCCGCATCGACCTGCAGACCTCCAAGCGCAGCCAGGCGCAGAAGGACGTGAAGCTCATCGAGGATCAGCTCGAGTCCGAGCAGATCCTGCTCGCCGCGCTGCGCCGCGACGTCGAGCTCGCCGAGCAGGAGCACGCCCTGGCCAGCTCCCAGGTCCGCGGCCCCAACACCAGCACTGCGCCCTGGTTGAGCACGTGGCAACACCTGGACGAGAAGGCCAACCCCAAGGTGGACGCGCTGCAGCGCGAGGCGCGCCTCGAGGGCGCACGTGAGCGCGCGCGCAAGGTCGAGGCGGGGTTGACCCGCTCTCAGATCAAGTTCCGCAACGAGCGCATCGCCCAGCTCACCAAGCAGCTCGAGAGTGACAGCGGCGTGCGCACCTGGGCCAAGGCCACGGGCGACACTGTGGTGACGTGGTTCCTCAACCGGGCGTGGCGCATCGCCATTGGCCTCATCGCCGTGTTCCTGGGCTTGAAGGCGTGTCTGCGGCTCGTCGCCCGCACGGCTGCCGAGTGGCTCCGGCGCGCCGAGGGCGATCCCGACGACCCCAACGACGACGACCAGCGCGCCGTGACCCTGGCGACCGTGTTCTCGAGCGTCGCGCGCATCACCCTCTTCGTGGTCGCGGCCCTGCTCGCGCTGGAGCAGATCGGCGTCGACACCGGCCCGCTGCTGGGCTCGGTCGCCATCCTGGGTCTGGCCGTGTCCTTTGGCAGCCAGAACCTCGTGCGCGACGTGGTCAACGGCTTCTTCATCTTGCTCGAGAACCAGTTCGCGGTCGGCGACGTGGTGGAGATCGCGGGCAAGACCGGCTCGGTCGAGAAGATCACGATTCGGTCGACCTGGGTCCGCCAGGCCAACGGCGACCTGCACGCGGTGCCGAACGGCTCGATCAGCGCGGTGACCAACATGACCCGCGACTGGTCGCGCGCCGTGGTCGAGGTGGGCGTCGCCTACGACGCAGACCTGACGACCGTGCAGCAGGCCGTCGAGAAGGTCGCCGAGGAGATGTTCGCCGACGAGGCCTGGTCCGACCGGCTCATGGAGCAGCCGGCCTGGGTCGGCGTCACCGCGCTGGCCGACTCGTCGGTCAACGTGCGGGTCACCGCCAAGACGCGCGCAGGCGACCAGTGGGCCGCGGGCCGTGAGCTCAACCGGCGACTCAAGCTCGGCTTCGACGCTGCCGGCATCGAGATCCCCTTCCCGCAGCGGGTCGTCTGGCAGAAGCCCGCGGAGTAGCCCCCCGACCAGTCCACTCCGACTAGGCCCTGGCCCACCATGATCTTCATGTCAGCGCAAGAAGTGCTGAAAGATCAGTCTGTTCACGGCACGACCGCAGATCCCCGCGGCGCGGCCAGGGCGGCGCGATCAGGGTCGACGCCGCCCCGCGTCCCTGACGTCGTGAACCTGGGCGCGCTCCCGCCGCCGCCGTCACCAGCTCGATGGGCTCGCGTCTCGCGTTTGGCACCCGCGCTGGCGCGGTGTGACGTGCGCGCACGCAGCGGTGGCGGCGTGGTGGCGCGGTCCTTGCACCCCTTCCACACGCGCCGCGGCCGTCGGTCGCGCACGGAGGGATCCCATGGCCGAACTCAAGCGACCCAGCCGCCTCGCTCTCGCGCTGCTCGCCGTGGTGCTGCCCGCGATGCTTGGGTGGGTGTGTCGCGAGGCCATCGACCCGAGCGAGTCCGCCACTGGAGTGCAGGTGGAGCTGCCCGCTGGACCGTCGGCGCTGCCCGCCGCTGCGGTCGCTACGGGCGCCCCTGACAGCGCTGACGAGGGCGCGTAGCCGGCGGCTTGTTGCTGCGCACCGGGCGGGACGCCTATGCTGCTCGCGTCCACAGACCCCGGGAGCCCCCATGCCCAGCGCACGTCTACCCCGCCGTGTCCGTCTCGTCTGCCTGAGCGGATCCGCCGCCACACGCCTTCGTCTCGTTGAGGGCGGCGCTCACCCCAGCGCGCCGCGCTGGGCCATGGCGCTGCTGCTCGTCGGCCTGGCAGGATGCGGCAGCAAGTCTCAGACCTTTGTGCCGATCACGGTGGCCGACGCCGGTGTAGCCAGCGACACCGGCGCGTCCGGCATCGACACCAGCGGTGCGGGTGTCGACAGCGCGGGCGGGGGCGACGTGGCTGCGGCGGACTCGACCGCGCCGGTGGACACAGGCGCTGCAGACGCCGGCAGTCCAGACGCGGGCTCCGCCGACACGGGTACGGAGGACACCGGCGCTGCCGACACGTTCACCCCGCCAAAGCCCTGCGCCTATGACGCCGAGAAGGGGCCCGCGCCAACGCTCTGTCCAGTCGGTCAGGTCTGCGTGGGCAACACGGGCGGGTGCACGGGCTGGGTGAGCGGGACCTGCAAGCCCACGGTCGGCACGTGTCCCCCGTCGACCCAGCCTGTGTGTGGCTGTGACGGCAAGGACTACGCCAACCCGTGCGAGGCGCAGAAGGCCACGGTGACCGTGAAGTCGGGCGGCACCTGCCCCACGACGGTGGCCAAGCCGTGCGCGGGCAACACCGGAAAGTTCTGCGACATCTCCGAGCAGTGCGACGTCAACGGGTGCGAGGCGTCCGACGCCGGCATCTGCGTGAAGGTGCCCGCCGTGTGCCCCGACGGCGGCACAGCGGAGTGCGGTTGCGACGGTAACACCTACCCCAACGCGTGCTTTCGGCAGAAGGCCAAGGTGAGCAAGAAGCACGCTGGCGCCTGCGCGCCAAGCACGACGGTCACGCCCTGCAAGGTGGGTCCGGCGGGCAAGCCCACAGGTTGTGGCGCGGGCACGTACTGCAAGACGCTGAGCACCAACCCCATCGCCTGTGTCGGCGACGGCGAGTGCGAGAAGATCCCGGTGGTGTGCGACAACAGCAGCGCGCCGGTGTGTGGCTGCGACGGCAAGACCTACGGCAACCCGTGCGAGCTCAGCAAGGCCAAGCAGAACATGAAGCAGGCGGGCCAGTGCGGCTCCAACACCTGCACAGAGGGCGCCAACTCCTGCCCGGTGGGCATGTACTGCGCGGTGCCGCAGGGGCAGTGCGGCACACAGGGCATCTGCTTCAACAAGCCGCCCGCAACCGCGTGCACCGGCGTCCTGGACCAGGTGTGTGGCTGCGACGGGAAGGCGTACACCAACGCCAGCTGCGCCGCGGTCCAGGGCGTGGTGGTCAAGTCCAAGGGCGCCTGCGGTCCCTAGCACCTGAACCCTGAAGTGTCTCCCTGGTTCTGGCGCCTCCGAACCGATGTACAATCCTCGGGGCATGCCCGGTCCCTCTTGCGCGACAAGTCGTCCTCTGTCCAGCCCTCCGCGCCCGGCTGACCACCTATGTGCGTGCCCAGTCGGCGCCGCAAGTCCTCGCCCGCCGAGCGCGTATCGTCCTGCTGGCCGCCGAGGGTGTAGGCAACGCGAAGATCGCCCGCCACGTGGAAACTGATGTGAAGAGGGTCCGCTGCACTGTCCCCCACATATGATAAACACAGTGCAACTCTCTCCACACAAAGCTCGACAACCAAACCTGTTCGTCGCACAAATTGTTAGCACGTCCATGAACCGTGTCGCGGCCGATGGCGCGTGGTGTTTGTGCCAGCACGTCCACGCCGAGGGCGCGCCGGCACCGGTCGCGGGAGAGTTGGTCGTCGTCGGACGCTCCGGTGCGGGAGAACCTGATCTCGGAGAGTTCACCTTCAAGCGCTGGTCGCAGTGCGATGGCGGTTACACGATCGAACCGATGAGCTACGACCCACAGTTCAAGCCCGTTCCGTTCGACGTGAAAGATGCGGACGATCTGGGGTTCATCGCTCGATTCATCGAGGTCCTACACATCGATGATACCGACATCATCACGGCTTCGGAGTAAGCAACCTCGTACCCAACAATGGACAAAGCACCTACGTCACGTCGTCTCACCACTTCTTCACGGATCACTGAACACATGTTCTACTGCGTTCGGAGGACAGCCGTCATGACACACGCCGCCCCTAGCGACGCCGACGTTCGACCCATCCTGCGAGCCCGCGTCCGTCGGGCCCATGCGCGCCAACCCGACACCGTCGTCCTCGACGAGCTCGGGCTGTGTCGGGGAAGCGTGCGGGTCGATCTCGCCGCCGTGAATGGTATTTTTCACGGGTATGAGATCAAGTCCGATCGCGACACCCTTCGTCGGCTAAAGAATCAGGTCGCCGTCTACAACCAGGTGTTCGACCGCGCGACTCTCGTGGTGGGAGAGCGCCACCTCGACGAAGCCACCACAATGGTGCCTGGCTGGTGGGAGGTCGTGCGGATTGAGGCCACCGCGTCGGGGCCCTCGCTCAAGCAGGTTCGGCGGCCGAAGAAGAACCCCTCACGCGATCCGCGCGCGCTGGTCGAGTTGCTGTGGGCCGATGAGGCACTGGCACTACTTGAAGCGCGTGACCTCGCGAGAGGCGTCCGCGGAAAGCCGAGGCGGGTCGTATGGGATCGTGTGTGCGAGCACCTGACCCTCGCCGAGATCGCCGATGCCGTCCGGCAGCATCTCAAGGCCACGGCAGGGCAGCGAGGCTCTCAACCGTGAGCGTCATGTGGTGGATGGTGCCGAGTCGGCGCCACACTTCGGGCGACCCGAGGCGCTTGGCGCCATCAGCAGCAGCTTTCATTGATGCGCAGCCAGCGCAGTGATCGGCGCCCATGAAGTGGGTGCTGAACTGACCATACACGAGTTCGCGTGCCAGTTTCGGGAACTGAACTGATGACGAGATCTTGCGTGTGCTTTCCCCCTTTATAAGAAGCCATTCTTCCGACAGAGCATACCGAATGGCAGCAGACGCCGCCATGATCCGCGGGTCGAAGCCCTCGACGCCGGCTGGGTATTGGATCACGCAGTCGCTATAGGTCGGCAGGCGCTTGAGTTGGCCGCGGTCGGCATACAGTTCGTCGCGCCAGGCGAGCCACTCGGCCCGGTCCACCAGATCAGATGCGTTCCTCTCAACCCCCCCCATGCTCTTGGGGAACGCGCAGGCGGACACCGTCAGCGTGCGCCACTTCGAGATCACCGGGACGTCGGCTAGAAACGCGGCGGTCAGGTTGGCAACGCCATCCGCGATCATGTCGTCCACGGCACCAAGATCCACCACCAGATCCAAGTTATCGCAAACTAGGCTGTGCTGCGTCATGAAGGCATTGATCGCGGACGTGATGTTGCCCGTCTCGAACTCCTGACGAGTCAACCGAAGGACCAACCCTCGATCTTGGTGTGCCAATGCCGGCTTCAGATCGGCCGTTCGGTGAAGGCCGGTCACCGGAACGAACCGCATTCCAGCGGCCGCCGCACGCTCAAAAACCTCTTTGGCTGCGGTCTCTCCATCAGCGGCAATCTCGCGTGCGTCGAGAAAGATCCGATCGAAGAGCGCCGCACTAGCCGGCAGGTCTTTGAACGCCGTGTCGAGGTGTCGGGCAACCGTCGGTACCCTCTCAGGGTTGCGCTCCACGATTTCGAATAGAGGCGTCATGCGTGGGCGCAACGCAGGCGCGATGGCGAGCAGCGCTGCCTTCTCTCCTCGCTTCACCTTGAGGACTGGCACGTAGTGATGTGGACCGAAGTTCATGGTCTGTTGTCCTTGAAGGGCTTCCAGAGTACGAGCGGGGCTGCGTCGCGCTCAAGGGCACCAAGATAGGACGTGAGTGCGGCAACTGGATCGGTGTTCGTCGATGAAAAGCAAACCTTGATCATCTGGTCGTCATGGAGGGATTCGACCGCCGCCCGCACTTCCTCGACGCCGAGGCTTGTACACAACGCGATGAGCACCGCCTCGAACACAACAATGCGGCCCGCGAGCGCAGGCAGCAACGCCTCCGCAGCGCGCACCTCCCGAAGCGCCCGCTTGTCCCCCGAAAGCAGGACCAGGCCATGCTCGGCTACGAGCGCGAGTAATTGCGCCTCTCCAGCATCAATTGCGGGAATCTGCACGAACAGGTCCATCGCTCCCGCTCCGGGGATAGCAGCGACCGGCATCGCCTCGGCAACGGACGCCAGCGCGGCACAGCGTTCTTGGCCATAGAGCCTCACCAACCGGCCGCGTCGGAGCATATACGACAGCGCGGCCAGGCGAGCGCAGCCCTCCCTCGAGGTACCGAGCACCGCAAGCGCCTCGTCCAGCAGGCCCGCGACACCAAGCTTGCAGAAGATGTCGGTATCAATCAGAAGTTGCATAGCGCCGCGGATCCCCGTGAATGCAGCGCAACAAGGCGCGGTCCGTCTCAGACGCTCCCTCCAAGTCGATGTGCTGATCGAACGCCTCTCGGATCAGGCGCTTACCTCCCGTAGCCTTGTAAAGTGCCTTCACCGCGAGTGTAGCGACGTCGTATTTCTGATGTTCCTTGCCCCACCTACGAATGATGAGCGAGGCGTCCACGCCTGTGTTCCGTTCGAGTGCACTTGCTTGCCTGGCGAGATTTTTGGGTGTCGCCGACTTCAGGGTCGGAAGTCGTTGCGGGCCTGCAAGAACGCGGATGGAATAGTGGTCTGCGCGTCGCTCTGTGTTCCCTTCATCTTCAACAGAGTCATCCTCATCCACCACCGGATGATCGGCAGCGCAATCACCAAAAACCGCGTGTGCGGCCTCGTGGGCGATGATGAACGCAAGACGTGCGGGTTCGTCGAAGTCGTGTGCGAGGATCAATACTGGGCGACCTTCGATGAGGCAAACCATGCCTTGGAACGAAGGCGAGGGCATCGTCTCAATGTGGACGACCGGAATCCCTCGCGTCCACAAATCCGAGAGCATGCCGTCCAAGCGAACTACACCTTTGGTCCTGGGGATATTCTGTCTCCATGTCTCAGGATCGATAGGAGGCATGTCAACCATAGGCGCGCCCCCCCGCCAACACCGGACGGTGGCTTCTGCGACGCGCAGTCCCACGTGAATCGCCGGAGCAACTCGGTCGAGCGTGATGTTCCTCACCCGTCGGAGCTGCGCGCCGCGGTATGCTGGCGCGGCGAGCGACAATCGCGGGTCACGAACCGCCGCCAAAGAGACACCGAGGAAGCGGGCAACCCTAAACTCGATCTCCGGTACAAGGGCGGGGTCATCGGCGCAGGTGTCGTCCCACCAATCGGGGAGTAGTAATGCGCGCGCCACCGCCGGCTTGAATCCAGCAGCGCTAACGCGTCGCATGAGGGATTTGTAGGTGTGCTTTGCCAGGATCGTCGCCTCCGACGCGCGACCTTAGCTGTTGCGCGTTCGTGCGACAACCTCCTGCATGCGTGTTCGCCTAGCGTCGCTGGCCGTAGCTAATCGGCTGATCTTCTTGAGATGAACCATGAGACCTGCTTCGATCCCGGTGGATGAAGAAGTAGGAGGCAAAGCAGGCTCATGGCTCTCAAGAACTCTACCGCGGTCCGAACCGCAATGGCTACCGCTGTTGCGCGTGAGCGCATCGTGCACCTCGCGCGCAACTTCAAAGTCGTCAAGCGCAAGCGCGTGGTCGATGTGTACGCTGTCGTCTGGACGCTCATTCTGGGCTTCCAAGGTGGCAGGGAGCGCTCGATCGCCGGGCTTCGGCGTGTCTACGGCAAGCTCACGGGCGATTTTCTCGTGGCCTCGAGCTTCTACAAGCGGCTGTCGCCGGCGATGGCCAAGCTCATGCAGCAGTTGGCCAGAGAGGCACTTGCGACCATGGATGTGGGCATGAGGTTATTTTACGCCACGCTCGCCGGCTTCGACGACCCGCTCGCCATCGACGCGACCGTCTTGCGCCTGCACGACCTGCTCGCTGGCGCGTTCCTTGAGTCTCGGTCAAACCACTCCCCCGCCGGCGCGAAGCTGCACATGGTGATGAGCGTGGTCGACGGCAGCGCCCAGGAGGTCAAGCTCACCAGCGAGCGCACTAGCGACACCAAGCCCTGGAAGCGGGTGGGCAAGTGGGTGCGAAACAGGCTGTTGCTCTTCGATCTCGGCTACTACGAGTTCCACCTGTTCGACCGTATCGACGCCAGCGGCGGCTTCTTCGTGTCGCGGGCGAAGTCGAACGCGAACTTCCGCATCACGGCCCTGAACCGCAGTCACCGTGGCCAGAGTGTCGGTGTCGTGGGGCGGACCCTCAAGGAGGTGCTACCGAGGCTTCAGCGCGGGTTGCTCGATGTCATGGCCGAGGTGAGCTTCAAGCGCCGGATCTACAACGGCAGGCGCAAGCAGGTCACTCGCACCTTCCGCCTCGTCGCTGTTCGCAACAATTCTTGTACGCTACCCCACAGGGCGAAGGCCGCGGCAGCGCATAGGTGGGTCGCCACCACACAACCAGCCTGTGTTTGGCTCCAGGAACCGCAGTCCAGGACGTAGCCCGGAGGGCGGAGCCGCCAATGGCGGAAGCCGACCCGAAGGGGCGGCGCATCCTTGACGGCGGTGAGTGGAGCCTTACCGAAGAGGATGTGGTGGCGACCCTCCGGGCGATGCCGAGGCCGGGGCCTGCCAAGCGACGTTGAGGAGAAGCGGGCGATGGGCGCAACCTTCGCGGTGTATAAACGCTGCCCCGGAGCCACCCGGCGGCCGGGCCTGAAGGAGTCGCCCATGCCCACCACGAACGTAGCCGACAACACCGACGGCGCCAACGTCGCTGTCACCAGCAAGCCAGACTGAACCGTACTCGAGAACCACGTGAGCTCAGCCATTGCGGCGTCGCTGAGCGAGCCTGCCGCGCTGGCAGCTGACCCCGACGAGCTCCGCCGTCACCTCGACCAGGCGCTTCGGCAGGGCCTGGAGGTTGCGCTGCAGAACGCCGCGGACCGCTGGGCCGCCGAACTGCTCGGCGCAGAGCGCTACGAGCAGACGACAACCCGCCTTGGCTACCGAAGCGGCCGCCGCGCGCACCGATTCGGCTTCTCCGTCGGCCCCGTCAGCATCACGGTTCCGAAGCCGCGCAAGGGTCCGAGTAGGCCGCCTTGGGTGCCCGCTCTCAAGCGGGCGCCCGAGGCGCTCAAGGAGGTCGTCAGGCAGCTGTGGCTGCGTGGACTGTCGACGCGAGACCTCGCCACTGTCAGCGAGCAGGTCGGCGGTCAGAGTTGGTCTCACGCGTCGATGGCGGGCTTCGTGCGCGACGTCGCCGAGGACACGCTCCGCTGGCTCAACCGTCCGGTCCGCAAGGACACCCGCTACCTCGTGCTCGACGCGCTGTATGTGCCGTTCGTGCGTGACACCTCGCGCAAGGAGGCGCTGCTCGTGGCTCTCGCCGTCAACCCGGACGGGTACAAGGAGGTCGTCGACGTGCTCCACGCGCCGACCGAGAGCACCGAGAGCTGGACGACCCTGCTGACGCGGCTGCAGCTCCGCGGCCTGGACCCGGGCAACCTGAGCCTGGTCATCACCGACGGCGACGCAGGGCTGCTCGCCGCCTTGAAGGCGCAGTGGCCAGACGTGCCGCGGCAACGCTGCACCGTTCACAAGGTCCGGCAGGTGGTCGGTCGCAGCAACCGCGCCCTGCGTAAGGTCGCGCCCAAGGAGTGCGCGGCCATCTACAAGGCCCCGAGTCGCTCCGAGGCTCTGCGCAGGGCCCGCGCGTTCATCGCGAAGTACCGCGACGTCGCACCCCACCTCGCAGACATCGTGGAGGACGACCTTGACGCATGCCTGCAGTTCTACGACCACGACGCCCACGTCTGGGCGGCATTGCGCTCCACCAACGCGCTCGAACGCCTGAACCGCGAATTCAGGCGCAAGCTGCGAGAGGTGGGCGCCATCAAGGGGGAGGTCAACATCACTCGGATCGCTGTGCAGGTCGCTCAGCTGATCAACGAGGACGCGAAGGACAAGCCGATCGCCGGCTTCAAGAAGCGGCGCAACTAACAGGTTTGCACCAACCGCTTGACGCTATGGAGAGCCTCGGCCGGCCGACGCTGTCGTGCGTCACGCGCGCATAAAGCGCCACACTTCACATTTGTGGCTGCTCCAGATGCCGACGCGAGGAGGCCGCTGAGAGCCCACGCCGTTTCGCGACACCCTCGACAACCTCGTCGAGCTACTCGTGACCCAGTTCAGCTGGATGGTCGCTCCCTGGGACGACAATCAGGGAGACACTTCCGATCCCGAGTACTAGTGGTCCGTCTCAGGGATCTTGATGAGTTCAAAGCCGCGCTGAGACTTCGCCATGAGGCCCTCGTGAACACTTGAAAACCATACAGGTTTCCTGCGATTCATGAGAACCGCCTGGCTCGCTCTTCACGGCGTTGAACTGTTCAAAACCCGTGAACCTGACCACTCGTGGTCCGGGTGTCTCCTCGGCCTTGGCGGCGACACCGGTCAGCGAGACCGCAGCTCGGGGACGAACCGCTCGCAGCGCCGCAGCTGCAGCCAGCGCCGCCACGCCGGGCCACCGCGCTGCCGCAGCCGAGCGGCGAGCACCAGCGTGTCCCCGGCGCGGAGCAGACGCTCGGCCCAGGCCCGGGCGCGCAACGCCTTGTCGAGCAGCCGGCCGGCGGCCGCGTTGGCCTGGCGAGCGCTGCGCCAGGCGGCCCACCGCGGGTGCTGCTTCATGGCCTGCAGCACCGCCGACGCCTCGGTGGCCAGGGTCGCTGCGAACTCTGGGTGCCAGGGGTCGTCCAGCGCGGGCCAACGCGCGAGCAGCCCAGACGAGACCGCGCGATAGGCCTGGTCTTCTGCGGTCTGAGTGGCTCGTTGGGCGCGCTCGGCGTCGACCACGTGACCGTCGTAGCGCTTCCAGGCGGCGGTGCGCTGCGCGAGCGGGCTCTCGAGACGCAGGCGCGCGCCCATGGCGCGCACGACGGCCCACTCCTCCGCAGGGCTGTCGGCTGAGGTCGCGAGGTCTTGCAAGGCGGTCGCGGGCGTCGGCAGCTCGGCCGCCTTGGGCGGAAAGGCGGATCGGAGCCAGCGCTCCGACGTGGTGGTCGGCACGTCGTAGCTCTGCGAGGCCACGCGCACGCGGGTGTGCGCGTCGAGCAGGGAGATTTGTCCGTCCCCGTCGAAGTCGACCTGGCTGGTCGGCAGCCGGCGTCCGCTGAGGTCGCGTCCGCGCAGCGCGGCCAGGAACACCCGGGCGTAGCCTCGGTGTCGGCGGCGGTCCGGATCGGGGTCGCAGCCGCTCGACTCGAGGTCCCACGGCGCAGCGAAGAGGCCGCAGCGATCTCGCTCCGCCGCCCCTGACTCGGCGTTGGCGCCTTGGAAGACCAGCTCGCCGAAGCCGCCGGAGAAGCAGCTGGTCATCACCACCCGAAGCGCACGTGTGCGGCCCGGCCCGTCGTGCAACGCCGCCAGCGCCGCAGGGGTCCACGCCTCGCCGCCCCACAGTGGCACCTTCACCGCGTTGGCGTGGGCTGCCTTCTCTCCGTGCGTCGCCACCCACAGCAGCAAGGGCGGCGCGCCTGCGAGCTGCAGCTCACGGTCGAGGCTGGCGCGAACGCGGTCCAGCGTCGCCGGACGGGCGCCTGGCAGGTTCAGCCGCGTGAAGCGCGTGCGTTCGGCAGACGCCGGGGCGAAGAGCTCCGCCAGCGCGCGCCGGACGGCGGTCACCGCGCTGTCCGATCCCTCGGGGCTGCGGTCCAGGGTCTGCACCACCCGCGCGCCGTGGCCCGCCGCGACGAAGAGCCCGCCACGTCCCGCCAGCGTCGCCGCCACCTCCCTGGCGTCGGCCACCATCGACCTTTGGGTCTGCGCCGGGGTGGCGCCGCCGCCGACCAGGAGCCACCGACGCGGCGCGGCGATCTCGTCGTTGACCGCGGCCGACTCGGACGCAGCCCCTGCGACCCCAGCGCCGGGTCCCGCGGGCGCGAGCCGCCCCACGTCCGCCGCTACGGCAGCGGCGTCGACTGGGCCGCGCTGCCCCTGGGTCGACGGTGTCGCCAGCCACGAGGCGGCCAGCATGGTCGCCACAGCGACGGCGCACCGGATCCAGAAGCGCGTCATGTCACCCGCCCGACGAGCCCTCGGCCGCCTCGCTTCATACGCTCTCGAATCACCGCCCGACATGGGCATGACAACGCCATGACACGGTCGAGTTGACGCGCGCAGGCGGCGACTCCGAGACTCGGTGGACTGACCTGGGGACCCTCGATGCAACGTGCCCGCTCCACCGCCCCGATCCTGATGGCTGAGGACGATCCCGACGACCGTCTGCTGGCCGAAGAGGCCTGGCAGGAGGCGCGCATCGACAACCCTTTGGAGTTCGTAGAGAACGGCGAGGAGCTGCTGGCGTATCTCCGTCGGGAGGGGACCTTCGCCGGTCGCGACCCGGCCCCGCAGCCGGCGCTGATCCTCCTCGACCTCAACATGCCGCGCATGAACGGCCGCCAGGTGCTCGAGGAGCTGAAGGCCGATCCGACCCTGCGCCACATCCCAGTGGTGGTGCTGACCACGTCGACGGCCGAAGAAGACATCTTGCGCTCCTATGACCTCGGGGTGTCGAGCTTCGTCGCCAAGCCGGTGACCTTCGACGCGCTGGTCAAGGTGCTGCGCGCCATCGGCACGTATTGGTTGGAGATCGTAGAGCTACCGGGGGGCTGAGGGCTCAGAGCGTCACGATTGGTCATCCCGAAGTCAGCATCAAGGCCCACAGGGCGACCATGGTGGTGTGCAGGTAGCCCCCGAGCTCCACGTCGTAGGTCGTCGAGTTGAAGGCGTGGCGGACCTCGGCCTGGTCGTAGTGGCCAAAGCGCCCCTTGGCGTCTTGGCCCGCCAGCAGAAAGCGACGCGCCACCGGCACCTGCGCGTCCTTGGCGTCGGCCAGCAGCACGCGGTTCACCAGGAGCTCTGCCACGCCGTCGTGGTTCTTCTCGGTCATGTGGATGTGCAGCAGCGTGTGGGCCACCTTCCGAGCGTAGCGCTGCTCGATGGGGCGGCGAAAGGGGAAGGGGCGCGCGCCGCGACCGGTCATGGCGAAGACCTCGTGGGTGAACTCGTAGACCTGCTTCGGGTGGGAGACCCAGTGCTTGAAGGGGGTGAGCTGGGCGATGCGCGAGCGCGGGTAGAGCGCTTGTCGCGGGGTCGAGCCGCTGAGCCCCAGGGCGGCGAAGAGGTCGGCGAAGCTCATCTGCTGATCCACCCCGCGGCTGGGCAGGTGCGCGACGAGGCGGGGAAGCACGCTGTGGATGTGGGCCATGTAGGGACGGATGTCCCAGCCGAACTCGCGGGCGAGCAGCGCGCAGCGCAGGTAGCTCATGGACTCGTTGCGAAAGCGGCCGTCGTCGACGCGCGCCATGTCGTGGAAGGCGTCGCTGTCGGTCCACGCCAGCACCTCGTGCGCCCGGGCGACCGCCGCCTTGGAGAGCGCCGGTTGATCGGGCCACGCAGCGACAAGTCGGAGCAGCGCGAGGTACTCGACGAGGTGCTTTTTGCCCGACATCTTGAGCTTCTCGCGCATCTCCACGGGGTGCGGGCGCAGCGACTTCGCCCAGGTCCAGGCCTTCGTCAACGCCGCGTTGGTCTCGCCGCGCCGCTGCGTGGCCTGCGTCTGGGTCGAGGCCGCCGGCAGGCGCAGGGTGAGCGCGAGGGGGCCTGTGGGGCCGCGTTTTGGAACCTGAGTCGTCGCTTGGGCGCCTGGCGTGGTCGAGCCGCGCGGCGGCTGGGCCTCAGCGCCCTGCCCTGGCGTGGACGGCGACTTGCCACAGCCCGCGACCAGCTGCAGCGCGAGGACACAGGCGAGCGTTGTGTGGAGGCCAAACGGGGCGTCTGTCGCGATCACTCGAAGGCCTCCTGGGCCGACACGCCCTCGGTTGAGCTCAGCGCCCCCCAACTCCAAGGGGAGCGTGCTTCGGGGTGGGCGCGCTGTTTTCCCCGTCGGGGAGGTCACCACAGGCGGCCCACGCCCGTCGAGGGGCAGAGCCCAATCCGGCTCGTGTGGACTTGTCACCGGGTGGAGACAGCGGCGATGGTGCCAGCGCCTCCCGACGCGGGACGCCATGCGCTGCAAGAACTCGGGAGCCTTCATGCCGACCCCAGCAGAGAACACCGCCACGGCCAAGGCCTTCTACGACCTGATGTTCAACCAATGTCAGCCCGCGGAGGCCGTGGCGCGCTACGTGGGCGACACCTACATCCAGCACAATCCGGAGGTGGGCGACGGCAAGCAGGCCTTTGTCGACTACTTCGTGCGCATGGCGCGGGACTACCCTGGCAAGCACGTGCGCTTCGTGCGCTCCGTGGCAGAGGGCGATCTGGTGGTGCTGCACTGTCACCAGAGCTGGCCGGGAGACCACGACTACGCCGGCATGGACATCTTTCGCTTCGACGACGCCGGCAAGGTCGTAGAGCACTGGGACGTGCTGCAGGTGGTGCCGAGCAGCGCCAAGCACGACAATGGGATGTTCTGAGCGTGCGGCGTCGTGGGCTAGGCGTGTCCGCCGCGACGAACTCAGCTAACGGCAGCGGCGAGACAAGTCACGCGACCTCGACCAAACAGCGGAGACATGAGCATGAGCCTCAAGACGATCACCGACGACCTCATCGCCGACCTCGACGGGCTGGCCTTCGGGCCGCCGGTCACGCATGTCTACAACCCGCTGGTCTATGCCCGCGCGCCTTGGGACGCGTACTGCGAGCGCTACGGCCAGGGGCGGCGGGAGGTGGTGCTGATCGGCATGAACCCGGGGCCATACGGCATGGCCCAGTGCGGCGTGCCCTTTGGAGAGATCGCTCACGTGCGCGACTGGCTGGGCATCGAGGCGCCGGTGGGCAAGCCCCCCGTCGAGCACCCGAAGCGCCCCGTGCTCGGCTTCGACTGTGGCCGGAGTGAGGTCAGCGGCCGGCGTCTGTGGAGCTGGGCCAAGGAGACCTACGGCACACCCGAGGCCTTCTTCGCCAAATACTTCATCGCCAACTACTCACCGCTGGTGTTCATGGAGGAGAGCGGGCGCAACCGCATCCCCGAGAAGCTGCCCAAGTCCGAGCGCGCGCCGATGAACGCGGCGTGTGACCGGGCGCTGCGACGCACGGTCGAGCTGCTGCAGCCCAAGTACGTCATCGGCGTGGGGCGCTTCGCTGAGAAGAAGGCCAAGGCCGTGGTCGGCGATCTGGACGTGATCATTGGGTCAGTGCCGCATCCGAGCCCGGCGAGCCCGCTCGCCAACAAGGGCTGGGCGCCGCTGATGACGCGGGCGCTGACCGAGCTTGGCGTGCTCGACGGCGACGGGACCTAGCCGCCGTAGCGGGTCGCCCTGCCGGCGCGGACGAAGCCGTAGAGCGCGACCCCCGACGCGTGGGAGAGCTCGACCGCCAGGCTGGTGGGCGCAGACACGCCCGCGACGACGCCGACGCGGGCGGCCAGGGCTTTCTGCACGACCTCGAACGAGATACGGCCCGACACGAAGAGGCCGAGATCCTGGGCTCGCAGCGGTTGTGTTGGGTCTGCCAGCTGCTGCCGAGCCAGCCAGCCGAGCACCTTGTCGACAGCGTTGTGGCGGCCGACGTCTTCGCGCACCACGTGGAGCCGGCCGTGTTCGTCGAAGAGCGCGACGCCGTGCAGCCCGCCAGTGAGCTGAAAGGTCCTCTGCGCCCGCCGCAGCGCGTCTGGCAGCGTGCGCAAGACTGCGTCCGAGACGGTGAGGTGCTCGTCCACTGGGCCCGCGACCGCGAGCGCGCGCTCGATGCTGGCCTGTCCGCAGATGCCGCAGCTGCTCCCGACGTAGGTGTTCCGCGCCAAGCGCGCGACGTCCACGGCGACGCCAGGACGCAGGGTCGCGCGCACCACGTGCCCACGTGCAGCGGCGAGCTCGACGTCGTCGCAGGGGGCGACGTCAGCGAGGTCTTGTGCCCGCGCGACGATGCCCTCGTTGAGCAGGAAGCCGGTGACCAGCTCCGCGTCATGTCCCGGGGTGCGCATCAGCACGGCCAGCGGCGCAGGGCCCAGCAGGATCTGCAGCGGCGCCTCGGTGGCCACCCATTCGTCGGTGGCCGACTCGCCCAGCCGCCGGGCAGCCACCTGCTTCGCCTGGTCTCCTGAGGGTGCGCGATCGTTCGGCGTCGCGGCACGCGGGGCGAGGGTGGCTGGGGCGCCACGGGTCGGGGCGGTCCTGATTGGGGCACCACTGGCTGGGGCGCCGCCGGCTCGTGTCGCGCGCCCTGGGCTGACCGTGACGTCGGCGTCTGGCTCACCGGCGACGCCCGGCGCCACCTCAGCCGCGTAGTCCGCCGGCGTGTTGATGTTGCGCAGCGTGTCCACGACGTCGTCCGCGTGCACCCGGGCGAGCGCGAGCTCGGTGCGCAGCTGGCCCACGCGCCGCACGCCCCGGTCGACCAGCGCCCGGACCTTGGGCGCCGCAGACGCGCGCAGGCTCAGCGGCAACACCGCCAGGCTGCCCTCCGCACGCACCAGCCCGGCGCCGTCGAGGCCCTGGCCCTCAGCGCCCCTCGCAAGCGCCCGCAACACGGCCGCCGTCAGCCCGGGCATGTCACACGGCGCGATCACGTAGACCTCGGCCAGCCCGCTCTCGAGCAGGGTCGCCATGGCCTGCAGCGGCCCGCCGCCGGCCTCGGCGTCCTCGAGCCGCAGGCGCCCGGAGCGCGGCGGCAGCCCTGCCCCGTGCCCCAGCACCACCACACGGTCGCAGGCGTCCAACAGGGCCGACTCAACGGCCTCGCCGAGCGTGAGCCCAGCGCGCCACGCCAGGCCCGCCTTGTCCTCGCCCATGCGCCGACTGCCGCCGCCCGCAAGCAGGGCGCCCAGCGTCGTGGACCGCCGCGCGTCGGAGTCCTGTCCCGTCACGCGGGCCTCCCAGCGTCGCGACGCAAGGCGGCCAGCGCGCGCGCGACCTCGCCGCCCACCCGCGCGTTCGACAGCGCCAGCGCTCGGTTGGTGACCACGGTGCGGCCGCCGGAGAGCTCCGCCAGCCGCGCCAGCACAAAGGGCGTCACCCGTGCGCCGCGCACACCACCGGCGTCCGCCTCGTCGAGCGCCTGCCGAATCCACGCGTCCACCTCGTCGCGCGGCAGCGCCACCTCGGCCGGCGGCGGGTTGCACAGCAGCATCCCGCCCGCCAGCCCGAGCGCGCCTTGCAAGGCGAACGCCCGCGCCACCTCCTCTGCAGAGCTCGCCACGTGGGGCACCGTCAACCCGCTCTCCCGGCTGTAGAAGCTCGGAAAGTCTGGCGTCTGAAAGCCGAGCACCGGCACGTTGGCCGTCTCCAGCACCTCCAGCGTGCGCGGCAGATCGAGCAGGCTCTTGGCTCCCGCGCTCACCACCACCACCGGATGCCTCCCCAGCGCACCCAGGTCTGCTGACACGTCCATGGTTCGCTCTGCCCCGCGGTGCGCGCCGCCGATGCCCCCCGTCGCGAACACCTCGACCCCGACCGCCGCCGCCACCAGACACGTCGCCGCCACGGTCGTCGCGCCCATGCCGCCCTTCGCCGCCACGACCGCCACGTCTCGCGCCGAGCACTTGGCCACCTCGCTCGCGCTCAGCAGCCGGGCCAGCTGGTCCGCGTCCAGGCCGACGCACACCTGCCCGTCGATCACCGCGATGGTCGCCGGGGTCGCCCCCTGCCCTCGCACGGCGTCCTCCAGCTCTTTCGCCAGCCCGGCCCGCTCCGCCGGCGGAAAGCCGTGGCACAAGATGGTCGACTCCAGCGCCACCACGCCTTGCCCGGCCGCCAGCGCGCGCCGCACCTCGTCACTCAAGCGCACGTCCGCGACCGCCGCGGCCGCCGTCCCCGCTCCACCCATGGACCTCTCCTCGCGCATCGTCACCCCCACCCCTCGCTACACCAGCGCCCGAACCCAGGGCAGCGTGCCCGTGACCGAGACCCCTTCTGACGTCACCTCACACCCCAGCACCACCACCTCGACGCCAGCGTCCAGCGCGGCCCGCAGCCCGTCGCCATAGGCCGGGTCGATGTCGTCCGCGGGCGCAAAGGAGCGCGCGTCGGCCCGCTGCACCACGTACACCATCGCGGCCCGATCCCCTTCGCGGACACGCTCGCTCAGCTCCCGCAGGTGCTTGAGCCCACGCGAGGTCACCGCGTCTGGAAATCGCGCCACCCCGGTCTCCGCGTCGACCAACGTCACGTTCTTGACCTCGACCCACGCCCGCCCCCACGGGCCCAAGGCCACGGCGTCCACGCGGCTGCGGTCGCCCATCTTCTGTTCGCGCTTCACCTCCGTCGCGCCCACGAGCCCAGGGATCACGCCGCGCCGCAGCGCCTCGGCGACGAGCGCGTTGGGCAGACCCGTGTCGATGCCCACCCAGGCTCCCCCGGGGATCTGCACCGCCTTCCAGCTCCACGGCAGCTTGCGCTTGGGGTTCTGGCTGTCCCACACCAGCACGGCCGACTCTGGCACTGTCAGCCCCTTCATGGAGCCCGTGTTGGCGCAGTGCGCGGTGATCTCCTGGCCGTCGTCGAGCACGATGTCAGCGAGGAAGCGCTTGTAACGTCGAATCAGCCGTCCTTTGCGCATCGGCTGGGGGAAAGGGATCATCACAACAAGGCCTCCGATGCGCGACGTCTGGGCAGCGGAGCCTACCGCATCCACCCCACATCCCCGAGGCGCGCCGCCATCTCCTCGTACCGGCCCCCCTTTCATGGCCGCGCGGCCGCCGGGGTGTGCCAACCTGTCGCGGGGCGCCGCCCCTACCCCACCCCTCCAACAGCGAGCCGACCATGAAGCCCGCCACCCTGCTCTTTGCCCACGGCAGCAGCCGAACCGCCTGGCGAGACGCCATGGAGCGCCTGCTCACCTCTGTGCGCGACGCGGCTGAGCCCGGCACCCGCGTGGAGCTGTGCTTCCTCGAGCTGTGTGAACCGGATCTGCCCACCGCTGTCGAGCAGCTGCGCGCCGAGGGCGTCACCCGCGTGCGCGTGCTGCCAGCGTTCATGTCCGGCGGGGGGCATGTGCTGCGCGACCTGCCACCCCTGGTGGAGCGCATCCGCGCGGCGCATCCAGCGCTCGACCTGCGCGTGGAGCCGGCCATCGGCGAGCACCCTGCCGTCATCGCGGCCCTCGCCGCGCTCGCCAGCGCGCCCTGAGCGTCAGCGCCGCCCGGGCTCTTTCGGGCCCAAGAACATCCGGATATCCTGGCTCTACTTCCGGTTGTTTAGCCTGCCGAATATCTTCGCCAGCCCGCCCGTTGCTCCGACGCATCTTCACGCATCATCCCTGGAGTCCTCCATGCACAAGCTTCTTGCCCTCTCCGCGCTCGCCACCACGCTCGCGTTTGCCACCCAAGCCACGGCCAAGACCTACCCGCACCCGCCTGCGGGCGTGTCGATCAACATCCCCGACACGTGGAAGGTCGACGGCGACGACAACACGCTCACGTGCGAGTCCCCGAGCGGCGCCATCCACATGTTCTTCACGTCCGTGCCGGCGCGAAAGGCGGACGCCGCCGTGGCGGCGCTCGAGAAGCTGATCCGAACCCACGTGAAGAAGCTGAAGACGGGCAAGGAGCACGCGATCACCGTCAACGGCATGCAGGGCGCGGTCATCGACGGCACAGGGGTCCTCGAAGGGCACGCCGTCGAGGTGAGCGCCCTGGCCCTCGCGGCGCCGACCGGTCAGTACATCCTCGCGTTCGGGGTGGCGCTCAAGGGCAAGGCGAAGGCCGAGAAGCCGGCGAGCCTTCGCATCCTCAAGGGCCTCAAGCCGCTGCCGAAGAAGAAGGCCAAGGCGGCAAAGAAGAAGAAGCGGCGCGGCGCCAAGTAGCCGAGGGCTTTGGCCCGAAGCGCCCGTTTCCCAGCTCACGCGGCCGCTCGACCTTCGGGTCGGGCGGCCGCGTCCCTTTGTGCCTCGGCATTGGGGGCCTGGCCTCCCCCCAGCGGGTGATCCTCAGCGGGCTGCGGCGCCACCCAACA
>JAUIAC010000370.1 GCA_030425545.1 bacterium | reverse complement strand
AAGGTCGTCGGGTGGTCGGGCTGTGCTCGGAACTGGTGAAAAGACTTGATTCTTCTGCTGAGACGTACGATTGTCGGGGCACCGAGGCTGCATTGGCCGGCTCACAGCTTGCGTCTGAGAATGAAGATTATGTCAACCAAATTTGCGAGAGCCAGAAAGTGGGTTCATGCTGCCTATCCCCTCGGCGTCATGGCTGCTTGCGGGGCCGATGAGGGTCGGGCCGAGGCGGGCGCCGCGACGATGGACGCCCAAGGCGATGCTGCGGCGGGTGACGGGGCTGTCGGGGACGGCGCGGCGGGCGACGGCGCGAGCGGTGCGCGCGCGCCGGCCGATCAGGCGATCCTCGACGCGGTCGACCCCTTCATCGGCACGGCCGGCATCATCGCCAACCTCGGCAACGCCTCGCCGGCGGCCACGGCGCCCCTCGGCATGGTCAAGGCCGGCCCGGACACCTCGCCGAACGACCTGCAGCCGGCGTTCTCCCACTGCTCGGGCTACCTGCACACCGACAAGTACCTGCTCGGTTTTTCCCACAACCGCCAGCACGGCACTCGCATCCCCGACTACGGCAACGTGCTGGTGCTGCCGACCGACACGATGAGCCCGGCCAAGGCCACGCGCTACGGCCGCAAGGTGGTCAAACACGCCGACACCGAGACCGCCAGCCCGGGGCGCTACGGCGTGAAGCTGAAGTCCCCCGACGTCGACGTCAGCCTGACCGCGACGCCGCGCTGTGCCCTGCACCGCTACACCTTTGCGCCCGGCGAGGGTAAGCCGCATGAACGCACAATTGTCGGTCCTTGGGTTGGTTTACGTATGACAGTCTATCGGCGTTTTGCCGTAGGGCGCTCCGAAGCTTCCTCAACGACGGCAGAGCCAGTGTTAATAGCCTAGAATTCAAGCGCTTTTTAGGGCCTCGCCCAAGACGTCGCCACCCAACGATCCTGTGCGACCGCGGTCTACCAGGCCTCTGCCTGGCTGTAGTCCTCATCCTCCACCAGCTCGTCGGCGAGCTCCCAGGGGTCTGGGTCGCTGGCGCGGGCGGGCGGCGTCACCGCCGGCGACCGGGTCTCCAATCGTGAGCGAGAACTGCTCGTCACGGCAGCGGTGGACCTGTACGAGAGCCTCGACGCGCTCTTCACCGCGGCGCCGGAGATCGTGCTGCCGCCAGCGATCGGCGAGGCCCTCGGGGAGACCCGCTGGGCCGCTTGTCTGTCCGAATCCTTCGAGCTCGGACCGCCGGACTCGGACAACATCGGGGACTGGCTCGAGGTGGTGGACTCCTGGCTGGAGGCGGTGCTCCCGGCGCTGGATGTCCTGGAGCGGGTCTCGCTGGAGCACCTGCTCGACACCGAGCCCAACATCGAAGCGTGGGTGCGCAGCGGAGCGGCCCCCGAGACCGCGCCGGCACCGGCGGTGGTCCCGGGCAGCTATCCGCTCGCGACCGCGGCACACCGGCGCACCCGCGCGCTGCGGCTGACCTGGTGGGACCGCTTCTACACCGCGGACCGCATGGGCCCAGCGGTCGCGCGGACCCTGGTCGCTGCGCTCATCGTGGGCGCCGTGCTCTACAGCGGTTTCGTCGCACACTGAGCGCAGCGTCCGCGGCGCCTTGCGGGGAACGCGCGTCCGCTGGCATCGGCCGTGCCGATCCATGCATCCTCTGCAAGTCCTAGCACCGGGAGTTGCAGCATGGATCCATCCGACCTCGCCTCGCTCGCCACCCTCGACGCCCTGCTGCAGGAGAGCAGCGTGACCCGCGCGGCCCGGCGCCTGGGCTTGTCGACGCCGGCGGTGAGTCACGCGCTGGCGCGGCTCCGCGAGCGCTTCGACGATCCGCTGCTGGTGCGCGCGGGCCGCGGCATGGTGCTGACGCCGCGGGCGGAGGATCTCAAGCCGCAGGTGCATGACGCCGTGGCGGTGGCGTCACAGGTGTTCCACCCACCCGAGCGCTTCGATCCCTCGCGCGAGAGCCGGACCTTCGTGCTGAGCATGACCGACTACGTGCTGCTGGTCTTCGGCGCGACCTTCGACCGCCTTGTGCGCGAGGCGGCGCCGCGGCTGCAGCTGCGGGTGGTGCCCAACAGCACCGGCGACGCCGCAGCCCTGCGCTCGGGCGCGTCGGACCTGGCGGTGGGCATCTACGGCGAGCTGCCGCCAGAGCTGCGGACGCGCCCGGCGCTGACCGACCGGCTCGTGTGCGTCGTGCGTGGCGACCACCCGGAGGTCGGCGAGCGGCTCTCCCTGCAGCAGTACGTGGCCCTCGACCATGTGCAGATCGCGCCGCGCGGGCAGCCCGGCGGCTACGTCGACCAGCTGCTGGCCGAGCGCGGCCTGCAGCGACGGGTGGTGCGGGCGGTCCCCTACTTTCAGGTGGGGCTCGAGATGACCGCGGGGAGCGACCGGGTGCTCACCGTGTCGGAGCGCATCGCGCGTCGGCTGGGGCCGCAGCTGGGGTTGCGCCTGCTCGAGCCACCGCTGCCGCTCAAGCCCTTCGCGCTGAGCCTCGTCTGGCACCCCCGCTTCGACGGCGACGCGGGCCACCGCTGGCTGCGCGAGCGGCTGTTGGAGGCCACCCACGGCGCGCTGACACACCCCGCCGCGCGGCGTCGGCTGAGCGCTGGTGATCCGACCGGACGCCCAGCCTGACAGTTGCACTCTCTGCAACATTTCTTTTCATAGCATTCTGTTGTTGCATATTCGAGATCCGCCCATCGTGCCCCTGTCGCCACCACGGCCTCACCACAGGAGCACCCCATGCACACCGCCACCACCCCCTCGCGCCGCGTCCTCATGCTGGTCGCCAACCCCTCCACCTCACCGACCACGGGTTGGCCGGTCGGCTTCTGGTGGGCCGAGCTGAGCCACCCCTACCTGGCCTTCACCGAGGCCGGCTACGAGGTAGAGCTCCGCAGCCCCGAGGGCGGCGCGCTCTCGGCGGACAGCTACAGCGACCCTGAAGATCCGAGCGGCTACTCGGCCCATGACTTCGTCAGCCTCGGCTTCAAGCGCTCGCCGCAGCACGCCGCGCTGCTCGAGGACACCGCGTCGATCGCAGACGTGGACCCGAGCGCGTACGACGCGCTCTTCGTGGTCGGCGGCCAGTCGCCGATGATCACCTTCCGCGGCAACACCGACGTGCAGGCCCTCGTGGCGCGCTTCTACGAGGCCGGCAAGACCACCGCGCTGGTCTGCCACGCCACGTGTGCGCTGCTGGAGACGCGGCTGTCGTCGGGCAATCTGCTGGTCGCGGGCAAGACCTGGACCGGCTTCACCAACAGTGAGGAGGCCGTCGCCGACGCCGCCGTGGGGCAGCGGATCCAGCCCTTCTGGATCGAGGATGAGGCGCGCGCGATCGAGGGCAGCAACTTCGTGGTGCGCGGCGCGTTCGAGCCCTTCGCCGTGCGCGATGGTCTGCTCGTCACGGGGCAGCAGCAGAACTCCGGTCGGGCCGCGGCAGAGCTGGTCATCGAGGCCGTCGGGCGCTGAGCGACGTCCGGCCTCCCCTGACAGCACCACACGCCCCGCCACACAGGGTCCCTCACGCGATGGAGCCGCAGATGAACCGCCACGACCACGACCACGACCACGACCAGGACGACTCGACGCCCCCAGCCGCAGGTCTGTCGCCCGATGACTTCATCGCGCTGGCCATGGCTAACCCCATGACGCAGGGGCGGGCGAGCTACGGCTACGCCATGCGCGTCGCCTCGGACAACCCTGCCCCGCCCGGCGTCATCGCGCTGACCTGGATCACCGGCAAGGATGCGGGAGAGCGCCAGCGCATCCGCGACCACGCCCGCCAGAACGTGGCGGACTTTCTCGATGAGCCCGGGTTTCTCAGCATCGTTACGGGCTTCATCGGCCTGCGCGGCTTCACCGTGACGGCGTGGCAGGACGAGGCGTCGATGCAGCGCGCGCTGTCGCGTCACCACGCCGAGGCCATGCGCGAGCTCTTCGGAGAGGACTTCATCGCCAGCGTCTGGACAAGCGTCTGGCGGCCCGGTCGGCTGAACCGGCTGTGGGTGCGGTGTACCGAGTGCGCCCACCTGCAGGCCGACGACGACAACCACCGGCGCTGCAGCACGTGCGGTGCCGAGCTGCCGCCACGCCCCGCGTACTGGTAGCGGCGCGCGAACAGGAGGAGAGACCATGAAGATCACCATCATCGGCGCAGGGCGCGTCGGCACCACGCTCGGCGCTCGCCTGGCTGCGGCAGGCCACGACGTCACCTATGGCGTCCGGGATCCCGCGGCCTGGACCGGCGAAGGCCGCGTCGGCGCCCTGTCAAGCGCTACCGATGGCGCCGACGTGGTCCTGCTCTGCGTGCCCTGGTCGGCCGCCGAGGCCGTCCTCGACGCCGCTGGTCCCTTCGACGGTCAGGTGCTCATCGACGTGACCAACCCGATCGGACCTGGCCTGACACTGACCCACGGCCACACAGACTCCGGCGCCGTGCAGGTGCAGCGCTGGGCGCCGGGCGCGCGCGTGGCCAAGGCGCTGCACTCCACCGGGGTCGAGAACATGGCGTCGCCCGAGATCGCCGGCCAGCGGCTGCTCATGCCGGTCTGCGCCGACGACGAGCAGGCACGCCAGGTCGCGCTGACCCTCGTGTCGGACGTTGGCTTCGAGCCGGTCGACGCCGGGCCGCTGACGCAGGCGAGGTTGCTGGAGCCGCTCGCGATGCTCTGGATCCGGCTCGCGCTGGTGCAGGGTCAGGGGCGCGGATTCGGCTTGGCGGCGCTTCGTCGTGGGTGAGGCCACCGCCTAGCCCCAATGCCGATCACTTAGTGTGTAGCGTCTTGTTTTAACAGCTG
This sequence comes from bacterium, assembly GCA_030425545.1. Classification (GTDB taxonomy): domain Bacteria; phylum Myxococcota_A; class UBA9042; order UBA9042; family UBA9042; genus UBA9042. The sequence continues at coordinate 1,007 of JAUIAC010000370.1, read as the reverse complement.
TTTCCGTACATTCTGGCGCGATCTCATCCTTGCCCGGGAGGTCGCGTGTCGTTCAGTTCATCTTTGGAGGCCTTGGTCGACTGCGCTGCAGGCGCCGGGCTGAGAGCGTTCGCTTCGGACATCGACACCCGGTGGGTGCAGGCGGCCCTGGCGACCGGCGGAGCGGGGAAGCTCAGGCGCCGGAAGCTCCCGGCGGAGTCCGTGGTCTGGCTCGTGGTCGGCATGGCTTTGTTTCGAGACCACTCCATCGCCGACGTCGTCCGGCGGCTCGACCTGGTCATGCCCGAGCCGGACGGGCGCAAGGGCCGTGTCGCCCCGAGCGCGCTGCCGAAAGCTCGAGCTCGAGTCGGAGAGCGTCCACTTCGTGAGTTGTTCCGCACCTGCGCTAGGTCGTGGGCGCGCGAGCACGCGGACCACGACCGCTGGCGAGGGCTCGGCGTGTACGCCATGGACGGCACCACGCTGCGGCTCCAGGACACGGCGGAGAACGTCGACGAGTTCTTGCTGCCACAGACCGGGCGGGGCCGGTCTGGCTACCCCCAAGCCCGTGTCGTTGCGCTGGTCGCCGCTCGTTCGCACTTGGTACTGGCCGATGGGGCCGTTCGCGGGTAAGGGCGCCGGCGAGCAGTCCCTCGCCGTGCCGCTCTGGGATGAAGGGCCTAACCACAGTGTGTTGCTCGCCGACCGCAACTTCATCGCGCGCGACTGTCTTCATGAATTACGGCTTCGTCCAGTCCGTAGCCTTGGCCTCGGCTCAGAGTGTCATGGCTCCCTGACCGCTCACCGTTGCCAGAGGACATCAGCGCTCGGAGCATCATCATCGGGACGGTGCCCTGGTCCTCGAACAGGATGGCTGGGGCACCTTGGCTTGCCGACAGAGCTGGTCAGCCTCCGGCGAGCGCGCCCACCTCCGCAGTCCCGCGATCCGCGGGCGCAGGCCGAGGGGGCAGACTCGGCTTCATGCGCCCCGCCGCCCACCCGCGCCAGCGACCCGGACCCCTGGGAAT
>JAUIAC010000369.1 GCA_030425545.1 bacterium | reverse complement strand
GCGATGACGGCGAGGGTCGGTGTGCCCAGCCGTGCTGGCGGACGCGCGACCCACGTCGCTCGCACGCGGGCGAGCGCGTCGGCGCCCGTGGTCTTGGCGTCAAAGCGCACCAGGAGCCGCACGCCCCCGTCGTCGGCCCGTGTCCACACCCGCACCACGCCTTGGAGCTTTCGCAGCGTGGCCGTCAGCGGCGCCAGGCTCGCGTCGAGCTCCGTGGCCGTCCAAGCCGGTCCGGGGGCCCGCACCAGCACGTCGACCGGCGTGCCAGCGGCCTGCAGCCCGGCTCCGAGCTGCCGCGCGTTGGTCGTCAGGCTCGGGTGCGTCAGCGCCGACCCTCCGGGGGGGCGCTTCGCTGCGTTCGCGCCGGGGGCGCGCAACCGTCCCTCGCCCGCGTTCGCGCCCGGCGAGCCGGGGCCGCCGGTGGCCGTGGTCTTCCCCGCGCCGCTGCCTCCCCCTGGCTTGACGCTTGGGGTGTCGCGATCGCGCCCGCAACCGAGCACGCACAGCGCGGCGACCGCCAGGCAACCGAGGGCGACGCGCGCGTGCCAGCCGCGCGCCGACGTCGAGCGTGGGCGCTGCGAGGGGGGCGTGAGGGAAGCTGGGAGGTCGAGGGTCAACATGGGCGCAGCCTAGCAGACAGCGGCGAAATTGATTGTCGCCGCAATCAGCTAGTTTTTCATCTTCTGGGGGGGCTACGAGCGCCCCCAGCCACGGCAAGCCGTGGCTTCCCCTTCCCAGCAGACTGACCGACGTGGCCGCAAGAACGGAGAAAAGGCGCAGTCTGCTAGCTCGCGAGTGGGACGTGTGCCATGTCCCGACGGTGGCGCCGACGCGATCGGACACCCTCAGCCGGCGGTGCGGTCGGACACCTGATAGACGTCGCCGGGCTGCAGGCACCCGCTGCGGCCGTTGGGCAGCTGCACCTCCAGGCGAAGATCGGGGCGCTGCCGCAGCACGCGCACCTCGAGCCCCTCCGGCAGGTCGATGGCCTCGCCGACGCCGACGCAGGGGCCCAGGGGGGCGTCCTCAGCGACAACGACGCCGTGGCGCACGCCCACGTCGACCTGCTGCGCATGGAAGAGCCAGCCCGCAGCCAGGACGTGCAGCGGCACGGTCACCGCCAGGGCGACGCGCAGGCCAACGCTGGGCCCCCGGGTGAGTCGCGCCACGAAGAGGCCGAGCCCGACCAGCGCCAGGAGCAACACCAGCACGCCGAGCACGCCGCGCGGAGCCGCGCGGGCCAAGGCGACGTCCACCCCAGGCGACTCGTCGAAGACGTGCAGCACCCGGTGGTCGCGGCGCGAGCGCTCCGTCAGCGCCCGCCGGACCTCGGCCAGGTTGTGGCGGATGTCGTCGGCGAGCTTCTCGTCGTCGGTGAGTCGCTCGGCCTGCCGCAGGTGCCCGACGGCGTGACCCAGCTCGCCCCGCTTGGCGAAGAGGTTGCCCAGGTTGTAGTGGACTTCGGCCGCCCGCAGCCCGTGCTGCAGGAGCTCTTCGTAGCCCCGCTGGGCTGCTGTGAGGTCGCCGCTCACGTAGGCCGCGTTGGCGGACTGAAAGCCCTGGTCGAGCGTGGCGGCGCGCGCGTCGGGCGCGCTCGCCGCCAGCCCGCTCAGGGTCAGCACGAGCGCCACGCCGGCCACGGAGGCGCTGGCGGGCGGCGTGGGCGAGGGCGCCCGGATCTCACCGTCGAGCGCCCGCACGGCCGCGCTGATCTCGTCCGCGGTGGCGCGGACCGCAGCGTCGCCGCCGCCCGGCGCGAAGCGCGCGTAGTCACAGTGCTCCAGCTGGTCCACCAGCCGCTGCGCGTCGGCTGTGGCGGCCCCCGCGTCGACGAGCGCGCTGCGGAGCGTCGCCCAGGTCAGGCCGGCCATGCGCAGGTTCAGGCGGGTCTGGAGGTAGGCGCCGACCGCGTCGCGCAGCTGCGCGTGGTCGGTGGCCGCCGCCAGGGCCTGGTCGAGCGTCGCGCGGGCGCCTGCGGCGGCGCGCTCGGGTGTCGCGCGCAGGGCGCGGCGTCGAACCGTCCACGCCAGCCACACCAGCAGCGCGGCCAGCCAGGCGGCCGCGGCGGCGAGCCAGAACCAGGGCTCGTCGGTGAAGTGTCGGCGCGCGGTGGTCGCGATGCGGGCGTGTGGCGCGATGGGGCGGAGCTTGAGGCCGAAGGGATCGTCGGGGTTCACCGGACGGGCCTGCGCCGCCGAGCCTGCCGTGCCGCCACCGCTCGCGGCCGCGCCGGCCGGCCCCGCGCCCGCGGCTGCCGCGCCAGCGGGCCCCGCCGCACCGCGCGGGGCGGCGCCAGCCTGCGCCTGCCCGCTGGGCGCTGCCGTGCCGGCGCCAGCTGGCCCGGCGCCGGTGACCGTCACCGTCAACTGCTGGGTCGCCACGGTGCGAAACGACTCGATGGTCGGGTCGAAGTAGGAGAACTTCAGCGGCGGCAGCACCACCTGACCGGGCTGCGAGAAGCTGACCAGGTACTGCCAGCTGCGCTTGCCCTCGACGCCGTTGGTGGTCCGTTTGACGCCCTCGTCGGCGCGCCCGGGCAGCTTCTCCACCCGCATGCCAGCGGTGCCCGGCGGCCGGATGTCGGGCAGGTCCAGGAGGTTGCCGCGGCCCGCGACGTCGTAGCTCAGCACCGCGCGCTCCCCTACCTTGAGGCTCAAGCTGGCGGTCCGCGCGCCCCGGTCCAGCAGCGCCGCCGTGACCTGAAAGCGGCCGATGGCGTCCTCGACGTAGGTGTCGGGGCGGCCTTGGGTCGGCACCGGACGCACCGTGACCCGAACCGGCGGCGGGTGGATCTTGAACGCTCGCGAGTCGAAGAAGTCGCCCACCTCGATGCGGTAGCGGGGCCCGAGCAGCTCGAAGGTCCCGGCGGCGGCGGCGGTGAGCAAGACCTTGCGCGTGACCTGGCGCATGTACGGCCGCCCGCCCACGCGCACCGACTCCTGACGCTCCGGCGAGCCCCGGAGCAGGTCCTCCACGTCGAAGCCCTTGAACTTGGACTCACCGATCTCTCGGATGCCTTGCACCGACGAGCCGCGCGCCCAGTAGAGCTCGTAGCTCAACACCACGGGCTGACCGACATAGGGGCGACGCACCGAGAGCACCGGGCGCACGAAGAAGGGCTCGCCGTCGTAGTTGCGCAGCGCCATGGCCGTCTCCGGCGCCACAGCGGCACCCAGGGCCGCCCGGCCGTCGACCACCTGAACCTTCACCCCCTTGGCGCGGGCCACCTCGGTGCCGGCGAGCTTGAGCACGGCGGGCTCGATGGTCCATGTCCCCTTGCGACGTGGGGTGCCGGTGTAGGTCAGCACCAGGCTTCGCGTCACGCGCGCGCCGACGATGCTCATCTGCGAGCTGCGCCCGGACTGGCGGAAGTCGAAGCCGCTGGAGCGGGGCGCCACCACAGCGTCGAAGTCGCCGCGCGCCGTGACCTGCACCGTCAGCGTGTCGCCGAGCACCACGCGCTTGGGCTGCACCTGCATGCGGACACTGGCAGCGCCGTCGGCCCACGCAGGGGTCGCGTTCAGGGTCGTCAGGGCCGTCAGGGCCGTCAGGGCCGTCAACGCCAGGGAGCGGGCGCCCCGGGATCGCCGCCGCGGCGACGCCGCCGACACCCCGCACCGACGGGGCGTGGTTGCACGCGCAGGCGAGCGCGACCCAGCGCGTGCGCTTGGGCCGCACGTCGTCGAGTCGCGCACCGGGCGCGGGCGGGGAGAGGCGCTCGTCATCGCCGGCTACCAGTCCTTGGCGGGGCGGCTGTTGCGGAAGGGCGACTTACGCAGCGCCTCCTGCGCTTCCAGGTTCGTGGGGTTGTTGTCGTGGCGTTCCATGGCCTTCTTGATCTGCTTCTGCCGCTTGTCTTGGGGCTTCTTCTTCTTCTTCTTCTGGTCCTTCTTCTTCTCGTCCTTGGGCTTGTCCTTCTTGCCCTGGTCCTTCTTGTCCTTGTCCTTCTTCTTCTGGTCCTTCTTGTTCTTGTCGTCCTTGTTCTTGTCGTTGTTCTGGTTCTGCTTGTTCTTGTCGCTGGGCGGCGGCGGCTCCTGGACGCGGAGCACGTAGAAGTTCTCCGTCTCCGGCCCGGCCTTGACCCGCAGCTTGACCACCCGTTTGTCCTTGCCGCCCCGGAGGACCAGACCGGACGTGGCGGTTCGACCGCGACGCGCCTCGGGCGTGTCGTCTTGGCTCGCGACCGTCTTGCCGGGCAGCCGCGGCGCCGCAGTCTGGGCCTTGCCGAGGGACTTGGTGCCCTGCTCGTCGAAGGCCTCCATCTCCAGCGCGCCGTGGGCAAAGTCGTAGCGGGCCATGACCTGGACGTGCTGGTCGGCCTTCTGCTCGATCTCCAGCCAGTCCACGTCGCCCTTGCAGATGCGGAGGAGCTGCTCGCCGCCCACCTTGATGCGCGCCGCCTTGCCCGCGCTGTTGTTCGGCTCCCGCTCGTCGTTGCCTTCGGGGCAGGGCGGCAGGATGCGCAGACGCAGCTGGTAGGGCAGGTCGAGACGTGCCCGCGCATTGTCGACGGCGGGGCGCGGGTGGCCGTCGGGCAGGATCACCTTCGGGATCATCGGCGGCTTGGGCTGTTTGGCGCCTGGCTGTCCGGGCTGTCCGGGCTGTCCGGGCTGCCCGGGCTGACCGAGGCGTCCGGGCTGACCCGCCTGCCCACCTGCGCTCGGCAGCCCCCCTGCGCCTGGGATCAGGCCGGGGATCGTCCCTGCGGGCTGCGGGATGGCGCGAATGCCCGGCGGACGGGCCTGGGCTGGCCCTGGCGGCAGCGCGCCGGGCTGCCCTCCGCCCGGTTGGCCTTGCCCGGGTTGTCCCCGCCCTGGAAGTCCCCCGGGGAGCCCGCCTGGGAGCCCGCCTGGGAGCCCACCACCCGGCGCGCGTCCGGCGCCCGGGGGCAGGCCGCCGGGACCCTGGCCTGGTCCACCGCGACCCTGCTGGGGCGGGGCGACCTCGACCACGCGCGCGTCGGCCGGGAGCTCGGGGATGGGAAACACCGGAGGCGCCACACCCCCGCCCGTCACTCGCACCCAGTACAGGCCCGGCGGCGGCGCCAACACGGCCGCCGTGCGGCTCAGCGACTCCTGGCCCGACTTCACCGGCCCGCCGCGCGCCTCGCCCCACACGCGTCCAGCGCGGTCAACGATGGTCACCGTCAGCTGGCCGGCGAGCGGCGCGACGTCGGGCAGCTCCGCGACGTTGGCCACCAGGTCGACGAAGAGGCTCTCGCCCTCCCCGAGCTCCACCCGGTACCAGTCGTCGTCTCCAGGGCACAGGTGCATCGCCGGCAGCGGACCGCTCAAGTGCTTCTTGGCCATGGGGTTGGCGCTCAACGCCAGGTCGTTGTCTTCGTAGGCGTCGTCGCGCTTCTGGCAGGGCGGCAGCAGCTGCAGCGTGAGCTGGTAGCTCGCCTCGGTGTCGAGCCCGCCGCGGACCCGCACAAACCAGGTCCCGCCGGTCGGCGCGAAGGCCATGCGCGCGAGGTAGCCCTCCTTGGCCTGCACCCCCCGTGAGGCCACCTTTCCGTCCGGCGCCACGATGTCGACCTCGAGCGTGTTGGCGCCCAGGTCGAACTCGGCCTTGGCCTTGGCCACGAGGCCCTGGCCCGGCGCGAGCTGAACCGCCATCCAGTCCTCGTTGCCGGGGCACACCCGCAGCGGCAGCGGCTTGCCCACCGGCACAGCCTTGGCCTGGGCCAGCTTGTCGTTGGGCTCGAGCGGGTCCTCGGTCCGCGGGCACGCCGGCAGGATCTTCACCTTCAGGTCGTAGGTCGCCTCGCGCTCCGCGACGTTGCGCACGTCGACCAGCACGGTCTCGTCGCGGCTGACGTCGTTGAAGTCGAGCGAGGTCAGCGGCTCCT
>JAUIAC010000368.1 GCA_030425545.1 bacterium | reverse complement strand
GCCCCCGCCCGAAGCCCCGGAGCGCGCCGCCGGCGAGGCGCCCCGCGGTCGCATTGCAGACGAGCCTGGGGCCGACGCGAAAGGCGCGAACAAGACTGGGGCCAACGCCACTGGCGCCAACGCGACTGGGGCCAACGGCACTGGCGCCAACAAGACTGGCGCCAAAAAGACTGGGCCCAACGCCACCGGCGCGAAGCCCACCGTGGCCAAGGTCACCCGCATGCCGGTGGCCGCTGAGGTCTCGGTGGAGCTGGAGGCCGGACCGGTGCGCTTTCACGTCCCCGCGGGCATGACCCTGCTCGAGGCCGCCGAGTCCGCGGGTGTCGCCCTGCCCCACTCCTGCGCCGTGGGCGGCTGCGGCGCCTGCGTGTGCGTGGTTCGAGCGGGCAGCGTGCACCTGCCGGAGGACGCGTGCCTCACCGACGCCGAGCGCGCGGCCGGGCTGACGCTGACCTGCGTGGGGCGCCCGACCGCACGCCGCGTGCACCTGGAGCCGGCATGAGCAGCGACGCGCCCCCCGACTGGACGCTGAAGATGCGCGACCTCGTGGGGCGCACGGGGCTCGGTCGGCACGCGATTCACTTCTACATCCAACAAGGCCTGCTGCCGCCGGGGCGCAAGACGGGACGGAACACCGCCCGCTATGGCCCGGTCCACCTCAAACGCCTGGAGCTGGTGCAGCGGCTGCGGACCGAGGCCTTTCTGCCGCTGAAGGCCATCCGCGCCATCTTCGAGGGCGTCGAGAGCGACGACGACTTCACCGCCGACCAGCTCGAGTTCCTGCGAACGGTCAAACAGGGCTACGAGGATCCGACGAGCGACGAACGTGGGCGCACCACGTCGGATCTGGTGGACGCGGGGGTCATCGACGCTGACGACCTCGAGCAGCTCATCGACTCGGGGCGGCTGCGGGTCGCCCGTGTGGGGGGACGACGCCTGGTGCACGCCGACGACCTCTGGCTGGTCGAGGTGGTCGGCGAGCTCCGCGCCGCCGGGCTGGAGGCCGGGCTGCGCATCTCCGTCGACGACCTGCAGATCTACGAGCGAGCGGTCGACCGGCTGATCCGCGCCGAGACGGCCTTGGTTGCCCAGCGCATGCGGCACCTGCCGCCGGGCGACGTGGTCACGCGGCTGGAGAAGGCCCTGCCGCTGATCCACCGCTACCTGCACAAGCGCCACGAATCTCGCCTGCGCGCGCTGATGCGCGAGCTCTGACCCCCGCTCCGGGAGACAACCATGATCCGCGACCATCTCCCCGAAGAGCTGCTTCGACACCTTCCCGGACAGGTCACGCGCCCGGTCCGCCGCGCGGTCGACGAGCTCAGCGAAGCGGTCGAGGTGGCCGCTCACATGCGAGATCCACGGGTGTTGCGCACGCTCGGCCCGTCCGCGGCGCGCGGCCTCTTGCTGAAGCGCGGCAAGCAGGGCGTGCCCACCCTCATGCACTCCGGCCACCAGGCGCACCTGGACTGGACCTATCCGCACGACCAGCCGGAGATGGCGACGCTCTACCGCCGCGCCAAGGCGGGGCAGTGGGACAGCGACGACCTGCCCTGGCACATCGACGTCGACCCCGAGAGCCCCGAGGTGCCGCTCCTGCCGCTCTCCTTCTTCGACGTGGCGGTGGCCGAGCGCTACGCGGGGAAGCTGAGCCCAGCGGAGCGGCAGCGCTTCGTCCACAGCATGGCCGCGTGGATGCTGTCGCAGTTTCTGCACGGGGAGCAGGGGGCGCTGCTGGCCGCCGCCCAGGTGACCGAGTCGGTGCAGTTCTTCGACGGCAAGCTCTACGGCGCCACCCAGGTCATGGACGAGGCCCGCCACGTGGAGGTGTTCTTGCGCTACCTGGAGAGCAAGCTGGGGCGGCTGTACCAGGTCAACGACAACCTCTTCACTATCATCGACGCGCTGATGACCGACGCCCGTTGGGACATGAAGTTCCTGGGCATGCAGATCATGGTCGAGGGGCTGGCGCTCGGCGCGTTCAGCATGTTGTGGGAGGTGACGAGCGAGCCGCTGCTGAAGGAGCTGCTGGCCAACGTCATCCGTGACGAGGCGCGGCATGTGCACTACGGCGTGGTGGCGCTGCAGAAGCACTTCAGGGAAGAGCTGAGCGAGTCGGAGCGCCGCGAGCGAGAGGACTGGGCCTTTGAGGTCAGCCTGCTGATGCGCAACCGATTCATGATGTACGAGGTCTATGAGGAGTGGTTCGAGCACTGCATGACGCGGGCGCAGTGGCGCGAGTGCGTGAAGGCCGCGCCGGGGCTGGAGCTCTTTCGAACCCGGATGTTCTCGCGGCTGGTGCCGAACCTGCGGGACATCGGCCTGCTCTCGGAGCGGATCATGCCGGCGTACGCGTCCATCGGGCTGATGCGCTACTTCGACGGCGCTGGGGTGCGCGAGCTCGACGCGAAGGGGCTGCTGGGGATCTAGCGGCGTTCCCCGGGAACGTCGCACGGTTAGAGCTGAACGAGGCGGTAGGGCGCCATGTCGAAGTGGTTCTTGTGCCCCGGGTAGGACAACCAGACCGGAGACGGTCCAGGAACGGCCCCAAATCTGGCGGATCTTGCCAGCTTCCGGGCAGGCAAGCGCCCGGCCGGCGCTGCCCGATCTCCTGCGATCCCCGCGGGGTCGACGCCCTGGCGCACGGCGCGGAGTTCGGCTTGACGCGTGCCAAGTGAATCCGCACCCTTCTCGGACTCTTTCAGGAGCTAATCATGACAGCACTGCGCGGCCCTTTGGATCGGAGGGTCGACCTCGCGGGTTGGCTCGCGCTCGTCTGCTGCGTCGCGGCAGCCGGGTGCAGCGCGGACGCGCCAGCGACGGCGGCCGACAAGGCGGACAGCGTCGCGGACGCCACGGCGCAGAGCGACGGCGACTGCCCGACGTGTGACGCGACGTCCGACGTGAGTGGAGACGCCAGCTCGGCTCAGGACGGGGCGGTCGACGCGGGCGGCGTTGTGGATGGCGACGCGAGCGCCGACGCGGAAGACGCTGAAGACGTGGAAGACGCGGAGGACGCGGAGGACGCGGAGGACGCCGGGACGGTCGGCCCGGCCGACATCACGCTGCCCTCGGATGTCGCTGACGACAGTGATGGCGACCAGCAGAGCGACGCCGAGAACGACATCGTGACCGACGCGGGGCAAGGCCTCGACGTCGCAGCGCAAGGCGACGCGAGCGCTCCGGACGGCACCGGCGACGCGGGCGCAAGCGCGGACGGCGCCGTGTCGACCGACGGCGCGACGACGGCTGACGGTGGCGCTGCGGTGGACGACGCGACAGCAGACGCCGGAGCCGTGGCTGACTCGGCCGCCGGAGCGGACGCCAGCCCGGGCGACGCGGGCGCTAGCGACGTCAGCAGCACCGACTCGGGCGCGGCAGACACAGGCGCCCCGGACGCCGGCACGGCAGACGCAAGCGGCCCAGACACCGGCGCCACTGACACTGGCGCGACCGACGCCGGCGCGACAGACACCGGCGCCCCGGACGTCGGCACGGCAGACGCAAGCAGCCCAGACACTGGCGCGACCGACACTGGCGCGACCGACACTGGCGCGACAGACGCGGGCCCTGCCGACACAGGGACGACCGACACGGGACCCAAAGACACCGGTACGACCGACACGGGTCCCAAAGACACCGGTACGACCGACACGGGACCCAAAGACACCGACACGACCGACACGGGACCCAAAGACACTGGCACGACCGACACGGGACCCAAAGACACTGGCACGACCGACACAGGCACGACCGACACGGGACCCAAAGACACCGCAACCACGGACACAGGCCCCGCCGAACCGCTGAAGGCCAAGACCACCGTCGTGCTCGGCAAACCGACCTGCGCGATCGAGGCAGGCGAGCCGGAGCCCGGCGCCACCGTGACCTACTCGTGGCAGCGCAACGGCGGCGCCTTCAAGGTCGGCTCCGCGACCTATGGCGACGCTGTGGTGGCCTGCGATGTGCTCGTGTGCAAGGTGAGCGTGACCGAGTCTGGCGCGACGCAAAGCGCCACCGCGCCGCAATATCAGGCCCCGGCGGGCAACGCCTGTGCCACCGGCAACACCTGCAAGCTCGGGGTCTGCGGCCCCCAGGGCGGCTGCGTGACCAAGGACGTGCCCGGCAGCTGCGAGGACGGCGACGCCTGCACCGCAACCGGATCCTGCGTGGCCGGCGCGTGCAAGGCCGGCGCCCTCTCGCAGTGCGTCGACTACTACGCCGACCTGGACAAGGACGGCTTCGGCGGCGGCAAGCTGGGCTGCTTGTGCACCGGCGCCCCGGCTGGCGCGGTGAAGAAGGGCGGCGACTGCGTCGACACCAACGCCGCCGTCGCCCCCGGCACCAAGGAGCTGTGCGACGGGCTGGACCAGGACTGCAACGGCCAGACCGACGAGGCCGCGTGTGGCGACCTGCTGCCGCCAGGCTCCTCCGACCTGAAGACCGACAAGCCCATGACCGGCGACTCGTGGTCGACCACCGCCACGGCGACCCTCGACGCGGGGCCCTTCGGCAAGGTGGCCATGTCCGGCACGCTCTCCAAGTCGGGCAAGGACGCGCCGGTGACCTGGTGCTTCTCGGGCGCGGTCGGCATCGCCAAGGGCCCGCTGGTCATCGACAGCAGCGTCGACAAGGGCGTCGCGACCGTCTGCAAGGCGGCGGGCGGCCAGATCTCGCGCACCTTCAAGGGCACCCTGGTGCTCGACGGCAGCAGCGCCGCCGTGACCGGCACCTTCTCCACGGGCGCCGCCCCCTCGCTGACGGCCACCGCGGCCAAGCTCAAGCTGCTCGGGCTCGACGCGACGCAGGCCACCGTGACCTGGGTGAGCCAAGCGACGACGGTGACCGTGGACGCGGCGTCGGTGACCCTCGTCTACCTGGGCCAGACGCTCGCCGCGACCCTCAGCGGCACACTGACGCCCGGCGCAGACAGCGCGCTCGCGGTCCAGCTCAGCCAGCCCGCGGGCGTCAAGACCACCGCCGGCGTGGTGGGGGCCCTCTCGGCCACCGGCGCGGGCAAGCGCGTCCGTAAGGGCGGCGTGCTGAGCCTGGAGCTCTCGCTCGCGGCGACCCAGCTCACGCTGAAGCCCCTGGTCGTCGGCGCGTGGCAGGCGGTGGGCACGCGCGTGGACGGCGCCAGCTGGGCCGTGACCCTCGCGGCGACCCAGGCCTCCCACGAGTCGCTGACCCAGCTCTCTCTGGCCGGCAGCTTCAAGGAGGGCGCCAAGCAGGTCTGCGTTGGCGGCAAGGCCGGTGTGAAGGCCCCCGACGGCAAGTCGGAGCTGACCATCGAGGTCTGCTGGGGCGGCGAGGGCGGGGCGACCGCCGTCGTGCAGGGCGCCACCGTGCTGGACGGGGGCGCCAAGGTCTCGCTCACCGGCGGGTGGAACACCGCGACCGGCCACCTCTGCCTGCAGGACGCAGCGGCCAGCACCCTGGCCGACGGCGCCAAGGGCGTCGCGGTGACCGCCGCGCTCTGCCACGGCGCCAAGGGCTGGCTCGCGGCCGAGTGGAGCGCCACGGCCAAGGTGGGCGGCGCCGACCTGACCCTCGTCGGCAGCTGGGACGCCAAGGCCAACGGCGGCAAGGGCGCGCTCTGCCTCGCCGGCGTCGGCGCGGCCAAAGCGCACACGTGGCTGCCGCTCGCCGGCGTCACCGTGCTCGACGTGCGGGCGCACGCGTGCTGGGACGGCGCAGCCTTCCCCGGCATCGTCACCGAGACGACCTATCGCGCCGGACCCGAGAAGACGCCCTCGTCAGCGCTGCTCGTCAGCACGACGGACACGTCCGAGGCCGGCGGCGTGTGCAAGGCCTCCCCGGGCAAGTCGGCTGGCTGCGACGGCGCCCAGGTGTCGTGGGCCGCGA
>JAUIAC010000367.1 GCA_030425545.1 bacterium | reverse complement strand
ACAGCACCGGGGCGGGAGGCTCCACGTCGTGCGCCAAGCGCCGCGTCATCAAGGTCCAGCGGTCGCGGCTGCCGAGGCGCGGCCGACCGGTGCGCGTCGCGACGAACCCGCACCGACGGTAGAGCCGCAGCGCCGGGTTGCGGGCCTCGACCTCGAGCGCGAGCGTGCTGGCGTTCGCCGCGTGGCGCACAGCGGCGTCCAGCAGGGCGGACCCCACGCCGTGCCCCTGCCAGGCGGGCGCCACGGCCACGTTGCGGACCCAGGCCGTACGCCCGCCCGTGGGCTTGCGCCTGCCCTGCGACTGGAGCAGCACGCGGCTGGCGCGTAGCCAGCCGACCCCCGCGATCAGCGCGCGGGCGTAGTCGGCGAGCGCGCGCCCACGCGGGTGCAGGTCCCCCTCGGTGAGCAGCAACACCCCCCGGACCTCGGGCGACGTGTCCACTGTGGCCACCAGCACCGACGCGCCCTCGCTCTGGAGGAGCAGCGTCACCAGGGCCCGCCAGTAGACCGGCAGGTCCGGTGCCCGCAGCCCCAAGAGACGTTGGAAGGCTCCGTCGCAGTGAAACGCGGCACACAGCGTCGCGACGGCGTCGTCGCGCGCGCGGACGTCGTCGCTTGCGCCACGCCCCAACGCGGGCAGCGCGCGGACGTCGATCGAGCCTGGCGTCTTGATGTTCACGCCGGGATCATGCCATGCACAGCTGCCCTCGGAGCAACGTCGCAGGACCAGCTTACGGACGGGCTCAGAAGCCAGCGGTCCTGGTGCGTCGCGCACGCGCGCTCCGAGCGCGTCCGTACGGAGTCGAACATGAGGCGATTCGAGATCGAAGAACAGGGTGAGTCTGGCCGGATTGTACGCTTCTGGCACGTCACGCAGAGGGGCCGCGCGGTGCAGCTGGACTGGGGCGTGGCAGGCGGGCGGGCCTCCCAGCTCGTCAAGGAGCTGCCCACCGAGGGCAAAGCCCGCGCGGAGGTCCGTCGGCTGGTTCGGCAGCACGTCGCGAAGGGCTACGTCGAGGTCACCGGCGACTCCGAGTGAGGTCGCCCGAGCGGGCCAGGGGCCGCGGTCAACGCTTGGGTAGGGTCGCCAGAGGTCGCCCGAGCGCGCCGCTGATGACGCCCAGCTCGCCCATCAGCTTCTTGAGCTGGTCCGGGTACAGCGCCTGCGGACCGTCGGAGAAGGCCTCACTGGGACGCGGGTGGGTCTCCACCATGACCCCGTCGGCCCCCGCGGCCACCGACGCGCGCGCCACGGGCGGCACCATGTCGCGTCGACCGGTGGCGTGCGACGGGTCGGCGATGATCGGCAGGTGCGTGAGCGTCCTGGCGAGGGCCACCGCGGTGATGTCCATGACGTTGCGCGTGGCCGAGTCGAAGCTGCGGATGCCACGTTCGCAAAGGATGACCTGCTCGTTGCCGGCGCTGAGCACGTACTCCGCCGCCAGCAGCCACTCCTTCACCGTCGCGGACATGCCGCGCTTGAGCATCACCGGGCGCCCGAGCTTGCCCACGTGCTTGAGCAGCGCGAAGTTCTGCATGTTGCGCGCACCGATCTGGATGATGTCGGCGACCTCGGCCACCGCGTCTGCGCTCTCCTGATCGATGGCCTCCGTGATCACCGCGAGACCGTAGGCTTTTCGCGCCTCCGCGAGGATCTTCAACCCCTCGGGCCCCAACCCCTGGAAGCTGTAGGGCGACGTGCGCGGCTTGTAGGCCCCACCGCGCAAGATGACGCCGCCCGCGTCGGCGACGATGCCGGCGACCTCGAGCAGCTTCTCGGGCCCCTCAACGGCGCAGGGCCCCGCCATCACCACCACCGCGTCGCCGCCGATCTGCACCCCGTTGTCGAGGGTGATCACCGTGGACTCCGGCTTCCACTCACGGCTCACCTGCTTGTAGGGCGACGAGACGTGGATCACCTCGGCGACCCCTGGCAGCCCAGCGATGGTGGAGTCCTCCACGCGCCGGTCGTTGCCGACGACCCCGATGGCCGTGCGCTGCCCTCCGGGCATGGGGCGTGCCTCGAAGCCGAGGTGGCCGATGGCGGTGCAGACGTCCGCGACCTGTTCGGGCGTGGCGTGGGTGGTCATGACGACGAGCATGGGAGTCTCCGGGGCTGAGGCGCAGGTTGTGGGTGGCGGGCAGCGCTGTCACGAAAGCGGGGAGATCCGGGCTCTCGTGCGCGTGTGCGTCTAGGGTTGGACGTGGCGGTTGGTTGAGGCCTGCGGGGGCGGGCGCCAGGCCCCCTGGGTCGCCGCCTTCATGGCCGCGACGAAGTCGGTGAGCGAGCGCTGCATCGCGGCGACCCGGTCGGCGGTCGGTGGGCTCCCCGCAGGGCAATGTTCGGCGATTCGGCGCACGATGGCGCTGCCGCAGATGACCCCGTCGGCGCCCGCGGCCATGGCCGCAGACACGTGTGCCGGCGTGCTGATGCCAAAGCCGACAAGGGCGGGGAGGCGCGGCCGCCCGGAGGGATCGGGAGCCCGCAGCCGGTCGAGCACCGTGGACAGGCTCGACGACACGGCGCGCTGCTCGCCGGTGATGCCGACCCGAGCGACGGTGTACAAGAAGCCGCCGCATCGGGCGCGGATCTGAGCCAGGCGCTCCGCGCTGGTCAGCGCGCTGGCGATGAGCACGTTGGCCACGCCATGCGCTGCCGCCGCGGTCTCGAGCGGCGTGAGCTCCTCGAGGGGCACGTCGGCCGCCAGCACGGCGTCGACGCCCGCCGCTTCGGCTTCCGCGCAGAAGCGGTCGAGCCCGCGCTGCAAGATCAGGTTGTAGTAGATGAGGAGCACCACGGGCACATCGTGGCGTCGCTTCACCTCGGCCAGGAAGCGGAGGCAGTCCGACGGCGTCACGCCCGCGGCCAGCGCCCGCAGGTCCGCGGCTTGAATGACCGGTCCGTCCGCAGGCGGGTCGCTGAAGGGGAAGCCAAACTCGAGCACGTCCGCCCCACCCGCGACCAGCGCGTCGACGGCGGCCATGGAGGTCTCGAGGTCCGGGTCGCCGATGACCACGAAGGGCATGAACACGCCCTCACCGCGGTCGTGAACGGCCTCAATGGTGGCGCTCAAGCGCTGCCCGGGAGTCTGCTTCGCCGCTGACGTCGAGCCGGCCGGCGTGGTGGGGTGTGTCTCGCTCACGAGGGGCTCCTGCTTGCGCGCTGGGACGGTGAGGCCCCGGTCTCCTTGGGGGGCAGCGTGTCCGCGTCCAGGGCTGCCATGGCGTGCGCGAGGTCCTTGTCGCCCCGACCAGACAGGTTGACCACCAGCACGTCGTCCGCCTGCCACCGCCCGCGCGACGCACGGGCCGCCGCGATGGCGTGGCTCGACTCCAGCGCCGGCAAGATGCCCTCAGCCCGACAGAGCCAGGCGAAGGCCGAGAGCGCCTCGGCGTCTGTCGCGCTCTCGTAGGTCGCCCGACCCTGGTCCTTGAGCCACGCGTGTTCGGGACCGACGCCCGGGTAGTCGAGCCCGGCGGAGATGGAGTGCGCCTCCAGCACCTGCCCCGCCTCGTCCTGGAGCAGGTACGAGATCGAACCGTGAACGCAGCCCGGGCGCCCCTTCGTCAGCGTGGCGCCGTGCGCGTCGGTGTCGAGGCCGTGTCCCGCGGGCTCCACGCCGATGAGCAGCACGTCTGGCGTGTCGACGAAGTCGGCGAAGATCCCCATGGCGTTCGAGCCGCCACCCACGCAGGCCATGATCGCGGTCGGCAGACGCCCGGCCTGGGCGAGGACCTGGGTGCGGGTCTCCTCGCCGATGATCCGCTGAAAGTCCCGCACGATGGAAGGGTAGGGGTGCGGCCCAGCCACTGTGCCAAACACGTAGAAGCTGTCTGCCACCGTCTCGGTCCAGTAGCGCAGGGTCTCGTTGATGGCGTCTTTCAAACTGCGGGAGCCAGCCTCGACCGAGACCACCTCTGCGCCAAAGAGCTCCATGCGGCGTACGTTGGGCTGCTGTCGAGCGACGTCCTTGGCGCCCATGAACACCTTGACCTGCAGGCCGAGCAGCGCGCCTGCCATGGCTGTGGCGACCCCGTGTTGGCCCGCGCCCGTCTCGGCGATCAGGCGGGTCCGGCCCATGCGCTTCGCGAGCAGCGCTTGCGCGATGGTGTTGTTGGTCTTGTGCGCGCCGCCGTGGAGCAGGTCTTCGCGCTTGAGAAAGACGCGGCAGCCGATGTCCGCGCTGAGGGCCGGTGACGCGTACAGAGGGGTCGGCCGCCCCGCCCACTGCGAGAGCAGGTGGCTCAGCTCGGCGCGAAACGCGTCGTCGTCACGGGCGTCCAGCCAGGCGGCCTCCAGCTCGGTCAGCGCTGGGATCAGCAGCTCGGAGACGAAGCAGCCGCCGTAGGGGCCGAATTTGCCGGTCAATTGCATGATGTCGTCGCTCCGGGGCTGGGTGTCGTGGGGACGGGGGGCTGGCGCGCCGCGGTGACGAAAGCCGCGATGCGGGCAGGGTCTTGCTCAGCGGGTGCGCCCGGGACGGGGCTGGGTGACTCGACCCCGGAGGCTGTGTCGACGCCAGCGGGTGACACCGCTGCGATGGCGGCGGCCACGTTGCCAGGGCGGAGCCCGCCCGCGAGCCAGACCGGCACGCCCCCCAGGGCACCGCGGCGGAGGCGCAGCTCGCCCCAGCGCCACGCCTTGCCGCTGCCAGCGTCGCGACCGTCGACCACGAAGCGCCACGCGACCCCGGACCAGGCCGCGACGTAGTCGGGATCGCGGGCCTGAGCCAGGTGCATCGCCTTGACAACGCGTAACCCGGCAGCGCGAAGCCGTCGCCCCTCCGACGCCGGCTCGTCGCCGTGGAGCTGGACGACGGGCACGCCCCAGTGGAGCGCGTCGGCGATCACCTGATCGACGGGCTGATTCCGGACCACGAGCACTGGCACACAGTCACCCAGCGCGGCCAGGACCTGCGGCATGTCCGCGTCTCGCACCGCCCGGGCGACCCCGGGGACGCGGTTGACGCCCGCGAAGTCGACGCCCGACTCGGCGCACGCACGGGCCCCCTCCGGCGTGCGGACGCCGCAGACCTTGACCTCTCGGGGGGCGGCGCCAGCGCTCACGGCGTGCCCCCGGCCAGCCCCAGCTCCGCGATGGCGGCGGCCGGGTCCGGCGCGGCCATCAGCCGGCTGCCAATCAGGCACGCGTCGGCGACCGGCCGCGTGCGGTCGACATCCGCGGCGGAGTGGAGCCCGCTCTCGGCGACGCGCACCACGCTCGTGGGCAGCGTCTCCAGCAGGTCGACGCAGCGCGCGAGGTCGATCTCGAGGGTGCGCAGGTCGCGCGCGTTGACCCCGACGACCTCGGCGCCTGCCGCGAGCGCTTCTGCGATCTCCCGCTCGTCATGGGTCTCCACCAGGGCGTCGAGCCCGAGCTCCCCGCAGAGCGCGAGCAAGGCCTGCAGCGACGCCGGCGGCAGCACGCTGCACATCAGCAGCACCGCGTCGGCTCCCCACGCCCGCGCCTCGACGACCTGGTAGGGCGAGACCACAAAGTCTTTGCAGAGCACCGGCTGGCTGACGCGGCTGCGCACTTCGGCGAGCAGCGCGTGGCTTCCGCCGAAGTCGGGCCCGTCGCACAAGACGCTCACCGCGGCGGCGTGGGGGCCGTACCAGGTCGCCACGTCGGCGGGCGTCACGCCAGGGCGGATCGCGCCGCGCGAGGGCGAGCGCGGCTTCATCTCGGCGATCAACGCCAAGCCCGGGCGTCGCAGCGCACCGGTGAAGCCGCGAGCCGGGCCCACCGTCTCGGCGAGCGCGATCAGCTCGCCGACCGGGGTCGTCGCGGCGCGCGCTCGCACCTCGTCGCGCTTGCGGGCGACGATGCGACCGACCACGCCAGGCGGCTCGCGCAAGGGCAGGG
>JAUIAC010000366.1 GCA_030425545.1 bacterium | reverse complement strand
GTGACGTGCCAGGGGAGTCCCGCGTGAGTGTGCTCGACTCAATCGACACGACCGTGACCTTGGAGTGGCCGGGCCGCCGCACCATCGGCAGCCTGGTCGAGGTGGACGGCCACGTGGCGGTCGTCACGGCGCTCAACGCGCCCGCCGAAGGCGCCGGGCTGACGGTCACCCTTGAGGGCGAGACCGCAGACGAAGCGGTGGCGATCGACGGCGTGTGCCTCGGCATCAGCGAGACCGCCTGGGGCGAGCGGCGCATCGAGATGGAGCTGCTGCGCGTGGGCACCGTGTGCTCGGCCAGCCGCCTGCGGGACTTCGTGGAGCAGTACGGCGTGGCCAGCGGCGGCTCGGTGCACATCGGCACCAGCAGCGCCCACCCGGGACAGAAGCGCTTCGTGTACCACGTGCCCGAGCGGGTCGATCACACCGACCAGGCGCTGACGGCGTCCGGCTCGGTGGCCATCGGCCCGGACCTGCGCGCGACGCTCCCCGGGCGTCCCGAGTTCGTGGAGCGGGCCAACGAGATCGGCGCCGCCATGGGCGAGCACCGCCGGTCCATGGTCCAGACCTCGCAGTCCCATGGCCGCCCCGTGGCCCCCACCGCGCGCACGGGCGAGACCATGCCCGCTGGCTCTGCCGTGATGATGGCAGACGACCTCGGCCTGGAAGAAGAGGCGTCGTTCGACGGCATGCCGGAGAAGACGATCAACTCCGACCTCGCCGCGGGCGCGTTCATCACAGGCGGCACGCTCGACGCGGCCTTCCGCGAGGCCCTCCGCTCGGTGGAGCCGCCGCGTGTCCCAGAGCAAGACGCCGCCCTCCACCGGCGGCCCACCAACCTGGTGAACACCAGCCCCGAGATGGCGATGGACGCCGTGCCGCTGGGGACCGAGCCGGGCCGTCCCGTGCTCCCCGACGACGACCTGGAACCCACGCGGATGATCCAGGCGATGCCGGACGACGAGCCCGACGCGCTCGAGGACGACGAGGACGGCGCGCGCGACTTCACCGCGACCGACCTCAGCGACGAGGAGGTGCAGCGGCTCAAGGCGGCCATCGACGACGCCATCGCCTTCGAGCGGGAGCTGGCAGACAGCGCCCACCACGACCCCGACGAGCCCATCATCGTCAACACGGTCCCGCGCGGCGTGCCCTTCGCGGAGCCGGTCCAGCTGGGGGCCGACAACCGCGCGCCGACCATGGCGCAGGTGGCGCCCTCGCAGCCGGCACCGGAGCCGCCGCCGCCGGCGACCCCCAAGCGCAACCGCACCACGACCGCCCGCATCGAGCGTGTCGCGCCCAGCCTGGCCGCGTCGCTCACGGCCCCGCGCGCGTTGGAAGACGGCGAGAACGCGCGCGAGCGGAAGCCCTCGGGCTCGCTGCGCAAGATCCAGAACCTGTTCAACGTCGACATGGCGATCCGCTGCGACCTGCCCGCCACCTATCAGCTGGGCAAGAAGAAGCACGCGGGGACCTTGATTCGCCTGGCCGAGAGCCGCATCCGCCTGCAGACCGAGGGCAAGTCGCCGAACCTCTACTCCCGGCTCAAGGTGCTGCTCAGCCCGGCGGACGGGGGCAAGAACAAGATCACGCTGCACTGCGAGGTGACGCGGGTCCGCGAGCCGCAAGACGACGGCGGGCAGGTGGCCTTCGACATGCGCGTGTCGCCCGGTACGACCTCCGCCAAGGACATGGTCGCGCTGCGCGCCCTCCTCAAGAGCTTCGAGGCGCCCTCGGCCCAGCCCCCGGCCGAGGCCAGCGCTTGAGAGGGCTCGCGAGCCCAGCCCCGACGCCCGCCATCCGCAGGAGAGTCACCGGCCAGCTCGCCCTCTGCTTGCTGCTGTGGACCACCACAGGCTCAGCCACGCCAAGCGCTGCCCCGGCGCCGCGCCCCCTCCCCCCAGGCACCCAGACCCACCACGTGGACGCGGGGCCCCTCGGCACGCTGCGCTACCTGGCGTTTCGCCCGGACAACGCTCAGCCGACGCACGTGCTCGTGCTGCTCCACGGGCTGGGTGGGGCGCCGGAGAACTGGCTGCTCGACACAGACGTCCCAGCGCGCCTCGTCGCGCTCACGGCGCAGCGGAAGCTCCCGCCCTGTGTGGTGGTCGTGCCCCAGGGCGACAATGGCTACTGGACCGATTGGGTCGACGGCCAACACCCCTGGGCCGACTGGGTCACCGGGCCGCTGCTGACCGACGTCGCGCGGCGCTTCGGCGTCTCGGCGTCCGCGGGAAATACAGCGATTGTGGGCGCGTCCATGGGCGGCTACGGCGCGTTGAGTCTGGCGCTGCAGCGCCCCGGGCTCTTCGGCATGGCGGTGGGTCTGAGCCCGACAGACCTGGTGGTCGCGACGCGCAAGACCCCCAAGCGGCCGGCCTACACCCGCGTCTTTGGCGCGCCGATTCAGGCCGCAGCGGTCCGCCGCGTGAACCCGCTCAACCTGGCGCGCGGGGGCGCGGCCCGGCGCACGCAGCGCTTCTGGATCGGCTGGGGAGGGCGCGAGCCGCCCAAGTTCCAGGGGTCCGCGCTCGCGCGCGCGCTCCGGGCGCGCAAGGTGCGAGCGCGCACGCGCGTAGTGCCACGGCGAGGGCACGGCTGGCGCAGCGCCTGGGCGCCGCTCCACCGGTGGTGGCTCGCGGGCGTGGCCCAGTCCTGGCGAGCCCGCGCGTCGCGCCGCGGGCGAGCCGCTGCGAAGCCGACGCGCCGACCACAGGGCAAGCCCAAAGGGGCCCGCGGTCGCCGCTGAGGTGGCGGGACGCCCCCTGCGAAGCCGCCCCGCCGGGCCCTGCCGCCTCGCTCAACGCGGCGCCTTGCGGCGCACCTTCTTGCGCGTCCCTCGACGCTTGACGTGCTGCGGCCGACGTCCCCGAGCGCGCTTGGCCCGGCGGGCGCGGCGCTGCGCGCGGACGCGGGCCGCCCTCGCACGCCGCTGAGCTGCCCGGCGCTTGGCGCGGGCGGCGCGGCGACGCTTGGCGACCGCCCGCTTCCGCGCGAGCCGCGCCGCCCTGCGCTTGGCCAGGCGGGCGCGCTTGAGCGCCACGAGGTGCATGCGGTGCGCCCGTCGGGCAGACGACTGCACGCGGCGCTTGACCCGACGCCACACACGCGCGGCGCCGGCGCGCGTCAGGTGCACGCGGTCCGGCTGCCGCAGCCGCGGGCGGGCGCGGCGAATCACCCGCGCGTCGCCTGCGGTGTTGACCAGGGTCGCGCAGCGCACCCGGCGGGCGCCTCGGCGCAGCCCGCGTCGCACGGGCCGCAGCCGCTGCTGAAGTCGGGGCTTGCCCACGTCCACCGGCGGCAGGAACACGACCCGCCGCACCCCACGGCGACATAGCGCCTTGGCAAACGCAGCCACCCGTCTGGCGTAGAGCTTGGGCCACGCCCGGTGGCCGAAGCCCAGCCAGCGGCGCCGCCGCTTGGGTAGCTCGCCTGGCAGGAGCCGCAACGCCTGCGCGTCGTTGCCCCCGACGTAGACCACAGCCATCAAAGTGCGCCGCGGCAGCTGCAAGGTCCGGACGTAGGCCGACCAGTCGAAGTAGTCCGGTCGCGAAAACCCGCTGCTGGCGACGCCCACCTGCAGGACCGTGTAGCCCTCGCGCGCGATCCCCTTGGCCAGCAGCCGACCCCACGTGCCGTTGACCGACGACGAGCCCAGCACCAGCGCGCCACCCCGCTGGACACGCCCCTGCGCCGACACGTGTTGGACCTTGGGTCGCGCCTTGGCGCTGACGTCCAGCGCGCAACCCAGGACGGCGACCATGCAGGCCCGGGACGCCCAGCGCCGCGCCGTCATGCGACGGGACGCGGCCGTCGTCCGACGGGTGTCGGTCTCGGGACCGTCGCGGCCGGGTCGGGCGACGGACGAGGGCTTTGCAGCGCCCAGATCGCGGGACACCACACCCTCGGTGGACGCTCGGCGGCCCGGTGACATAGGGTCCGCCTCATGAGCCACCCCTCCCATAGCCGCGACGCCATCGATCGACCCGACAGGGCGCGCCGACGTGGCGACCCGGGCGGCTCGGCTCCCCCGTGTGGCGGCGCCCCGCCGTGCCTGGGGGGCTGGCTCGCCGGCGGACTGCTGGGCGTGGCCCTGCTCTGCGCTCACCCAGCCCTCGCTGCGCCGCCAAGCCGCGCGCAACGGCGCGTCGCCCCCCAGGCGAAGGACCCAGTCGCCAAGGCCCCGGACGCCAAGGCCCCACACACCAAGGCCCCACACACCAAGGCCCCAAACACCGAGGCCCCAAACACCGAGGCCCCAGCCACCAAGACCAAGCCCCGTCGCCTCCAGGCCTACGTCGTCGCGACCGGGTCGTGGGTGTGGTGGATCGGCTGGTCCCTGAAGAGCGACCGCTTCGCCTGGCGCGTCGGTCGCTGGGGCACGGGCAACGTCATTGGCAGCCCGATGTGGGTGGCGACCTGGCCCAAGGGCGCTCAGCTGCGCGCCGACACGCTGGTGACCGAGAACACCGGCGACTTCGCGCGGCAGCACAAGATCGCGCGCCGCGGGGTCGTGGTGCAGGAGCGCGTCACGCCCGAGGACATCCTGGTGTTGACGACGCGCGGCCACATGTACGCGGTCGCCGTGAGGCCCAAACAGCAGACCCTGGCCCTGCTGCGCCGCTACGGCGACACCTATCGCGTCCTGCTCACCCAACCCTTCCTCACTCAGTCTACGCCGGTCACCGTGACCGGCTTCGAGTCGCCCGACCTCAGCCGGCTCGCGCTCGTCGTACACACTGGCGCTGAGGTGCAGCGACGTGCCTACCTCATGGTCGTGCAGCACGACAACAACGTGAACGGCTACGTCGCCAAGATGCGCCCCGACGGCAAGGGCCGCGCTGCGGACCGCACGGTGCTCCCCGCTCGCGTGCTGCGGCACTTGGGGCCACTCAGCCCCCGCGCGCGCCTGGTGTCCAAGCTGCCGTGCGCGTTCGGCCCCAAGGAGTGAGCTGACGCACGTCGGCAGCGCCGTCGGCCCCCCGCACACAGCGTGGACACGGAGCTCACCGGACTCGACCCGGGAGGGTTCCCCTGCGCAGGTCCCCACGGCAGCGACGGTCGAGCCCAGGGCTCAGCGTCGCGTGACGCCCTGGATCGGAGCGCGGCGGGGGAACGCGAGCAGCTGCGGGGGGGGTGCGCCGACGTCGAGAACCGACTCAGCAGCGCAGGCGGGAGCCCCGTCGCTGCGCAGCGAGTCGCGTCCGGAGGTGGGCGAGGGGCCGCGGCGCGAAGGCCGAGCCGCCCGCTAGAGCAGCCCGCTAGAGCAGCGTCGGGAAGCGCGCCTTGAGGTAGTCCTCGTCCACACGCAGCCCGTTGATCAGCGCGACGATGGCCACGTCACGGGGGTCGTAGCTCTCGAGCAGGTCGTCGAAGATCGGATCGGCCTCGTCGGCGCTGATGTGCTCGATGGCCTCGACGTCCTCGTTGATGGACTTCACGTGCTTCTGCAGGTCGCCGTACAGCTTCCACTGGAACTCGTCCCAGTTGTAGATGACGAGCTGCGCGAGCAGGCCGTTGTTCCGCTCGAAGATCTCCTTGTTGAGCACCTGATGAAGGCGCTTCGCAGTGATCTTCACAGGCCGGTAGCCCTTGAAGTAGCGGAAGTAGACCGCGCGGTCGATGCGCGCGAGCTCCGCGAGGAAGGTCCGCATCGGGATGCCGCGGCAGAGGCGGGCGAAGAGCCGCTCGGGCAGCTTCTGCAGCGCCTCGATGGCCTCGCGAGCGTCCTCCTCTTCCTCCGCCTGCTCGGCCGCGTCCTGCGCGGCCTCCTGCGCAGCGTCGGTCGCCGGCTCCGCGACGACCTCGGCGGCCGCGGTGGCCTCAGTGGCCTCAGCGGCCTCGGGGGCGGGGGCGGCAGCCTCTTCGGTGGCCGGGATTTCCTGC
>JAUIAC010000365.1 GCA_030425545.1 bacterium | reverse complement strand
GTCGCACCTCGCTCGCCCACCTCGCGCCGCGCTCGCCACGCACGGCCACGCCCTGCGCCAGCCGCCGACCCTGCGCCATCTCCCGACCCTGCGCCTGCTCGCGGCGCTCACGCTCCTGCTCCTCGTCACCACCGGCTGCGGCACCGAGGCCGACGCGGGCACCTCCGCCGCCAGCGCAGACGGCGCCAGCGCAGACGGCGTCAGCGGGGTCGACGGGGCCAGCGGAGCAGACGGCAGCGCCGGGGCCGACAGCGGCGCGAGCTCTGACGCTGGCGCGACGGACAGCGGCGCCACAGCGGGCGGCCCGCCCTACGCCATCGGCGTGCGCACCATCACCGTCGCCGGCGCGGGCGGTCGCGACCTGCCCACCGAGGTCTGGTACCCCATCGCCGCCGGCACCAAGGGCGCCCACGCCAAGTACCTGCTCGACCAGGTGCCCTCGCCCTACGGCGCCATCCGCGACGCCAAGCCGCTCACCGGCAACCTGCCCCTCGTGGTCTTCAGCCACGGCAACGGCGGCGTCCGCGAGCAGAGCGTCTTCCTCACCGAGTGGCTCGCTCGCCACGGCTACGTGGTGGCCTCGCCGGAGCACGTCGGCAACTCCTTCCTGTCGATGAAGCAGGAGCAGACCGCGGTCATGACCCTGTGGCGCCCGCAGGACGTCACCGCGGTCATCGACACCATGCTCACCCCGGGCAAGGACGACCCGGCCTTCCTCCAAGGCCTCGCCGACCCCGAGCGCGTGGGCGTCACCGGCCACTCCTTCGGCGGCTACACCTCCCTCGCGGTGGCCGGGCTCAAGGTCCAGGTGCCGCCCGCCTACAACCTCGACTGCAGCAAGGCGCAGGCCGAGCGCAGCCCGCAAGATCAGCTCGTGTGCCCCGAGATCGCCAAGCTCGGCGCGGCTCCCTTCTCCTTCCACGACAAGCGCGTGAAGGTGGCCGTGCCCCTCGCCCACGCCGGCTACGGATGGAAGATGCTGGTCAAGGTCGCCAAGGACGCCAAGCACATCCCGCTCGTCATCCTGGGCGCGTCGGGCGACACGCTGACCCCCTTCGCCACCGAAGCCCAGCCCCTCTACGACGACCTGACCACGCCCTCTGCCCTGATCAAGATCGTCGGCGGCAGCCACTACAGCTTCGCCAACCTCTGCGACGTGGAGCACCTGCTGCCGGCGGGGTTCAAGCAGAACATGGGCAACATCTGCACCGCGTCAGCCAAGCCGACCATCGCCGAGACCTTCGACATCGTGCAGACCTACACGCTGGCCGCGATGGACCTGGTTTTGCGGGGCGACAGCGACGCGGCCCAGGTCTTCGATCCCAAGAAAGAGACCCAGGGGCTGCACACCCTGCAGAGCCGCGGCCTCGCCCAGTAGCCGCTCGCCTCGCCCGCCTGGCCCGCCTTCGCCGCAGGCCCTCCCGCCCCTCGTCGCCGCACCCCAGGAGCCCCCGTGATTCAGTCCTACAAGGGCACGCGCCCCACCATTCACCCCACCGCCTTCGTGCACCCCATGGCGACCGTCATCGGCGACGTGGTGCTCGCGGCGGGCGTCAGCGTCTGGCCCGGCGCCGTGCTGCGGGGCGACTGCGGCCCCATCCGCATCGGGCAGGACACCAACATCCAGGACGGTACGGTGGTCCATGTCACCGGCGGCATCTCGGAGACCCACATCGGCGCGCGGGTGACGGTGGGCCACAACGTGGTGCTGCACGGCTGCCACGTGGCCGACGACTGCCTGGTCGGCATGGGATCGGTGCTGCTCGACAACAGCTACTTCGCTCGCCACACCATGATCGCGGCCGGCGCCGTGGTGACGCCGGGCAAGCGCTTCGAAGACGGCGGGCTGCTGCTCGGCAACCCGGCCCGCTGGGTCAAGGCGCTGACCGACAAGCACGTGCAGATGATCGACTTGGGCTGGCAGGCCTACCGCGAGTACGCGTCGGAGCACCTGAACGGCGGCGTCGAGACCATCGGCTGAGCCCGCGGTCGACGTGACACGCGCTACTGGCACCCGGTGAGCTGGTCGATCCACGCCTTGATCAGCGCCACGCCCTCGGTGTCCGGCACGCTGACGCCGATGTGCGGCATGAACCACGTGCCGCCGGGCGTGTCCGAGACGCGCTTGTAGAGCACCGACTGCGCGCTCTTGCCCGGCACGATGATCTTCGCCCCGGCGATGCCTCCCGAGCCGAAGCCAGGGCTCACGTTGCACGCCTGCGTCTGCGCCAGCGTCTGGCCGATGCGCAGGTCGAGGTTGGCCTGCGAGGTGCCACCGGGCTGGTGACACGACGCGCACTGCACGTGGAGCCAAGCCCGCGCGTGGGCGGTCTTGTCGGCCTTGGAGAGGGCGCCGAGGTTGCCCCACGGCTGGCTGATCATCGCCTGATGCTTCTCCGGCGCCCCGAGGTAGCCGCCGCCGAAGAGGCCGCCCTTGGCCCACACCGCCAGCTGGTTCACCGGACCGGCGCCGGTGTAGTCGAGCCCGCCGTTGAGCTGCGCCGCGGTGACCCCGAGCGGCACCGAGCCGGCGCTCGAGCCATGGCACTGCGCGCAGTCTGCGGTCGAGGGCTGCGGCCAGGTCTGCTTCTTGCCGGTGCCCGCGACCAGGTAGCTCTTGTTGGAGCCCCCGAGCTCGAGGTCCGCGTCCGTGCCCTGCGCGTTCCAGGTGTAGGTCCAGAACACCCAGCCCTGCTTACCGTGAACCATGAAGCGGGTCTCCACCGGCGTGCTCTGCGGCGTACCCGGAGCTCCGGTGCCGAGCCCGAAGTGCTTGATGAGGATGGTCCCCTGCGGCAGCGCCATGGCGGCGTGGTCGTCCTTGGGCAGGGTCACCGCGGCTGGCCCGCTGCCGGGCGACTTCTTGGGCAGCACCACAAAGCGCGCCTTGGCCGCGCCGTCGCTCCACAGCGGGGCGTTGAGCCCGTAGCGCAGCACGCCGTTGGCCGGGGTGAGCTTGCTGAGGCTGGTGAAGCAGCCGCTCTGGCTGAGCTTCGCCGGCGGCGGCGTGCCGGTGGTCGCGCCGGCCTTGGGCTGGAGGCGGTAGATCTTGTTCGCGCCGCTCAGCGTGAGCACGTAGACCTCGCCGTCCCGGTCCTCGCCGAAGCTGGCGGGGCTGACCGAGCTCGACTGCAGCAGCACCTTCGACTTCCACGCGCCGCCCTCCTGCCACAGGCCCCAGTAGCGACGAGAGACGTAGTCGCCAAAGAGGTACATGCCGTTGAGCGTCGGGTGGTCCTTGCCGCGATAGACGTAGCCGCCGGTGATCGACTTGCCCAAGCTGTGGCTGTACTCGAACACGGGCAGATGCAGCCCGGTCTTGTTGCAGTTCGAAGGGTTGTAGCAGTGGTTCCCCTCCATCAACCGCCAGCCGAGGTTGGCGCCGCCGGGCACCGTGGACACCTCCTCCCACTTGCCCTGACCGACGTCGCCGGCCCAGATGACCCCGGTCTGCCGGTCGACGCTCATGCGCCACGGGTTGCGCACGCCGATGGCCCAGATCTCCGGCAACCAGCCCGCCTTGTTGGGGTTGTCCTTGGGGATGCCGTAGGTCTTGCCGAAGGGGACGTTGTCCACGTCGATGCGCAGGACCGCGCCGAGCATGGTCGTGGCGTCCTGGCCGGCCTTGAGCGGATCCCCCGCCGAGCCCCCGTCGCCCATGCCGATGACCAACATGCCGGCCTTGTCGAAGAAGATCTGGCCGCCGTCGTGGTTGGCGTAGGGCTGCTTGATGGTGAGCAGCGTCTTCTCGGTCGGCAGCTTGGCGACCAGCGTCGTCGGGTTGACCTGGATCTCGGAGAACACCGACGAGAACTGACCGCTCAGGTAGGCCGTGTAGCTCAGAAAGAGCCGGCCGTTCTTGCCGAAGTCGGGGTGAAAGGCGACCGAGAGCAGGCCGCCCTCGCTGATGGTCGCGACCTTGCCGCTGATGTCGAGCACCTGGGTCTTGCTGCTCACGTTCGGGTCGTTGTCGAAAGCCCAGACGCGCCCCTTGCGCTCCACCACGACCACGCGGTCGGTGCCGTCGTGGGGGTGGGTCAGGAAGGTGAGCGAGCCGAAGCTGCTGCTGATCTTGGGGAACGCGACCTTGAGCTCGACGTCGCTGGCCACCGCGAGCTCGCCCGGCATGGTGCAGGGCGACGCGCCCATGCCGGCGGGCAGCACGTTGCAGACGGGCTTGCCGCCGCCGCAGGCCCCGCCGGTGCAGACCGTGGCGCCCGTGCAGGGGTCGGTGTCCTCGCACGCCGTGCCGTTGGCAGCCGTGGCGAGCGCGCAGCTGCCGCCGGTGCACTTGGCGACCTGGCAGACGCCCGGCTTCAGGGCGCTGCAGTCGCTGTCCTGGGTGCAGGTGCTGGCGTCGGCCGTGCCGGTGTCTGTTGTCCCGGTGTCTGTTGTGCCGGTGTCGGGCGTCCCCGTGTCAGGTGTTCCTGTGTCGGGCGTGCCCGTGTCGGGCGTTCCTGTGTCGGGCGTTCCCGTGTCGGGCGTGTTGGTGTCAGGTGTTCCGGTGTCGGGCGTTCCTGTGTCGGGCGTGCCGGTGTCAGGTGTTCCGGTGTCGGGCGTCCCGGTGTCGGGCGTGTTGGTGTCAGGTGTTCCGATGTCGGGCGTCCCTGTGTCGGGCGTCCCGGTGTCAGGTGTTCCGGTGTCTGGTGTTCCGGTGTCTGGTGTTCCGGTGTCAGGTGTTCCGATGTCGGGCGTCCCGGTGTCACCGGCCACCGAGTCGGCCTGGCTCGCGTCGCTGCCGCCGTCTGTGGGCAGCGCGTCGATCCCCGCGACCTCGTCGGCACCACCGTCGTAGGGGGCGCCGCCCGAGGAGGGTTCGTCGTTGCCACAGGCCGCGAGCACCAGCGCCAGGGCCGTCATCCACAATCGCATCTGCACTCTCCGACGCGCGGGCCGCTGCGGGCCCAAGACATCCCTTGGGCCGGCGCGGGCGCAGCCGGCTAGACGATAGCGCGAATCGCCCCCGGGATCAGGGTGAAGTGCGCCGGCGCGCGGCCCACCGCCTCGCCGTCCATCTCCAGAAACACGTCCGGCCCGCCCGGCGCTGGCGCCACCCGAACCTCTCTGGCGCATCGCATCGAGATCAGCGGATGTTCATGGCCGCGACCGGCGTAGATGAGCCGCGACGCTGCCACCATGGGCAGGGCGCGAAACGCGCCGCTGACCACCACGTCCATCTGCCCGTCGTCGGTCTTGGCGTCGGGCGCGATGTGCATGCCGCCGCCCTGATAGCGGCCGTTTGCGAGCACCAGGTTGCGCACGTCGAGCGCCTCTTCGGGTCCGTCGTCGACCTGCACTCGCACCGGGTAGGGCCGCGTGCGAAAGAGGGCCTCGACGCTGGTCGCGAAGAAGAGCGCCTTGGCAGGGAGCGCGCTCTTCGAGCGGCCGTCGACCGTCCGACACACCCAGCCGCCCAGCCCCAGGGACGCGATGTTGACGATGAGCTCACGCTGCTCAGAGCCGTCGTCTCCAGCGTAGGTGCACCCGATCAGGTCCAGCGGCCGCGCGTCCCCCGCCGCGATGCGGGGCAGCAACGCCGCCGGGTCTTGAGTCGCGGGGAAGGTGCGCGACAGATCGCCGCCGGTGCCGCTCACCAGGAAGCTGAAGGTCGCCTCCGGCGCCACGGGCGTGGTCGCGTCGGCCTCGAAGAAGCCGTTGACCACCTCGTGGTTGGTGCCGTCGCCACCGATGCACAGCACCGCCCGAGGCCCGTCTCGCAGCGCCTCACGCACCGCGAAGGTCGCGTCGCCCGGCCCCTCCGTCTCGTGAACCTCGACCTCGCCCAGGTGCTCGGCCACCAGCGGCGCGAGCTGCTGCCAGCGCGCCTTGGTGCGCCCGGCGCTCGAGGCGGGGTTGTAGACCACGAAAGCGCGGCGCCGCGTCATGC
>JAUIAC010000016.1 GCA_030425545.1 bacterium | reverse complement strand
GGCCATCCCCGACAACACCGGCGTCGAGCTGGTCAGCACCATCAGCATCCCCAACATCGGCACCACCGAGTCCTTCTTCAAGGTCACGGTCGACCTGCAGAACTCCGACCTGTCGACGGTCTCCGTCATCCTCCTGCCCGCGGACGACAAGAAGGTGGGCATGGTCCTGTGCGACCCCTGCGGCAACAAGAACGAGAAGGTGCTCAAGACCACCTTCCCCGCGCCCCAGGCGGTGAAGACGGGCGACCTGAAGAAGTACATCGGCAAGAACCCCGCCGGCACCTGGAACCTGAAGATCAAGGACGTCGCGTTCTGCATCCCGCAGCTCGACAAGGTCAACTGCGACGTCAACGCGGTCACGGACGGCAAGCTCAACTACTGGTCGATCAGCACCCAGGTGCTCTCCAGCGCCAAGGTCCAGGTCACGGGCGACCTCATCGTGACCGGCAAGCTCACCGAGCAAGGCACCCCGGACGAGGTGGAGCACCCGATGTTCCCGAAGGGCAGCGTGCCCTACCTCTTCGGCGAGCTGCAGGACCGCATGTACCGGCAGTACCAGTACGGCGCGAAGTACACCTACGCGTCCAACGTGCCGCAAGACAACGACGGGCTGCACGACGCGGTGCGCGCGGTGCGCTACGGCGACGTGAACGGCAACATCATCGTCCAGCGCGGCGGGTCGAACTACAACAGCGCGCAGTACGACGACACGCAGATGATCCTGGTGGCCTTCGTCAAGAACGAGACCGCCGCGACGGTCAAGCACACCGTGTCGTTCTACTACTCGTCGTACAGCAGCAGCAGCAACTACGCGAGCCTGGCGCTGAACGGCAGCAACGTCTGGTCCTACACGTCCCACAACTCCGGCACGGCCAGCACCTCGGTGAGCTTCCCGCCGAACAAGACCTCGGTGCTCGTGCTGAAGACGGGCACGCGCTACTACAGCAACAGCTACCGGACGCCCTACTTCAAGCGCAACATCATCGGCTTCTACAACAACACGATGAAGCTGCCGAAGGGCCTGACGTACGACTACGACCGCTACGCCGCGTGGCTCAAGGGCAAGTAGCCGCACGACGGCTCCCCGGACCGCGAGGGCGCCGGACGCGGCTGGCGCTGGCGCACGGCTGCGTCGTCGTGTGGCTGGCGGCCTGTGGCGCCGAACCCGAGCCTGCCGCACCGAGCACGACCGCCCTCGCGGGGGCACCTTGCGACGCCCAGTCGGACACCGTGGCGTGCCAGCTCCTGGCCAACGGGCGCGAGGCCCGACTGGTGTGCACCGGCGACGCCTGGCAGCAGGTGGCCGTCTGCCCGGCCGGGCAGCGCTGCGTGGCGCAGCCGCCCTTTCAGAGCGTGTGCAGCGCCACGGTGGGGCAGGCCGACGGGCAGAGCCACGGCGACGGTGGCGCCGGTGACGTGGCCATTGACGCCGGCGGGCTCGACGTCGGGCTGGACGCCACTCCGATGGACTCGGGGACGCCAGATTCGGGCAGTGCAGACTCGGGCAATGCAGACTCGGGCAGTGCAGACTCGGGCAACGCAGACGCGGATACCCAAAACACCGGCACGTCGGATTCGAGCGCCCCCGACACCAGCGACCCCGACACCAGCGCCCCCGACACCGGCGCCCCCGACACCGGCGCCCCCGACAGCGGCGTCTTCGACGTCGGCCCCAGCACCTGCGGCAACGGGCTCTGCGAGCCGGCGGAGAACGCGGTCAGCTGTCCCAAGGACTGCGACACCAACGCGCCTGTGTGCGGCGACGGCCAGTGCAGTGACCTCGAGGCCATCCCCACCTGCGCCGTCGACTGCGACCCCAAGGCCAAGCAGGTGTGGACCTGCGCGGCGCAGACCTGCCCCGGGCAGCGGGTCGCGTGCAACGTCAAAGCCACCTGCATGAGCGCGGTCCAGACAGCGATGCAGTGCTTCAAGGTGTGCGGCTTCAACGCGGGCTGCATGAGCAAGTGCGCCAAGGAGCTCGACGCTCCCGCCGAAGCCAAGGCCCTCGGCGCGTGCGCCCTGCCCGGCTGCCTGAACCTCAGCGGCGTCTGCGGCGACGGCGCGTGCCAGTCCGGCGAGACGCCGCAGAGCTGCGCGCAGGACTGCAAGAGCGGCTGCGGCGACGGCAGCTGCCAGGGCGGCGAGACGCCGCAGACCTGTCCCCAGGACTGCAAGGCGCCACCCAAGGTCACGTGTGGCGACGAGACCTGCGGCAGCGGTGAAGACGCGGCCACCTGCCCGCTCGACTGCGACTCCGGCGCGGCCGCGGCGTGGTCCTGCCTGCAGAGCAAGTGCGCGAGCGAGAAGGTGGCCTGCCAGGCTGAGCCGGCGTGCCTCGTGGCGCTGAACAACGGCGCCGTGTGCGTCAAGAAGTGCGGCGGCGGTTCTGCGTGCCTGCAGCAGTGCCAGAGCCCGATCCTCGCCAACAGCAAGGCCACGTCTCTGGCCGTGTGCTCGCTGCAGGGATGCGCCAACCCATGAGCGCCAGCGCGCGGCCCCACGCCACGCCCGCCCCGACCTGGATGCGCGCCCGGGCCTGGGCGGTCCACGCGCTGACGGCGTCTGGCGTCATCTGGGCGCTCCTGGCCACGCGCGCCATCTTCGCGGACGACCTGCGCGCCGCCTTCTTGTGGATGTGCCTGGCGGTGGCGGTCGACGCCGCAGACGGGCCGCTCGCCCGAGCGTGGCAGGTCAAGAAGCTGGCCCCTGGGCTCGACGGCGCGCTGCTCGACAACATCGTCGACTACCTCAACTACACCTTCGTGCCGCTGCTGCTCATCGCCCACAAAGGCTGGCTGCCGGAGCCGGCCTGGCTCTGGGTCAGCGTCCCCGCCATGGCCAGCCTGGTGGCGTTCACCCACACGGAGGCCAAGGACAGCGACGACGGCTTCTTTCGCGGCTTCCCCAGCTATTGGAACGTCGTCGCGTTCTACGTCGCCGTGGAGGTGCACACGTGGGGGCCCTGGGCCGTGGCGGGCCTGCTCCTGGCGCTGAGCGTGTTGAGCGTGGCGCCTGTTCGCTTCGCCTATCCCAACCGGATTCAGCGGCTGCGCTGGTTTTTCCTGGGCGGCAGCCTGGCGTGGTCCATGTCCATGGTCGGGCTCGCGGCGACGTGGCCGGACGTGCCCGCCTGGGCGGCCCGCGCGTCGCTGGTCTACCCCGCCCTCTACGGCGTCGTCAGCGTCTGGGTGGACCGCGAAGCGCGCACCCGGTGACAGGGCTCGCCTCATGGGTGCGTGCCTCGTATACTGCCCGCGCCCCTTGGCGTCAGACAGGAGACCTCATGCATCACCGCTCATCGATCCACGCGCTCGCCGCGGTCACCGCACTCGCCCTGGTCATGTCCGGGTGCCTGCCCTTTGGCGACGAGGGCGCGGCGAAGGACAGCGGCCCGAAGGGCGACGGCGTGAAGCTCGAGGACGTCTACGCGGCGACCATGGCCCTCGTGGGCACCAGCCAGCTCACCCACGTGTTTGTGCCTTCGCCCGACGAGGCCTTCGACGGCGACGCCGCAGCCATGGCGACCGACATCGAGGCGGCGCTCAAGGCCAACGCCACGTGCGTCACCGTGAGCCGGGACGGCGCCAAGCTGACCTTGGACTTCGGCGCCGGATGCGCCCCGCCAAAGAGCGGCGTGACCATCCAGGGCAAGGTTGAGGCGACCCTCGCGGTCGACAAGGGCAAGTCGATGACGGTGAGCCTCGCGCTCACCGACTTCGGCGCCTCGGACAAGACCGCGTCGGGCACCGGCTCGCTCAAGGTGGCCAAGGCCGCGGACGGCTTCGACCTGACCGTGACCGTCAACGCGTCTGCGGGCGACGCGGTGCTCGAGGGAGGGCTGACGGTGGACCTCGTCGTGGCGAGCGACAAGAAGTCCTTTGCGTCGATGGCCTTCTCGACCGTCGATCCGACCAAGGTGACCGTGGGCACGTCCGAGCTGTTGGTGGACGCCGACGGCGTGACCTTTGGCCCGGATGCCTGCTACCCCAGCGCCGGCAGCATCCTGGTGACCTCCGCTGGGCTGAAAGCCACGCTCGCGTTCAACGCCGACACGGCCTCGACCGGCGTGGCGCAGTTCACGCCGCCGCTGTCGAAGAAGGCCGACGACAAGCAGCTCCCCGGCCTCGGCTGGAAGTGCAAGTAGCGCGCCTGGGCATCACGCGTCCGGGCGACTCGGGTCTGGGCGTCTCGGGGCTGGACATCTCGGGGCTGGACATCTCGGCTGGGGGAGTCGGGCGTGGGAGTCGGGCCTGTGTGTCTGGCCACGGCGCTCACGCGCAGCGCTGCCCGCCGGCGGCCGCTACCACAGCCCCAATGTGACGCAGCCGGTCCCGAACGTGGCCCGACCGTCGATGCCGTCGATGACGGGACGTCCGGGCCGGATGCGCCCGCTGCCGTCGAAGATGAGGCTGCCCTTGAAGCGGACCGGCGCCTTGCCCTTGAGCTCGAGCGTGCCCTCATAGCGGATGTGGACCTCGGCCGCGTGCTCCGTGTCGGCGTCCACCGCAAAGCGCTCGGACAGCGTCAGCGCAAAACTCGCGCCCTTGCCGCGGCCGGGGAAGCCATGCCGCCCGTCGGGGTCCTGGTACAGGCTGTAGCGGATGATCTCGCGGCCGTCGTGAAAGAGCAGCACCCGGTACTCCACCTGGTGGGGGCTGTGGTCCTTGCCGGGGACGCGGTGCCCTGCGCGTAGGCGGAGCACGATGGTGCTCTTCTGCCGCAGGCCGTCGCGCAGCGCCGCCATGGCCGCGGCCTCCTCCATGGACGACCCCTCGAGCCGGGCGCCAGCAGACTCCTCCGCGTGGTGACGCACGGGGGCCTTGTGCACTTGGTGGACGACCCGGTCGGCGCCCAGGATCTCGCCGGTCTCCTTGCCGACACGGCCTCGTCCGGCGGTGCGACGAACGAGGCCGCGGTCGCTGTCTCCCCCTGCTGCGACGGGGTGAGTGGGCGGGTCCGGTGCCCAGCCGGCCACCGGCGGCGGCGGCGGCGTCGGCCGTGAGCCGGACGCAGGCCGTGGGGCCGGTCTGACGGCGTGCGCGGAGGCGGCCCTGGCGGGCTGGGGGCGTCCTGTCTGGGCCGGCTGGGCATGGCGCGGCTGGGGTGAACGCGGCTGGGGTGGACGCGGCTGGGCTGGACGAGGCTGGGGCGCGCGGGGTTGCGGCCGACCGGGCTCGGCAGGACGCGACTGGGGCGGACGGCCAGGCGTCGGGCGGGGTTGGGGCGGTCGCGGATGGGACGAGCGGGGCTCGGGGTGCGCGGCGTGTGCCGACGACGCCCGTGGCCGCACAGGCCGCGCCGCGGCCCCCGCAGGCGACGGGGAGCGCGACGACGAGGGGCGACGGGGAGCCGGGCGGCCGCCAGCCGCTCCGGCCGCGTGGGTCGCGCGGTGCGGCGTCTGCGGGCGGTGCAGCGGCATGCGCTCCGGCGGGAGCTGCTGCCGCGGCTGCGTCGAGCGAGCCAGCGTGGCGCGGCCTTGCGACGCCGACGACGCCTGCGCCGCGGCGGGCTGCGAACGGGCGGACGGCGCGGGGACCGCGGGGCCCGAGAGGGTCCGGTCGCCAGGGTCCGGCACGTCCTCGCGCTTGGGATGCTGGGCAAAGTGCGCCGCCGGATGAGGCTCGCGGCGCGGCGCGCGCAGCGAGGGCTCCGGTCCGGCCGGCTGGACAGGCCGCGCCGCCGCCGCGTCGGGCGTGCTGGCGTCCCACGGCGAGGCGGGTGCAGGGGGCGCCTCGCCCCACGGATCGGATGGCGGCGGCGGCGCGATGGCCACGGCGGGAGCAGCCCTGGCGGCGCCCGGGGCACCCCAGGGATCCGCCGGCGGCGCTGGAGCGGCGCGCGGCGCAGGTGGCGGCGCTGCCCAGGCGTCGTGTGCCGCCCCGTCGTGTGCCGCCCCGTCCTGTGCCGCCCCGTCCTGTGCGGCAGCGCCGGACGCGACGACGTCCGATGCGGCGGCGCCAAACGGGTCAGCGGGAGGTGGCGGCGCCAGCGGGCCGTCCAAGGCGATGGTCGCGTCGCCGTCCGTCGCGTGGTGTCCCCAGGGAGGGGCGGGCGCGCTCGGCGGCGGTGCCGGGCGCGCCGGGGCAGCGCGCGGCGCCGAGTGGGAGACCAGGGCTGGGCCTTCGGGCGCGACGCCACCCCAGGGCGCGCCGGGCGCAGGTGCAGGAGACTTGCGGGCGGAGCGCGCGCGAGACGGGACGTCGACGGCCCGGACCGCGCTGGGCGTGTCGCGCCGAACGCGTCGCGCGTGTACGTCGCCGCAGGGCGCGCCTGTGGGGCGGTCCGGATCGAAGTGGAGATAGCCGTCGCGCAGCGTGGGCTCGCGGGCGGCCTCGCTCAAGGGAGATTCTCGGTCGTCGTGGGCAGGGAGCCCCGGTTCCGACATCTACCGCTCCGAAGCGCCGCGGGGCATGCCCGACGGCCGGTCTCGCGGGTGGAGCGTGTCGCACGCCCACCTCGCACACGGGAGCGCCAGACGCGGCTGCCGGTTCTGCGTGCGCAACGGACGCGCCCCAGGGCCAGCCCCGGATGCGACCGCGTCGACAGCGCCACGCCGCGTCTCTCCCGAGCGATCAGGGTATCCCTGCGGTTGTTCGTCAGGCAAGAAAGTGCCCACGGTGCGCGCGTTGCACGGGGGGCGACCCGCGCTCGCGGCGGAACCCGAAGCCGCAGCGGCGCTACAAGGCGTGGGCCTGCCACCACGACGCCAGCTTTGGCCACAGCTCCCGGCGGGCTCGGCTGGACACCACGCCGCCTACGTGGCCTCCCGCTCGGTCGAGCCGTTCGACGGTGCCGCTCGACACGTGGTCGAGCAGGGCCGCGCAGCTCTCCGCAGGGGCGATGTGGTCATGGGTAAAGACCACCGCCAGGACGGGCGACACGATGTTCGACAGGTCCACAGGCGAGCCGGCGACCGAGAGCTCGCCGCGCACCAGCTGGTTGTCGCGATAGACGTCGTTGATGTAGCGGGCGTAGAAGGCGCCCGGCAAGGACACGTTGTCGTTGGCCCAGGTCTCCATGGCCAGATAGCCGTCGAGAAAGGCGTCGTTCCAAGCCCGGTCCACGAGGTGAACGGACTTCGACAGGTTCAGCGTCGGACGCAGCATGTGAAAGGCGCCCTGGAGCAGCTGCCAGGGCACGTTGCCCGTCGCGGCGACGACGGCCTCCGCGTCGAAGCCAGGCTCCGACGTCCACTTCGCCAAGATGCCCTCGTCGTCGAAGCGAACCGGGGCTGCGAGCTGGACCAGCGAAGCCACCCGCTGCGGGTGACGCGCGGCGTAGATGGCCGTGAAGATGCCGCCCATGCAGTAGCCCAGCAGGTGGACCCCCGGCACCCCGGCGACGCGCGCTGCCGTGCGCACACAGCGCCCCAGGTACCCGTCGACGATGTCGTCGAAGCCGAGGTAGCGGTCTTCGGGCGCGGGCGTGCCCCAGTCGATGGTCCACACGTCGAAGCCCTCGGCGACGAGCCACTCGGCCATGCTCTTGCCGGGCATCAGGTCCAGCACGTAGTGACGGTTGATCAGCGAGGGGACGAGCAGCACCGGCGTGGTGCACACCAGCCCCGCGTCTCGCGCCCGGTAGCGCAGCAGCCGCAGCTTGTTCTCGCGGTGCACGACGTCCGCCGGCGTGGCGCCGACGGGCGGCGCCGACCGAGCCGGCAGCTTCATCAGGTTCAGCACGCGCTGAACGCCGCGCGGCGTGCCCTTGGCACCTGGAATGTCCCTTGCCATGTGTCCTCCGTGCGTCTGGGACGCCCCCGCGCGGCCCGCGGCGCAGCGCTGGCCAGAGCGCGTGACCGTGTCAGTCGTAGAGCGCCTCGAACTCTTGCTGAAAGGCCGCGACGACGCGCTTGCGCTTGACCTTGAGCGTGGGGGTCAGCAGCCCCCTGTCCACCGTGAGCGCCGGTGACATCAGGGCGAAGCGCTTGAGGGTCATGAACCTGGGCAGGTCCGCGTTGACCCGGTCGATGCGGCGCTGGACGGCC
This sequence comes from bacterium, assembly GCA_030425545.1. GTDB lineage: Bacteria > Myxococcota_A > UBA9042 > UBA9042 > UBA9042 > UBA9042. The sequence continues at coordinate 35,592 of JAUIAC010000016.1, read as the reverse complement.
GCCCGCAGTGTGGCGTCGCGCTCCGTCTCGGGCACCCCGGCGAGCAGCGACTCCGCCACGGTCGGCTCGACCCAGACACCGGCGGTGAGATAGCGCCGCCCGTCTCCGTAGACGACCACGTGGGCCAGCAGCGGGTCGTCGCGGAAGCGCAGCTCGATGTTGGCCGGGGGCACGTTCTTGCCGCCGGCCGTGACCAAGATGTCCTTCTTGCGGTCGACGATGCGCAGGAAGCCGTCGTCCGTCCACGCGCCGATGTCGCCGGTCATCAGCCAGCCCTCGTCATCGAAGGTGGCCGCCGTGGCCGCTGGGTCCTTGTGGTAGCCGGAGAAGACGCTCTCCCCGCGCGCGAGGATCTCACCGTCGTCAGCGAGCCGCAGCTGCACAGAGGGGAGCGGCTTGCCGACGGTGTCGAAACGGAAGGCGTCCGGTCGGTTGAGCGTCAGGGTCGGCGACGCCTCCGTGAGCCCGTAGCCCTCGATGATGAGCAGGCCATGGGCGTGGAAGAAGGTCTTGATGTCCTGCTTGAGCCCTGCGCCGCCCGACAGGCAGAAGCGGAGCCGCCCGCCGGTCACCTCGCGGAGCCGCGCGCCTTGCGCGTCGGGCGAACCGGCCTGCTGCGCGAGCGCGGCGATCTTCTCGAAGTAGGCAGGCACGCTCATGAACACGTGCGGCCGCACGCGCGGCAGGTCGGCCAGGACGCTCGCAGGGGTCGAGAGCGTGCTCTGCCAGCCCAGCGTGTTGCCAAGACAGGCCTCGCCGAAGCCGAAGATGTGGCTGAAGGGGAGCCAGAGCAGGTCGACGTCCCGCTCCTCGACCAGCGGGCCGTTGCAGTTCAGCCAGTCGCGCCCGTTGACGCCCACGTTGCGGTGCGTCAGCGGCACCCCCTTGGGCTGGCCGGACGTGCCGGAGGTGTAGAGCATGACCGCGGGTCCGTCGAGGTCGATGCCGTGGAGCCGGGCCTCAAAGGCCGCGGGCTCGTCTTGATGGGCGCGGGCGCCCGCGGCGACGACGTCGGCCCAGCGGTGGACCCGCTGCTCGAGCTGTGTGTCCGAGGGCAGCTCGGCCACGTCTTGCCCCGCCAGGCGGGCGCGCGCTGCCCAGGGGTCCAGGGCGTCGTCGAGCAGCACCACACGCTCGAGGTCCGGGCACGCGGGCCACGCGCGCAGCGTGCGCTCCAGCAGCGCCGGGGTGTCCACGAACACCACGCGCGCGTCGCTGTGTTGGAGGACGTAGGCCGCCCCCTCCGCGGTCGTGCTGCCGTAGATGGGCACCATGGCGCCACCCGCGGCCTGGATGCCGAGGGCCGCGCTCAGCCACGACACCCGGTTCGGCGCGAAGATGGCCGCGCGCTCGCCGGTCGCGAGGCCCGAGGCGTGCAACCACAGGCTCACGTCGCGGATCTCGTCGGCAAAGGCCTGCCAGGTCACCTCGGTGACCACCGACGGGTCGGAGGAGTCGGGGACCTTGAAGCGGACCCAGTCGGCGCGCTCGGGCAGCGCGTCGAACACCGCCCGCGGCGCAGGCAGCAGCTCCTGGTAGGTGGAGACGTCCATGATCACTCCTCTCCTTGGGTCGTGGCGCTGCCGCTTCCCTTGCGGCGCTTGTGATTCGCCGCCGCGGTGGACGCGGCCTTGGACCGCGTGGTCCGTGGCTTGCGGGTGGCCTTGCCGGGCTTGGCGACGTCTTCGGCCCGCATCGCGCGGACCTCGGCGCGCAGCTCGGCGACGTCTTCCTGGAGGTCCATCACGCGGGACTGCAGCTGGTGGAGGGCGTGCAGCGTGCGCTCCTGGTCGTGCGCCGTGGCCAGCCCACCCCGCCGCAGCGCGTCGGTGCGGGCCTCGCGCTGCTGCGCGGTCGCCTTCATCCACGCGGTGAGCGCTTGGGCGGCCGGCCCGGTCAGCGAGGGGCTCTTGAGCACGGTCTCGAGCAGCTGCGAGGTGGTCTGCTCCCATTGGGTGAAGCCTCGGAGCCAGGCCTTCCAGACGGCCTCGCCGTCGGCCTTGGGTGGCGGGGTGGTCATGTGTGCACCTCCTGGTCAGGGCACGAGCTGACGCGCGGTGACCACCTGTGACCAGTCGTCGTGGTCACTGGTCGCCCGTGCCAGCTCGCCCAAGCAGGGGAAGAAGAAGGACACCTGATGCCGAACGATGGGCGCGACGCCCTTGAGCGCCACCGTGACGCGGGTCGTGACCCGGAGGGTGGGGCCCGCGTCCAGCCAGGACAGACGCAGCGTACCGCTGCCGTCGACCCGGACGTCGTAGGTGTCGGTGCCGTGGTAGGGCAGACCCAAGAGCGTGCCGCCCGTGACCACCCCCGTGGACGTCCACGCGGCGCCTACGTGGAGCGGGAAGCGCAGCAGCGCCGCCGGGGCGTCGTACACCAGCAGGGTCTGGCCGCCGGGAGGCTGCGCCACCGTCGACGCCACGCCGAGCAGCCAGAGCGCGTCGTCGTCCTGGCGGTAGACGGCCACAGTCGCGTCGTCGAGCGGTACGGCGACGTGCGCGCCAGGGAAGTGTGCCCCGAACCACTGGTCGCTGGGGTTCAACACCGTGAGCGTCTCGGTGGTCGCGCCCTTCGGCAGCGCCTGCCAGTCCCAGCTGCGGCGCCCGGCCGCGTCGATGGTGCCCGCGTAGTCCACCGGACCGGAGCCGACCGCGTAGCGCCCGCTCGCGCCTGGCACACCGGGCAGCTCCCAGCTGCGGATGTGGCCGTCGAGCACGGGCAGGCACGAGAGCCGCGCGTCATCCGGCACAGTTGACCGAGGGGTCAGGTTGGGATCGCAGCTCGCGAGCGAGAGGCTCAGCGCGACGAGCGCGAGCGTGCCGAGCCGCCGCCCATGCAGCAGCGCGCGCGCTCCGACCCCGCGACTCCGGCCCTGGGTCCGCATGGTCAAAACTCCCACGCGGCGAGCACGCGGCCGAGCCACGCCGGCTGGGCTTCGGCGCCGGTGACGGCGTTGTCCAGCCCGGCGAGCGGCTTCAGCCACGCCCCTTGGAGCTGCAGGCGAAATCCGCCGCGGCTGCGCCACGACACGGTCGGGTCGATCTCCACGCCGAGCGGGCGCGCGCCGGAGGGGGTGGAGTTGGGCTGGTGTGCAGCGCTGGCGACCACCGCGAGCTCGACGTCGAGTCGCCCGGCCCCGACGGGATGCCCCCGCCAGCGCACATGGGGGCGCGCGACCCACGCGTCGGTGACCCTGCCGATGATCTCGCGAAAGAGGATGCGGTCGACCCGGAGGTCGCTGTGGGCACGGAAGTTGTCGATGCGGGCGTCGCCGGGCGGGCTGCTCTGCGGGCCGTCGAGATCCCCGGGCCTGGGCGCGGCGGCGCCGGCCTGCTGGTCTGCGCCGAAGCCTGGCGCGGGATCGCCGCTGGCGAAGACCAGGTCGAGCCCCCCTGACCAGCCCGCGGCGCGGGAGCCAAAGCGTGAGCGCACGACAGCGCCGAGCTGCAGCCCGCTGACCGGGGCGTTCAGGGAGACTCCGGGCACGAGCGAGGACTCGCCGAAGCGGGCCCACAGGGCCGCGCCCTCTGCCTCGACGAGGACGCGCCGGCTCTCGACTCGCAGCCACAGGTCGCCGCCCGCGGCGCGGAAGTCGCGCTTGACCGCCCGCTCCGGCGCGGGCTCCGCGGCCTCCGGCGGGACCGCGGCCCTGCCCTGCGCCGCCAGCCAGTGCGCCGGCTGGTCCCAGGACTGCCAGCGCCAGGTGCCGACCACGCCGTACTCCACGGTCCATCGGCCCGCAGCGCTGCGCCGAGCCCGGCCCCGTGGGCCCGTGTACTCGAGCATGGCGAGCGTGAGGGTGCGCACGTCGTCGCGCGGGTCCAGGTCCAGCGTGCGGCCAGGCGCCGCGCGCGTCCCTTGTGGCCCAGACGACGAGAGATCGAAGGCCACCGCCCACACCTTGCCGGCAAGGGGCGACACCAGGGCGACGCGGTCGCTGACAGTCGCGCTGTCACAGTCCAGGCAGTCGCCGCCGTGGCTGAGCAGGCCGGCGCCCCAATGTGCGCCCATGCGCCCGGCAGCCAGCAGGCCAAAGGGCAGCAGCACCTCACCCCAGAGCCGACGGACGGCCACCGGCGACGGGCTGTCCCGCTGCCCGGTCGTGGCGCTCGGCGGGCCCTCGGGCGCGCTGCCCAGCGCCAGGTTGTCCAGCAGGTCGACGCGCCCCCGCACAGCCACCGAGCTCCCGGTGGGGAAGAGCGAAAAGTCGAGCCGGCCGCGCAGGTCGGCGTGGGTCAGGGTCTGCCCCGCTGGATCGGCGAGCGGCACAGGGTAGAGGCTGCGTCCGGAGGGGGTCAGGCCGTGGTCCAGGTCCAGGTTGCCGAGCAGCTCGCCACGGGTCCGGAAGTAGCCGTGCACCACGAGCTCCGTGCGCTCCCGATCGCGGAGGCCCTCGCCAAAGGCGGTGAACGCGCCGGGGCGCGACAAGGCGTCGGACGCGCGTGCGGCCTGCAGGTCGAGGTCTGGCGCCGGCTTCTCGTTTGCCGGCGACTCCTTCGCCGGCTTCGTCGCCGCGGGCGAGGCCTCCACTGCGGGCGCGGGTTTGGCGTGCGCGAACGTCGGGCTCAGCAGCGGCGCGCCCACAGAGAGCGCCCAGGCCAGGACGACGATGTGCCGACTCCGGGCGAGCGGGAGCGCCACACGGCCAGGCCCGGGGTTCGCGGCCGCCGTCATGGTCGCCTCCCCACGTCGCGCGCAGCCAAGAAGCGGCGCAGGTCGCGCGTCGACGCGGCGGCAGCCTCCATCATGGGGAAGTGACCGCATCGCGGGTACACGCGCAGGCTGGCGTTCGGGAGCGCACGCGCGAGCCGCTCGCCATAGAAGAGGGGGGTCACCTGGTCGTCGCGGCCCCAAAGGAGCAAGGTCGGGGCGCGGACGCCGCTGTAGAGATGCTGCACCGCACCATAGCGCTGGCCGCGGACCGCGGCGAGGGCGGCGCGCACGGTCCCTGGCCGATCGACCATCGCCAGCACATGGTCGACAAAGCGCTGGGGCAGCCGGCCCGGCGCATAGAAGGCCATCTCGAGCCGGTCGACCGGGCGCTGCTTGTAGAAGGCGCCAAAGAGCCACTCGCCCACGCCCCCGACCCGCGCCCAACGAAAGAAGGAGGGCAGCTGCTCGTCGAAGACCCAGGCGTCGTAGAGCGCGACGCGGCGCACCCGGCTGGGGTGCTGCAGCGCCATGGCCAGCACCACGCTGGCGCCCCAGCTGTGGCCCACCAGCGCGACGCGCTGGACCCCCTGTCGGTCGAGCAAGGCCCACGCCAGGCGCGCCATGGCGGCCGGCGAGTAGTCCCCTGGCGGGCGGTCGCTCCAGCCAAACCCCTTGAGATCCAAGGCGAGCACACGGTGACGCGACGCGAGAGCTGGACGCACCCCTGCCCAGACATCGAGCGAGGACGCGAAGCCATGGACCAGCAGCACCGCGCTCTCCGGCCGGGCTGAATCGGGGCGCTGGGGCGCGCTGGCCGCGGGCTGGTCGACGTAGCGCACCCGAGCGCCCTGGAGCACGGCGAAGCGCGCTCCAGCCGGCTCTCCGGGGATGGGTCCGCGATGCCAGGGCCCAACGCCACAGCCGGAGAGGAGCGCGAGTCCGAGCAGGGCGACGACAGCGGGCGCGCGCAGCGGTACGTCGCGGTGACGCCACGGTCGGTGGACGCGGAGCGGGCGCAGTGGCGGGCTGAGGAGGGCCAAGGCGGCGATCCAGTGCGCGTCGGGGACGCGGCGTTCCGGCGGCAGAGGAGGGGACACGAAGCAGGGACGCCAGGCACGGACGTCGCGCGCGGACACCACGTGCGGTGGCGAGAGCGGCCGGAGCATGGGCCGACGACGGCCGCCACGTCAAGCCGGATGTTGCGGCGCAACAACGGGCAATGGGCTGAAAAATCAGCCTGAGAGACAGCACAGGAGCGCTTGGGTATGCTGCTCATGCTGCGTCCGCGAACGGACGGCGTGGAGGGACCCATGGCGCGCGCTTCTGGCGAGCTGAACAAGGGCGTGGTGCTGATCAAGAAGTACAGCAACCGACGCCTCTACGACACGGACGAGAGCCGCTACGTGACCCTCGAGGAGCTGTCCGCGCGCATCCGCTCGGGGGTGGACGTGCAAGTGGTGGACGCGCGCTCCGGGGAGGATCTCACCCAGGTGACGCTGGCCCAGATCGTGATCGAAGGGCGCGGCGCGGCGCGGCTGTTGCCGACGCCCTTGCTCCACGAGCTGGTCCGCATGGGCGACAGCGCGCTGGCCGAGTTCTTCGGCTCGTACGTGGGCTGGGCCATGACCGTGTACAGCCAGATGCGGCGCCAGGGGCGTGCCATGGCCCGGCTCAACCCCCTGCTCGCGCCGCTGCTCAACGCCGGACAAGGGGGCCTGCCGTGGGCCGCGCCGTGGCTGGGAGCAGGGAGCGGACGCACCGCCGCTCCTCCGGCTCCGGAGGCCCCGGAGCCCGGCGTGTCCGCGACGACGTCCGCCGGGGGTGCCGCGGGCGCCGACGTCGGACCGGCGGCGCCAGCGACGCCCCTGCCACGCGACGAGCTGGCCGCGCTGCGGGCCGAGATCGCTGCGCTGCGCGACGCTGTGCACCAGCGTGACACGACGCCAGCGGGAGCCGCAGCGCCCGCGGGGCGTGAGGGGTCGTGAAGCGCTGACAAGCTGAACAGCTGACGAGCTGGCGTGTTGGCGACCGACCCAGCCGCCGAGCTGCGCGTTGGGTTCGCGCTGCGACGCGGCGGCGACGGGCGCGCCCTGCCCTGGTCAGCCGCGCTGCTTGCGCTCGACGCGCCCGTCGGCATGCCGCGCGAAGCGGCCCGCGTCGCGGGCGTGGACAGGGTCCTCGCTCGGCCAGGGCCAGCGACCAAAATGGGTCCGGCGATAGTCGGCGAAGGCCTGTCGAATCTCGGCCTGGGTGTTCATGACGAAGGGGCCGTGCTGGACCACGCGCTCGCCGATGGGGCGCCCCTGCAACATCAAGACGTCGCACCCCTTGGCGCCTGCCGTGAGCGTCACCGGCTGGTCGGCGTGCACCTTGATGGCCGTCTTGCTCGGCACGCTGCGGTTGGCCACGCTGAGCGGCACGTCGGTGAAGTGGTAGAGGTTGCGGTTGACCCCTTTGGGCCCCGCCGGGAGCGTCCAGGTGGCCCCCGGGCCAAGTCGAATCGAGAAGATCGCGACGTCGGACTGCGGGCGAGACGCCCACGACTTCGGCGGCGGCGTGGGCGCCTTGGTGTCCCCCAGCGCGCCGGCGATGACCGTGACCTGAGTCGGGTGCCCCGCCGCGTCGTGAAAGGTGCGCACCGGGATCTGCTCGCGCCAGAGCATGGTGAAGTGGGGCGACACCATCTTGTCGCGCGCCGGCAGGTTGATCCAGATCTGGAAGAGCTCCAAAGGGTTGGGTCCCTTGGGGTCGAGCAGCGGGAACATCTCTGCGTGCACGATGCCCTTGCCCGCCGTCATCCACTGGACGTCGCCAGGGCCGATGCGGGCGGTCGCCCCCATGGAGTCGGCGTGGTCGATGTAGCCCCGCCGCATGACGCTGATGGTCTCGAAGCCGCGGTGCGGGTGCTGCGGAAAGCCCGGCACGGTGCGGCCGTGGTACATGCTCCAGCCGTCTCGACCCGAGAAGTCGCTGCCAATGTGCCGCCCGGTCAGCGGGACCGTGGGCGCCATGTTGCCGTCACCGGCCGGGTAGTGGTCGAGGTGGTGGACGGAGAAGAGGAAGGGGTCCTCCGTCTTCCAGGGGAAGCCGAGGGGCCGCAGGTGCACCACCGGGTCTCGCGAGGTGGCGCCGTCGGTCGGGCCGTGCGTGGCGCTCGGTGTCGGGCGCGGAGCGGAGGTGGGGCGAGGCTGCTGGGGCTTGCTCATGGTCGTGCCTGGTCTTGGGGAGCGGTGCGAGCGACCTACACGCGGGGCGGCCGCGCACCCAGGATCCAGTTTGGCCGTCTGGGCCGCCGACACAAGGGTGGGCTACGCAACAGTCTGTTGCCGCGTGCGGCGCGGGGACCCGCGGGTTGCGCTCCCGGAGAGGGCCCAACACCATGCGGCGCGCCGGCGCCACAGCCTGTGGCCTGTCGAGCGGGAGCCGTGGGCGAAGGGGCGCCGTGAACACCCCACGCCGTGAACACCCCACGCCGAGAACAACCTGCGACTGGAGGACCCTGTGGGACGTAGTGCGATGCGATCCGGGAGCCCGCTGAGCCCCGCCGACACCTTGAAGACCTACGCCGCCATGTTTCGGTCGTGGATCGAGATCGCCACCGGCAACAGCTACTACCACAAGCCCCAGGACCTGGGCGCGCTCTTCGTGGCGGGTGAGCTGCGCGGCTACTTCAACGACATGCGCCACAAGGCCGACTGGCCCGGCGAGATGGACGCTGCGGGCGTGCCGCTGATGACGGACGTGCAGGGCGACCAGCACCGCTTCCCGACCGCGGCCTTTCAGAAAGGGCTGGGGCACTGGGACCGCTGGCTGGAGGCGGGCGAGGCGCCGGATCACCCACAGCTGGGTGCGCTGCTCCGCATCTCGGAGTGGGCCCTGGAGGCGCAGGACGACGACGGCGGCTTCCCTTGGCCGGAGGCCTTTCGCACCGGGCGGATGACGACGCTCTGCTCGGGCATGAGCCAGGGCGAGGCTGCGTCGATGCTGGTCCGGGCCCACGCCGCCACAGGGGACGCGCGCTTTCTGGACGCGGCGCACCTGGCGCTGGCCAAGCTGCTCCAGCCGGTGTCGGAGGGGGGCTGCTCGGCCCGAGTCGAGGGCGGCTTTCGGCTGGAGGAGTACCCTTATGAGCCCCCAAACACGGTGCTCAACGGGTGGAGCTTCTGCCTGGTGGGGCTCTACGACATGCAGCTGGTGGACCCGCGTCCAGCGTACGCCAGCGCGCTGAAGGAGACCGTGGCGACGCTCGTCTCGCTGCTGCCGCGCTACGACCTGGGCTACTGGACCCGCTACGACCTGGGCGGCATGGTCGCGAGCCCCTTCTACCACCGTGTTCACGTCGCGCAGATGCAGGCGCTGATGATGATGTTCCCCGAGCACGCCGACGCGCTGCGCCCCTACCGCGACCGCTTCGCCCGCTACCAGTCGTCCAAGCGCTGCCGAGCGCGGGCCTTGGCGCGCAAGGTGCAGCAGAAGCTTGTGGACCCGCCGCGCGCGATCTACTGAGCGCCCCGCGCCGCGCACCACAGGGCGCTTTCCGGCGCAGGTGAACGCGCAGTCCTTGCCGCCAACCCCGCGGGTTGAGTAGCCTGCAGGCGCTCGTCAGCCCCTAGTCCGCCACGACAGGGCTCGCCCGCGCGGCCAAACGCTCGCGCGTCCACCCCAGGAGTCGTCCTGTGATCGCACGTACACCTCGTTTCTTGCACGCCCACTCGGTCGGGATCCGGCTCGTCGCCGTGGCGCTCACCGCTGGGCTCGGCGCCTGCGGCACGCAGTACACCCCTGCCCCTGGCGGCGGTGTGGCGCCCTTTGACATCGGGGGCCTCAGCGACAGCGGCCTGCCCACGGACACAGGCGCGAGCGACACGAGCGCCACGCAAGACAGCGCGGCAGGCAGCGACGCGGCGGACGCCACCGGCACCGACACCGGCCCTGCCGTGGACACCGCGGGCTGCGTACCCACGAACCCGCCCACCGAGAAGTGCGACAACGTCGACAACGACTGCAACGGCAAGACCGACGACACCGCGTGCGACGACGGCAACCCCTGCACGGACCAGACCTGCGACGGCGCGAAGGGCGCCGCTGGCGAAGACGGCTGCGCCTACAGCCTGCCGGTGGGCTCGCCCTGCGACGACGGCAGCAAGTGCACCACCGGCGACGCCTGCCAGAACGGCATCTGCAACCCCGGGCAGAAGAAGAACTGCGACGACAACAACACCTGCACGGTCGACGCTTGCAAGTCCGACACCGGCGCCTGCGAGAACCTCTACCTCGGTGACGGCAAGTTCTGTAACGACGGCAAGAACTGCACCAACAACGACCTCTGCGCGGACGGCAAGTGCGTGGGCAAGGCGAGCGCTCAGTGTGACGACGGCAACCCCTGCACCGTCGACGACTGCAACGACGCCGGCGCGTGCACGAACAAGTCCAAGGACGACCTGCCCTGCGACGACCTGAACCCGTGCACGTCCAACGACAAGTGCTTCTTCGGCGCGTGCACCGGCGGCGACCTGACGGTGTGTGACGACAAGAAGCCGTGCACCGACGACTTCTGCGACCCCAAGCAGGGCGGCTGCGTCTACAAGCCCAAGCTGCTGGGCTCGCCCTGCAGCGACGGCCTGTGCAGCGTCGGGGGCTCGTGCGACCAGACCGGCAACTGCGTCGGCCAGAAGCAGCTCTGCGACGACGGCAAGACCTGCACGGTGGACAGCTGCGACCCGCAGACGGGCAAGTGCACGAACACCGGGCTCGCCGTGGGCACGCCCTGCGACGACGGCGAGGCCTGCACCACCGGCGAGTCGTGCGACGCGGCCGGGCAGTGCACGCCGCCCGCCGGCCAGAAGGGCTGCAACGACGGCAACCCGTGCACAGAAGACCTCTGCGACGTGGCCACCAAGAGCTGCAGCAACAAGGTCAAGACCGGGCCCTGCGACGACGGCGACGCCTGCACCTCCGGCGAGGTCTGCGTCACGGGCAAGTGCGTGACCGGCGCCGCGCCGAAGAGCTCGCTAGTCGCGGGCACCGGCGCGGCCAAGTACCAGGACGGCAACGGTCAGGCGGCGTCGTTCAACCTGCCGCGGGGCATCCACCGCTCGCCTGACGGCACGCTGGTCATCGCCGACCGCAGCAACCACCGGGTGCGCGCCATCAACGCGCAGGGCCAGGTGAGCACGGTCGCGGGCTCGGGCACCAAGGGCTTCCTCAACGGACCCGGTAACAGCGCCCGCTTCTCGTCTCCCGAGGACGTGGCCACGGGGCCGGACGGCACCGTCTACGTCGCGGACTCGGCCAACCACCGCATCCGCAGCGTGAGCACCAAGGGGCAGGTCGACACCAAGGCTGGCAACGGCTCTGCGACGTGGAAGGACGGCCCCGGCGCTTCGGCGAGCTTCAACAACCCCCAGGGCGTGGCCGTGGACGCCAAGGGCCAGGTCTTCGTGGCAGACAGCTACAACCACCGGATCCGCCGGATCGACGTCAACGGCGTGGTGACCACCGTGGCCGGCTCCGGCAGCGCGGGGTTCGCCGAGGGCAAGGCTGCGGCGGCCAAGTTCAACTACCCCTACGGCCTCGACGTCGCTGGCGACGGCAAGATCTACGTGGCCGACGGCAACAACCACCGGGTGCGGGTCATCTCCACCAGCGGCGTGGTGACGACCTTCGCCGGCACGGGCACCAAGGCTTCTGTCGACGGCGCGCTGGCCACCGCGCAGTTCGCCACGCCGGCGGACGTCTTCATGTTGAAGTCGGGGGACCTGGCTGTGGCGGAGAAGGACGGCCACCGCGTTCGCCTGATCAAGAAGACCGGGCTCGTGCTCACCGTGGCCGGCAACGGCACCGCCGCCTACAAGGAGGGCGCCGGCAGCGCGGCGCAGCTCAACCAGCCCTGGGGCATCGCTGGCGACGGCGCGGGCAACCTCTTCGTGGCCGACAGCGCCAACAACCGCATCCGGCGCTTCGACGGCGGGGTCAAGGGCTGCGACGACGGCAACGCCTGCACGCTCGACACCTGCAACACCAAGCTCGGCGCCTGCCAGCACGACACACTCAAGGCCGGCGACGCCTGCGACGACGGCTCGGCCTGCAGCACCGGCGACACCTGCGACGCGGTTGGCCAGTGCAAGGGCAAGACCAAGGACTGCAACGACAACAGCCCCTGCACCACCGACTCGTGCAACGCGTTCACCGGGCAGTGCGAGTACGTGGCGCTGACCAAGGCGTGCAACGACGGCGACGCCTGCACGCTCGCCGACGTGTGCGTGGGCGGCAAGTGCGTGTCCGGCGCGGGCGACGTGGTCAACTTCTGCGGCAGCGGCACGGCGGGCTACACCGACGGCGCGCCGACGTCCGCGCGCTTCTACTACCCGGAAGACGTGGCGGCTGACGCGGCGGGCAACGTGTACGTGGCCGACCGCAACAACCACCGCATCCGCAAGATCACGGCAAACGGCACCGCGTCGGTGCTCGCTGGCACGGGCAGCTCGAGCTACCTCGACGGCGCCGGCAACGTGGCGCGCTTCTACTACCCCGCTGGCGTCGCCGTGGACAGCAAGGGCGTGGTCTACGTGGCCGACTCGTACAACCACCGCATCCGCAAGGTGCAGGCCAACGGCACCACCAGCACGCTCGCCGGCAGCTCGTCTGGCTGGCAGGACGGCGTCGGCACGTCGGCACGCTTCTCCTACCCGGAGGGGGTCGACGTCGACGCGGGCGGCAACGTCTACGTCGCGGACCGGGCCAACCAGCGGATCCGGAAGATTACGCCGTCCGGCGCCGTGACCACGCTCGCGGGCACGGGCTCCAGCGGCTTCGTCGACGGGCCGGCCAAGTCCGCCAAGTTCAGCAACCCCTACGACGTCGCGTTTGGTCCCCAGGGCGACGTCTTCGTGGCCGACTACAACAACCAGCGGGTGCGCCGCATCGCGCCGGACGGCAGCGTGACCACCTTCGCCGGCAACGGCAGCAAGGGCACCAGCGACGGCAAGGGCCAGGGGGCCAGCCTGAGCGGGCCGCGCGCGCTGGCCGTGGACCCGCTGGGCAACCTGCTGCTCGCCGACCGCGACGGCAGCATGATCCGCCGCATCACCGCTGACGGCGTGGTCTTCACCCTCGCGGGCAAGGCCGGCGCGGGCTACGTCAACGGCAAGCCGGCGACCGCCAAGTTCAACAACCCCTCGGGTATCGCGGTGGGCCAGGACGGCAGCGTCTACGTCGCCGACCGCAGCAACCACCGCGTCCGCAAGCTGAAGCCGACCCAGACCCTGTGCAACGACGGCGACAGCTGCACGACCGACCTGTGCGACAAGACCACCGGCAAGTGCGACTTCAAGAAGATCGGCTCGGGCGGCAAGTGCGAGGACGGCGACGCCTGCACCGTCGGCGAGACCTGCTCGCTCGCGGGCAAGTGTGCTGGCGGCAAGCCCAAGGTCTGCAGCGACGGCAACCCGTGCACGACCGACCAGTGCAACAGCTTCAGCGGTGGCTGCTTCTTCGCGCCGGCCCAGGCGGTGTGCACCGACGGGCAGTTCTGCACGGTCAACGACCGCTGCGTCGACGGGAAGTGCGTTGGCGACCTGAGCGACGTCTACACCATGGCGGGCTCGACCGCGGGCTTCGTCGACGCGGCAGGGCCCAAGGCGAAGTTCAACGCGCCGTGGGACGTGGCCTTCGACGCCAAGGGCAACGTGTTCGTGGCGGACCGCAGCAACCACCGCATCCGCAAGGTGGCGGCCAACGGCCTGGTGACCACCCTGGCCGGGCAGAGCTCGGCCTCCTACCTCGAGGGGACAGGCGCGTCGGCGCGCTTCTACTACCCCTCCGGTGTCGCGGTGGACAAGTCGGGCAACGTGGTCGTGGCCGACACGTACAACAACCGCATTCGCAGCGTCAGCCCCGGCGGCAAGACCTCGCTGATCGCGGGCCAGTCGTCCTACGGCTACACCAACGGCAAGGGCGCCTCGGCCCGCTTCTACCGCCCTGAGGGCGTCGCGGTGGACCGCAACACGGGCATGATCTACGTCGCCGACACCTACAACCACCGCATCCGCCGGGTCGACCCCGCGGGCAACGTGACCTTGGTCGCGGGCAGCGGCTCGGCGTCGTACCTCGACGGCGCCGCGACCTCCGCGCGCTTCTACTACCCGCGCGACGTGGACGTGAGCAGCAAGGGCGACATCTACGTGGCCGACGGCAACAACCACATGATCCGCCGCATCGCCGCCAAGGGCTTCGCGGTGACCACCTTCGCCGGGCAGAAGAGCAACGGCTTCGCCAACGGCAAGGGCGGCAGCGCCAAGTTCTACTACCCCTACGGCCTAGCCTTCGGTCCGGACGACGTGCTCTACGTCGGCGACCAGAGCAACCACCGTGTGCGGCGCGTGCTCCCGGACGGCACGGTCGACGTGTTCGCGGGCAGCGGACAGTACGGTTTCCTCGACGAGAGCGCCGACCTGGCCAAGTTCTACAACCTGCACGGCCTCGACGTGGACAGCGCGGGCAACATGGTCATCGCCGACTACAACAACCACCGCATCCGCCGCATCAACTCGCCGTACAAGAGCTGCGGCGACGGCACGGAGTGCACGGTCAACGCTTGCGACGAGGCCAACGACAAGTGCACCACGGAGAAGGCCAAGGACTTCACGTCGTGCACGGACGGCAACCTCTGCCTCGAGGGCGCGCTGTGCAACAGCGGCAAGTGCGTCGGTGGCGTCGACAAGAACCAGTCGGGCGGCTGCGACGACAAGAACGCGTGCACCGTCGACAGCTGCAACAAGTCCACGGGCGCCTGTGTCTACAAGCCCGCCCCAGGGTGCGTGGCGCATCGACGCGTGTTCCTCTCGAGCGCCATCTACACCGGAAACCTCGGCGGCATCGACGGCGGCCACGCCAAGTGCCAGGCGCTGGCCGACGCCGCAGGGCTCGGCGGCAAGTGGTTCGCGTGGCTCAGCACCTACCAGACCTGGCCGGCGACCTACTTCGACAAGTCGCCCTACCCGTACAAGCTGCTCGACGGCAAGACCGTGGCCCTCAACTGGAACGACCTGGTCGACGGGGCGCTCGACAACGGCATCAACCTCAACGAGAAGGGTCAGCTCATCAACAGCACCAACAGCAGCTCGAACTCCTACTGCGGCAGCAGCATCCGCCCGAAGGTGCACACCGGCACCACGACCGCCGGGACGCGGATGTCGTCGTCGAGCATCTACATGTGCAACCGCTGGCAGACCTCGAGCAGCTCCTCGTCGTACCGGACCTACTCTGGCCGCGCTGGCGCGACCAACAGCCAGTGGACGCAGGGCTGCACGAGCGACCGCTGCTACTCGTCGTACCAGGGGCACCTGTACTGCTTC
Organism: bacterium; assembly: GCA_030425545.1. Taxonomy (GTDB): domain Bacteria; phylum Myxococcota_A; class UBA9042; order UBA9042; family UBA9042; genus UBA9042. The sequence continues at coordinate 20,581 of JAUIAC010000016.1, read as the reverse complement.
GAGCAGACCAACTTCTGGAGCAAGCAGAACCCCTGAGCTGCGTGCGGATGTGAGCGCTCGTCGGGCGTCGCGATGCGCATCGCGGCGCCCGACGTCGTTTGGGGGCGCCGCGTCACGGCTGAACGACAGCGCAACGACCGCGGGACGGCGGCGTGTTTAGGGCTTGCGGGTCACCGTCACACGCGCGTCGACCGGCGGCGACGCGAGGACAGCGGCGGCCTGGGGGATGGCGTCTTCCGTGCCGAGGTGGGCCAGGAAGAAGGCGCCGATCCAGCGCTGGGCGACGCGCTGAGCGTCGGTCACGGGCAGGTAGGTGAAGGGATCCCCGTTGGTCATGCGCTCGGCGTCACCGCAGCCGGGCATCAGCCCCTCGGTCAGGCCGGCGATGTCGGAGAAGGACCAGTGGCCCGCGTCGGCGATGTCCAGCTTCCACGCCGGGCCGCCAGCGTCCTTGAAGTTGTTGTTCAAGAAGAGGTTGCCCGCGACCGTGATCGAGTTGTCCTCCAGCGCCACCAGCAGCAGCAGCGGCTCGGTGATCTTGGCCATGTCCACACCCGGCAGCAGCGGGTTGGCCATGGGTGCGGCGATGCCGGCGACGGCCTTCACCCGTGGGTCTTGCTGCGTGAACAGACCCGCGGTGACGCTGCCGAAGCTGTGGCCGAGCGCGCCGACCCGCGCCGGATCTGCGGCGCCGTGTAGGGGCACCGGCAGCGCGGTGGGCGCGGCCGCCAGCGCGTCGTCCAGCACGGCCGTCAGGTCGGCCACGCGGACGTCGAGGAAGGCCTTGCCGAGCGCGGCCGAGGCCCCGGCGAGCTGGTCGAAGAGCGTGTTGGTGGTGTGGTCCGGCGCGAGCACCACGAAGCCGTGGCTGGCGAGGCGCCGCAGGATGTTGACCGACGACCAGCGCGTGCAGTTGTGGCAGTGGGAGAAGAGCAGCACGGGCCAGGGCCCCTGCCCCGGCGCGAGCGGCGCGTCGCGGGTCAGGTCGGCGCCCGCCGACACACAGCCTGGCGGCGCCGCCTTGACGAGGCCCGCGAGGGTGTCGCGCTCGGCGGTCGACGTGCACAGGTCGGCGAGCGGCAGCGGAGACTCGGGGGCCTGCGTCGTCGGGTAGTAGGCGTCTACCTGGAGGGTCCGGCCCTTGTAGGTGAGAGCGTAGGTGCGCAGGCCGACGTCGTAGGGCCCCGGCGCGGCGGGGTCGCCCACACGGACCTCAGGCGTCGGATCCCCGCCGGTGGAGTCGGCGCCGCAGCCGGCGAGCGCGGCGGTCAGCGCCACCCAGAGGGCGAGGGGTGCCGCGGCGACGAGGGGGCGGGAGCGCGGCGGCTGAGACAGGCGTGAGGTCATGACGGAGATCCGGAGCAGAGGGTGAGGACCGAGGGCACGTCGGTGGGCGTGGGCACGCCGGGTGGGCCGGACGCGCGCAGGTGCCAGGTGCCATGGCGACGCAGCGCCGCGCGGCGGCGGAAGAAGGCGCAGACACGCCGCACGTTGGCGGCGAAGTGCGGACCGCGGCGCAGCATGACCACCGCCGTGTCGTCGCGCCAGGCCAGCACCCAGCGGCTGGGCGCAGGGGGCGGAACCCGCATCGCCAGCGCCGTGGGCTGCAGCAGCCAGTCGACCCGGTAGCGGTCGAAGCGGGGGCCCTGGGGCGACTGTCGGGTGAGCATGGCGACGCCGTCTGCGATGACCTGCGCGCCCACCAGGGGCCAGCGGCCGTCGGCGAAGGTCTGCTGGCCCGCGGGCTGCGACCAGGCCAGGTAGCCGCCCCACCCGTCGGGGTGCACCGGTCGGCCGGCGAGGCGCGTGGTCTCGACGAAGGCCGCGGCCGTGACAGGGAAGACCCCGGGCCGCAGCGCCGCCGGCCGGTCCCAGCCGCGCGTCTCCGGGGCAGCGCCCCACAGCGTGAACGCGGTGACCAGCAGCGCGCCCGCGCGCAGGGCCCAGCGCGGCGGCGGCGACGCGCGGCTCGCCAGCCGCTCCAGCAGCCACAGCAGCGGCACAAAGAGCAGCGCGGTCATGCGCCGTGTCAGCCCGGCGTGCACCACGGCCGCGGCCGACAGCAGGGGCCCGGGCGCCCGAGCGAGCACCATGGGTTGGCGCAGCGCGCCCACCAACGCGACCACGACGGCCCCCCCCAGGACCGCCCACAGCCCCAGGAGCCAAGGGCGGCCCGCTGCCACGTCCCCACGCCAGAGCGGCCACCACTCGTTGCTGAGCGCGCGGTTCACCTCTGGCGTGTGCAGCACGTAGGGCCAGATGCGCCAGCCCTCGGGCTGCGCCAGCGACGCCAGCGCCGTCCAGATGAGGTGAAGCCCCCAGGGCGCCGCCGCCTGCCGTACGGAGCGACCCGCACGCACGGCCAGGAGCGCCGCCGTGGCGCCACAGGCGGCGGCCCAGGCGGGCGCGAGCACCACGCTGGCGTGGAGGTTGGCCCACACGACGACCACCGCGATCCCTGCGGCGACACGCCGACGCGTGGGCGCCTCCAGCAACCAACCGGCGACCAGCAGCGCCGGCAGCCAGGCGAAGAGGTGGGGGCGGACCACCGCGTGAGGCGCCGCCAGCAGCACCCACGCGGCGGTTGCGGCGACCGCAGGCGCGTCTCCGGCGCCCCGCCGCCGAAATGCGAGGAAGGCCACCACCGCCAGCCCGGAGAACCAGAGCGCCCCCAGCCAGCGGAGCACGTGCAGCCCCCCCACACGAGCGAGCGCGGCGAGCGCCACCTGCGCCAGCCACTCGTGCTGCACCGGCGCAGAGCGCGCGTTGTAGGTGAAGGGGTCGACGTCGGGCAGCAGCGCGCCGTGCTCCAGCGTCCACCGACCCAAGGCCAGGTGCCAGAAGAGATCGCCGTCCTCGATGGGGCGGTGACCGACCGCGGCGGCGAGCGCGACCACCGCCACGAGCGCCCCCCAGGTCAGCGCGCGCGACGGGCTCACGCGGACAGCTGTTCGGGAGACTGCAGGAGCTCCGCGAAGTCCTGAAAACCCTGGACGCTGCGCACGCCCGCGATGTCGCGAGGCGCCCCGGCACCGCCTGCAACGACGCGGACCGTGGGCGGGAGCGCGGCGCGCAGGTCCTCGAGCGCCGCGCGGGCGTCGGCGCCCGAGGTCCATTGGCTGACGCTGATGGCCAGACCGTCGGCGGCGGACTGCGTCACGGCAGCGACGATCTGCGCGACGGGGGTGTCCGGGCCCAGCCACATCACCTCGTGGCCGTGCACCGCGAGGACGACGGCGGCCATGTGGAGCCCGAGGTGGTGCCGTTCGCCAGGCAGCGTGGTGCACACGAACACGGGTCCTGAGACCTGCATGGCGCGCCAGCGCGCGGCCAGGATTTGACGGAGCTCTTCACTGGCGTGGTGTTCCTGCGCGACGGAGAGCTTGCCCTGCGCCCACGCGTCGCCAACGGCGCGCACGAAGGGGCCGCAGACCTCGTCCAAGAAGCGGAGCGCGCCGAGCCGGTCCCACGCCCGCAGCAGCGCTGCGTGCAGCTTGGGCGCGTCGAGCTCGATCGCCGCGCTCAGCAGCTGGTCGACGAGCGCGTCGGGCGCAAGCTGCGCGCCGCCGGTGAGCTGCCCCTGGAGCGACACGGCGTCCAGAGCGAGCACGTCGGCCGGCTTGTGGCCTCGGCTCAGCAGCTCGCGCGCCGCCCGCATGCGCTCGATCTCCGCCGGGTCATAGCGCCGGTGACCGCTAGGCAGCCGATGTGCGCGGGGCTGCCCGTAGCGACGCTCCCAGGTGCGCAGCGTCTCCACCGGTACGCCAGAGGCCTTCGCGAGCGCGCCGATGCTGATGAGGAGGGTCGCCATGACAGGAGCTCTCGCCGGGGTGAGGCCGCCATGGTGCCCGCTGGCCAGCGATGGCGACAAGCCAAGGGCGCGCACACAGGGTGCAGGCAGGCGCGCCCGCGCGGCGGACGCGGAGGGACACGAGCCGGCGCGGATCTGCGTGAACAGCTTTCTGAACAGTTTTTTGCAATTCTCACAGGACCGCGACCACTCAGGCACAACGGCTTGAGTTTAATCGATTATATTGATCCAACTGCTCTCGCATGACCAGACTCTGGCGTGAAATCGGCTCACGTTTGAACAGCTTTCTCTTGCGCTGAACAGGTTTTTCTGGTCAAACTGGGTTCACGGCGACACCACGCCGAGCGAGCCCACGGCCGCGAGCCAACCAGGAGCACCCCATGACCCGCACTGCCATGACCCGCACACCCACCCTTTCCGCCACGGCGCACGACTCCCAGACCGGCGCCGCCACGCCGCGCCAGCTCACGACCCGGCGGCGGACCCCAGGCGCCGACGCCGACAGCCGCACCGCCGACGCAGCCCTCGTCGCCGCGCTCGTGGCCAAGGACCCCCTGGCGCTCGAGCGCTTCAGCAAGCGCTACCGTGCGCTCATGTACGCCACGGCGAGCAAGACCCTGCGCGACGAGGGCGACCTCGAGGAGGTGGTGCAGGACGTGCTCTGGACCGTGTGGCGCAAGGCGCACACCTTCCGCGGCGACAGTGGCCTGTCGACCTGGGTCTACCGGGTGACGCAGAACGCCGCGCGCATGCTGCTGCGCAAGAAGCGCCGAGTGCCGATGCCGATGGAGCAGGACGTCATGGACGCGCAGCTCGAGCGCTCGCGCCAGGGCGAGGTGTCGCACCTGCCCGAGGCCGTGCTGCGCGGCCAGCACGTGGCCCAACACATCGACGCCGCCATCGCGAAGCTGCCCGCCGACAACCGCGACCTCTTCTTGGCGATGGACGTGCGCGGCGAGGACCGGGACGCGGTCGCAGAGCGGCACGGGCTGTCGATCAGCGCCCTGAAGGCTCGGCTCCACCGCGTGCGCAAGGCCGTGCGCGAGGCGGCTGCCAACGAGCTCGCGCCCGTGCGGTCGGCGCGCGGTCAAGTCCTCGTCGCGGCCTGAGCGGTCCCAGACAGAGCGGCCCCTGACAGAGCGCCCCGCGAGCGGCACGCCCCCCTCCTCACGCCCCGAATCTGTGCCACACTCCCCACGCAGGCGAAGGCCTCGCCGGCGCCCACGCGCCTCAGGAGGAGTCATGGCAGCGCGCGCTCTCTGGACCCATCGCTGGCCCCGAACGCTGGTCACGGCGACGCTGCTGACCCTCGTCGCCAGCGGCGTCTGTGGCTGCGAGTGGATCGCAGACCCGCAAGACTTCACGCGGGAAGAGGTCGTCGTCTTCAAGGCCAAGACGGTCGAAGATCCCGGCGATCCCGGCGCGACCCCGGCGCTGCGTGTCATGGCGTGGAACGTGAAGTACGGCGCCGCACGGCTGCCCTTCTGGTTCGACTGCTGGGGCGACAAGGTGCAGATGACGCGGGCCGAGGTGGACGCCAACATGGCGCGCATCTACGCCCACATCAACGAGGTCGATCCCGACATCCTCATGGTCGAAGAGATCGAGGTGAACTCGAAGCGCTCGGCCTACTTCGACATGGTTCAGGGCATCTTGGACCACACCAAGCTCAACTTCGGCGCCTACATCGAGACCTGGGACAGCCGCTGGGTCGCCGCCGACGGGCTGGGCCGCATGAACCTCGGCAACGCCATCTTCTCCCGGTACCCGATCAGCAAGGCCGAGCGCATCCGCCAGGTGGACCGCACGGACCAGGATCCCCTCACGTCGGCGTTCTACATCAAGCGGGCCATCGGCCGCGCCGAGATTGAGCTGCGCAGCCTCACGGCCACCGGCGGCAAGAAGGTGCTCGCGCTCGTGGTCCACACCGAGGCCTACGACAACGACGGCACCAAGCAGAAGCAGATCACCCAGATCCATGAGCTCGTCACCGGCGAGACCCTGCCCTTCGTGCTCGGCGGTGACTTCAATGAGCTGCCGCCCACCGCCACCCGCAAGATCGGCTTCCCCGACGAGCGGGAGACGGCGGTCTGCAGCGCCGACTTCGCCCAGCCGCCCTACACGCCGGAGGTGATGCAGCCCTTCTATGACGACCTGGTCCCGTGGGTGTCGTTGGCCGACTACGGCACCACCGAGGCGGCCCAGTCGCGCTACTTCACCCACACGGTGCTCGGCCCGGACGAGACCAACGAGCACGGCGAGCCCGGTGACTGGAACCGGACGCTGGACTACCTCTTCGTCGACGCGAACTCCGTCTGGCGCGCCGGTACGGGGGACGTGCTGCAGCGGTCTGGGCAGGAGATCCTCGACCGCGCCGGCGCGACGAAGAAGCTGGTCGAGAACCCGATGGAGCTCTCCGACCACGCGCCTGTGTTCGGTGTCTGGGAGGTGAAGTGATGCGTCACGCTTGGCCCCTCATCGCGCTGGCCGCGACCTTGACGCTGCCCCTCGGGGCGGCTGCCCTGACCCCTGGACCCGACACGACGCCCAGCGTGCTGCGCGCCCGTGACACGGCTGACCTGCCGGCCGCCGGCCAGTGGTCGGTGGGGGTGTTCAACCCGCTGGAGATCGGCCTCCGCGACGGGCTCTCGATTCAGACCCATCCCCTCCTCATCGTGGCCTCGCCGAACGCGACGCTGCGCTACCGCACGGGCACCGTCGCAGGCTGGCGCGTGACGAGCGAGCTGGGCTTGTCGCTGCCGCGCCTGGGCATGACCCAGCCGCTGCCGGTCGGGGTCGCAGGGTGGTTGACGCCGGCGTGCAAGGTCACAGCCCACGACCCGACCCAGGCGAGCTCGTGTGACCAGGCCGGCTGGATCCTGGTGCCGACCCTGGGTGGTGTCGCGTCGACCGGGACGAGACACGTCTGGACCGCGCGGGTGGAGATCGCCATGGGCATACCGCTCAGCGGTGAGCTCGGTCGTCCGCTGCAAGCCCACGCGCCGCTGGACCTGCTCTTCGCGCCGGCGACCTACGGCATGCGCACCCGGATCGGGCTGCGCTACGACCACGCGCTTAACGACCGGATCCGCGTGTCGGGCGAGGCCAACGCGTACCTGCTCGGCGACCATGAGGCCCGGAGTCGCTTCATCGGCACGGCCCACGTCGGGGTCGACATCGCGGTCGGCGCGCGCAATCGGTTCACGGTGGGTGTGCTCTACGCCAACCAGGACCAGGGCGCCGACAAGGTGGAGGTGGTGGACGGCTTTGGCGTGCGCTCGCACGTGCGCTCCAACGACTTCTACCCGACCTTCGACTTCGTCTGGGGCTGGTAGAGGCGCCTCCGGAGCCCGGCGACGCAGACCGCGGCCAGACGTGCCCGGCAGACCGCGGGCGCCGTCACCACCGACTACGTCACGTCGGCCGGGAGCAGCGCCATCAACGCGCTGACCAGCACGTCGACGAAGGCCGCTTCGCTCAGGTCGCCGTGGTCGACCTGGTCGATGCCCACCGCCTCGACACAGCCGATCCACCCCACGAGCCGGGCCCGCAGGGGCGGCGGCGGCTCGGACAGCCCGAAGCGGGTCAGCACGCGCCGAAGGATGGTCTGCCGAACGGAGTCGACCACCGCGTCCACCTCCGCGTCACTGCCGATGCCGCCCCGCATGAGCGCGCGAAAGAGCGACCCATGCTCTTGCAAGAAGGCGTAGAAGCCCGAGAGCGCGGCGTGCATGGCGCCGTCGAGCGGGGCGTCGTCGTCCAGGCGGGTGGCGTCGCTGAGCTCCGTCGCCAGCTGGCTGACCACCGCCACGTAGTACCCGCGCTTGCTGCCGAAATAGTGGTAGAGCAGCCCCTTGGAGATCCCCGCGGCGCGGGCGAGATCGTCCGTCGACACCTCGTCGAACGCCCGCGCGCCGAACACGTCCTTGCCCACCTCGATGAGCTGGGCGCGCCGCTCGGCCACGCTCAGGCGCGTGCGCCCGCTCATGGCCGCGCGTCGAGGGCTTCGAGGCGGGCCCGGAGCTGGACACGGGACCGATGCAGGCGCACCCGGACGTTGCCCGCGCTCATGCCCAGCTTTTCGGCGATCTCCGGGCCGGTCCACCCCTCGGCTTCAGCCAGGAGCACGATGGTGCGGTTCGTCGGCGTCAGGGCCAGGAGCGCGTCGCCCAGCGCGGTCGAGAGCTCTCCCACCATGGCCTTGTCTTCCGGGCTGGCGTCCGCGCTCGTGAGCACCACCTCGGCGTCGTGGAGTCGGTAGTCGTTCTTCCTCCCGCGTCGCATGTGGTGGCAGGCGTTCGCGACCATGCGCACCAGCCAACCCTCGAGCGAGCCGTCGCCGCGAAACGAGGTCAGGTGGGTCCCGGCGCTCAGGAGCGCGTCTTGCACGGCGTCCTCGGCCTCAGCCTCGGAGCGACAGTACCGGCGCCCCACGGCGAGCAGGCGCTGGCCGTGGCACCGCGTGATGCGGTCGAGCGCCTCCAGATCGCCGGCCTTGACCATGCGCACCAGCTCGTCTGCGTCGCAGGGGGTCGCGGCCGCGCGCCCGTCGAGGGTCACGTGGGGACCGGCCACGTGGGCGACGGCTGGCTTCGGCTCGTTGGGCTGTGTCGTCGGGCTCATCGCGGACTCCTCGCAGGGACGCCCTGCGCGTTTAGCATAGGGCGCCGTGGACCCTTGCGCACCTTCGCGGCGCGGCTTGACGCTCGCGAGCCCGAGCGCTCTCATGGCGCCGACCTCGCTGATCGCCGCACGACCCACGGCCCCGCGCCCCTCATGACGCCCTCGGAGCCACCCATGACCACGCACTCCCTTCGACTGGCCGCCACGCTGAGCGCCGCGCTCCTGCTGCTCTCCGCCTGCGGACAGGGCCCCATCGTCAGTCGCCCGGGCGACGCGTGGGAGTGCGGGGCGCCGCTGCGTAAGCAGCCCAAGGCGGACCGGCTCCTCGGTTGGGTGTCGATCTCGTCGGTCGACCGCTGGATCGCGGCCGTGGACCGCATCGGCCAGCGAGCGGGCCAGTTCGCGCCGGGCTCCTCGGTGCGCGCCACGTTCATGACCCTCGCACAGGAGCGGCTGCAGCCCATGGGCGTCCGCGACCTGAAGTGGCTCGACATGACCCGCCCGGTCCACGCCCTGCTGCAGAGCGACCCCAAGAACCCGGTCTTCGGCGCGAGCGTGGTCGTGCCCGTGAAGGACCAGGGCGACTTCAGCGACGCCACCAAGCGCCTGCACACGGACTACAAGGCCGACGGCCACGACCTGGTGCTCGACCTCAAGAAGGCCAACGACAAGGGTCGCGGTCGTGCGCCGATGTGGGTCGACTGGATCGACCACGCCACGGCGCTCGTGTCGCCCAGCCCCGATCGCAAGGCGCGCGCCCTGCAGCTGGCCAAGTGCGTCGAGACGCGGCAGCCGCGGGAGCTCCTGCACGTGGGCGTCGCGGTGTCGGACCTCGCGGCGCGCTACGAGCGGCAGATCAAGGCGCTGCAGTCCAAGCTGGCAGCCCTGTCGTCCGTGAGCGGTCGCAACCCCGCGGTCATGGCGTACTGGGTCGAGACCCTGGGCACGCTGCTCACCGAGACCGACGCCGCGATCCTCATGGCGAGCGCCGGTCAGGAAGACGTGTCGGTGGGGCTGGCCTTCGCCGCGCGCCCGGGGACGCAGCTGGCCAAAGGCTGGGCGCGCCAGTCGAAGCTCGGCCCCAACCCCCTGGCGCGGGAGCTCCCGTCAAGCGCGTGGATGGCTGTGGCCCAGACCTATGATCCGCGGACCAACGCGCGCGACCTGGCGCGGGCGGTGAAGCTCTACGCCGCGATGTTCCGCAGCGGCGGCGCGGCCGATTTCAAAGCGCAGATCGAGGAGCTGATCAAGCTCATCGAGCCGCACAGCGCCTTCTCGATGCAGCGTGAGGGGCGCTTTCCCTTCGGCATGTACGGCGTCTTTGGCGCCAAGGACCCGGAGCGCGCCCTGCAGCTCACCGGCGGCATGATGCTGCACGCGGTCCGGGCGAGCATCACCCAGATGATGACACGCGCGCCCTTCGCCAAGTCGGCCGCGGCCAAGGGTGACGAGATCTTGAAGGTGGTCGACGGCGGTTGGGGCGGCATGGTCGACCTGCTGGTGCAGAAGAGCGCCACGTGGAAGGCGCGCTTCAGCTACCACGACAAGCCGGCAGGGGCGCTGCGGTGCCGGACGCTGCGCATCACGCCGGACCCCGCGGCCATGGGGCAGCTGCCGGGTCGTCTCCGCATGGCGCGCGCGTTCCTGCCGAACAAGCTGGACCTGTCCGTGTGCACCGGGGAGGGGGGGATTCGCTTCGCCATGGGCCCCGACGCCGTGCGGCGCGTGACCCAGTCCGCGGGCGGCAACGCGACGTCGGCCGCGAGTCAGCCCTGGTTCAAGCGGGCGTCGACCTTGGGTGGCCAGCGCGCCCACATCGTGTTTGGCATCCAGCCCGATCCGCTGCTGCAGATCGCGCGCGGCATCTTGCCCAACCTGCCCGAGTGGCCGAAGGCGGCGGCGGTGTCGACCGCGTGCCGCTACCAGCCGCGGCGGATGCGGTGCGACCTGCGGGTGCCCCTCGCGGTGGCCGAGTTCGTCCGCGCGATGCGCGACGGCGACTGACAGCCACGCCCGAAGCGTCCGCGACACGGCGTGGCCGTAAAGAGGGAGACGAGGCGCTGTCCGTCAGGGCCGAGCGACGCCGCGCAGCGAGAAGCCTGCGATGGGCCCCCACACCGGCACCTCGATCCAGGCGACGCCGGTCTCCGGCACCCAAGCCCGGTCGTGCAGCGCCGAGACCTCGGTGGGCGCGAACACCGCGACGAGGTGCAGCGACTCGCCGGGCTGGACCTGTAGAGCCCACGGCTCGGCGCCGCCCTCGCGGTCGGACGGGGCCCCTGGTCGCGCGCGCTGCACCGCCGAGGGTGTCACCGAGAACGCGGGGTGACTGCCAGCGAGCACGCGCACGTGGCTCAGCTCGACCGACGACGACCCACAGTTGTCCACCCGCACTGCGCGCGCTGCGCTGCTGCCCACCGAGACCGCTCCGAAGCCGACCTCGACCGGCGCGACGCGGAGGCAGGGTGCGCCGGCGTTGCCCACGAGGTGAGCGCTGACCGTACCCCGGGCCGTGGCCACGTCCAGCGTGGCGTGACGGGCCTGCGGCACGTCTCCGCGGAAGCGCACCTGCGCCCGCAGAGCGCCGCCGCGGTGCACCACGAGCGGGAAGGCCACCGGCGCGATCAGCTCGAAGTTCGACGCGCCGTGGAGCTGCATCCCCGTCACGGTCGCGACGCCGTGCCCGACCGCGATGAAGCGAAGCGAGCGCTCCACCTGCTCGGCCGGCCCCACCTCGCCAAAGTCCACGCGCGGAGGCAGCGGCGAGAGCCCGGTGGACCGCGCGCCTTTTGGCGCATCGCCGGCCACGCCCATCGCGCTGGCGTCCCCCGCCCTGCCCGCCGACGAAGCAGCGGCGCCACCGCCGGTCATCGGCTCTGCCGCGCACCCACCCTGGACGAGCGCCGCCAGCGCCGTCAGCGACGCCGCGAGCGCCGCCGCGCGACCCGCGTGCCGCGGACCGATGCCCCGGCGTCGCCTGGCTACGAGGCCCCGCGGTGGCGCTGACCTGACATCCATGACACGGCTCCTCGGGGCTGCAGCCCCACCCCAGCGCGTCGCGCACCTGTGGCTGGGCCCCGCGTAGTCCTTGCGTCCGCGCGCGTCGATCCGTCAGCGCGGACGCGCAGCCGCGCGCGCCGCAGGTCAGCGCCGGATGACGCGTCTCCGAGGTTGCGGTAGATCCTCGTCATGACCTCGCTGAACACACCCGCGGCCCTCACGGGCTTCTTCGCCCGCGCCTTCCCCGGCACGGCCGCCGCGTCGCCCTTCGTGTTCGAGTCCGTCGCGCCGGACGGCGCGGTGCGCGTGCGCCTCCGCTTCTCGGAGCGCGTCTTGCGTCCGGGCGGCACCATCTCGGGCCCCTGGCAGATGACCCTGGTCGACACCGCGATGTACGCCGCGCTCCTCGCCCACAGCGGCCTCGAGGTCGCGCCGAGCGCGACCGCCAACCTCACGATTCACTTTCTGCGCCGGCCACCGCCCGCCGACCTCGTCGCAGAGGCGCGGCTCCTGCGCGTCGGGCGGCGCCTGGCGGTGGGCGAGGTCGTGCTCACCAGCGCCGCGGACCCGCACGCATCGGGCCCGCCAGAGCCGGTCGGCCAGGCCACGGTCACCTACGCCGTGACCCGAGACCCCACGTTGCGCACCACGCCCCAGGAGACGCCATGAGCGCGGCCCCACCCGCAGGACCGGCCCCCCAGGGTCCGCCCACCAAGCTCACCCCGGACCACTGGCGGCTGCTGGTGTTCCTGAGCGTGGCCACGTTCTTCGAGGGCTACGACTTCCTCGCCCTGGCCCAGATCCTGCCCCAGGTCGCCGAGGAGATGGCGCTGTCCAAGAGCGGGGTCGGCTACCTCAACGCCGTGGTCAACGCCGGCGCCGTGGCCGCGTTCCTGCTCGTGCGGCAGGCCGACCGCTGGGGCCGCCGCCGTGTGCTGACGCTCACCATCGCCGGCTACACCTTGTTCACGCTCTTCTCGGGTCTGGCGCCGAACGTGTGGTTCTTCGCGCCGCTGCAGTTCTTCGCCCGCCTCTTCCTCATCGCCGAGTGGGCCACCAGCATGGTCTACGCCGCAGAGGAGTTCCCGCCGGAGCGGCGCGCGACGATCATGGGGGTCATCCAGGGATTCTCCAGCCTGGGCGGCATCGTGTGTGCGGGCGTGGTCCCCCTCTTGCTACGCACGCCCTACGGCTGGCGCACGGTGTACTTCGTTGGCGTGATCCCGCTGATCTTGCTCGCCTTCGCGCGCCGCAACCTGAAGGAGACCTCGCGCTTCGAGGCGCTCAAGGCGACCCAGGCGACCAGCGCGCCCCGGCCGAGCTTCTTCCGTATCTGGAAGAGCGCCTACCGCAAGCGACTGCTGGTGGTCGCGCTGGTGTGGGGGCTGACCTACGCCTGCACGCAGAACGTGATCACCTTCTGGAAGCTCTTCGTCATGGAGGAGCGCAACTTCACCAACGAAGACGTGGGGCTCGCGATCGCCATCGCGGCCGTCGCGGCGATGCCCGTGGTGTTCCTGGCCGGGCGCCTGCTCGACCTGATGGGCCGGCACAAGGGCGCGGCGATCATCTTTGGCGTGTCCGCTGTGGCGACGGTGGCGACCTACAACCTGAGCGGCTTCTGGCCGCTGACGGTGGCGCTGGTGGGCGGGATCTTCGGGGTCAGCGGTGTCTTGCCGGTGCTCAACAACTACACCAACGAGCTCTTTCCCACGGACCTGCGCGGCGACGCCTACGCCTGGTCGAACAACCTGCTGGGCCGCATCGGCTACGTCGGTGGGCCGGCGCTGGTCGGCGTGTTGGCGCAGGAGTTCGGCGGCTACGGCATGGCCGTGTCGCTGACCTCCGTGTTCCTGGTGGCGGCCCTGCTGGTCATCGTGACGATGCTGCCGGAGACGCGCGGGATGGCGCTGGAGGAGACGTCGGTCGTGGAGGCCTGAGGCCCTCGATGACCCTGCGCCGACGGTGCGCGGCGCGCCCTGGCGGCACAAACTCCTTGGGGACCGGGGCCCCACTTCGTACCCTGGCGACAACCCGGAGAGAGCCCATGTCAGCGCCGCCCGCCAAGCCAGTGCCGCACACCAAACCAGCGCCGCACATCAAACCAGCGCAGCACACCAAACCAGCGCCGGCGCCAGGGGGAGCCCAGCCGACCTCGCGTCGTGGCTTCTTCGAGAAGCTGGTGACCGCGGGCTTTGGCGCCGGCGCAGCCACAGTCCTCACCGGCTTCGCGCCGCAGGGCAACGGGGGCGCGGGCAAGTCTGGCGGCGGCATGCACGGGCCGGTGCGGCCAGCGACCGAGGTGCTGACGATGCCGCCGGCGGCCTGGGCGCGCGACCTGATCGCCCCCTACGGCGACGGCCGTCCCCTGAGCGCGCAGTGGGCCGTGGCCTACGTGGCGCAGGGCCCGCAACAGCAGCTCATCTTCGTCGTGGTGGACCTCGAGACGGGCGGGCACGCGGAGCTGGGGTTGTGGGCGCGGAACCGGTCGCCCCGAGGCGAGCGGCCCGTCACCGGGTCGCGCCGCTACGACTTGCATCTCCACGGTGGCGGGGACGTGCCGGCGCACCTCGTCCGCGTGGCGGAGCGGCTCGCCGGTGTCATCGGTCGGCACGAGCGCCGCGTCTCGCCTCCGACGCCGGTGCCGCAGCGCCCTTGACGGACCCAGCGCGGCGCGACGCCCGGTCCGCGCGCCCCGACCCGCCGGTCCGCCGCGACCGGCGACCGGTGCAGGCGCCGCTGCGCTCGCTCTGCGCGCTCGCCCTGGTCGCCACCGCCCTGGGCTGCGCCACCGGACCGCGCCAACGAAAGACGGACGTCGGCCTCCGCGCGGGGGCGGGACGCGTGTTGCACGTGTTGCCTGGCTTTCGCGCCGAGAAGCACGACCAGTCCGCTGTGGCGCTGCGCGTCCGACACCGTCGGCCCTACGGGGCCTTCTTCGAGGGCGAGCTCGCCGTGCTGCGCACGCGCCTGCGCGACGCGGTGGGGGTCAGCGAGGGGCTCGTGGACGCCACCTGGTCGCAGCTGATGAGCTTTGTGCAGGTGGGCTTTCGCGGTCGCACGGTGCAGTCGCAGGTCGGCGTCACCCTGCTCCACGGCGGCGCCACGGGGGTGCAGCCGGTCCCCTCTGTCCTCGTCCGCGCGGGCCGTATCGGACGGATCTGGGCGGTGGCCGGTGCCGGGTGCGACGGCGGGCCGCTCGAGCCGTGTGGGCTCAAGGGCGGGGGCGGCCTCCGTGTGGGTCCGCTGTGGTTCGAGGTCGCGGGCGGCATCGCGGTCTGGCCGGGCAGCGTCCCCGTGGGCGGTCGCCGCGGCGGCGTGGTGTGGGCGGCGGAGCTGCTCTCGGCCGAGGGGCCGACGTTCTCAGCCGCGGCTCGGCTGCGCCTGAACCCGACCTGGGCAGTGCACATGACCACAGCTGTGGGGAGCTCGGCGCTCTTCTCCGCTGGGGCGACCTACAGCTGGACCCGGCGTGTGACCGCGCCGCCACCCGCGGGCCCGCGCCGCCCTCCAGGCATGCCGCGCCCTGTCGCGCCCCCACCGCTGCGGCCTCGCTGAGGCAGGGGCGAGCCGGCGCGGACCGACGCGCGCGCCGGACCACGCAGCCCGCACCAGCATGTCCCAGCTCCTCCCCGGGCAGGCCCCGTCGCGCTCCGTCACCCTTTGAACACGGAGGGTCACGGCTGTGTCAGGGCAAATGTCTTTGTTGCGTCACAAGCACCATTGAATCACCTGTGATTTTCATGCTATAGAAACCTCAATTGACGGAGATCGGTGATTGCCGTATCTCCCCTCCGCGCTTGGCGTACGCCAGATGGCGATCTCAGGCGATGAACAGGGGTTGATCGCGCGTGCCCTGCACCCGCAGATCGCCCCAACGCGAGCGCTCGGTCCCTCGGGGCCGGCCGCCGCAGGACCCGTGGGCCGCGCCCCGCGTGGCGGCGCCCAGGACGAGGAGTCCCGGCCCCGCCCGACGCCCCCACCTGCCCGTGAGGCCGAAACGATGAAGCAGATTGGCATCAAGCAAGTCGTCAACACGCTCCGCCAGAGCAGCCCGGTGGGGCACACCATCGACCGCACCATGGAGCGCCTCCGCGGCGACGAGCACACCGCCATGCCGGCGCCCGTGGCCGACACCGCTGACGAGACCCGCATCGTGCCGCCACCGCCGCCGCCGGACCCCAGCCGGGAGAGCTTCGACGTGTGGGGCTTCGACGACACGTCCTTCGAGATCAGCCCCAACGGTCACGTGGTCCTCACCGGCAGCCGCTATTCGCTCTGCGGCGACGAGATGCCGAACTTTCTGCCCTGGATCTGCGGGATCATGGACATCTCCATCGATCTCGACGACATCCACGCGCCGCACTACCCGCCTGAGATCCCGAAGCCGAAGAAGAAGAAGGCCTTCACCAGCGCGGTGTCGGCCCTGCTCGCCGACGATCAGGTGAGCGACGACGCGGAGCAGCGGCTGCGTCACGGTCACGGCCACACCCAGGAGGAGATGTACGCGATCAAGTACGGCTCCCTGCCGCGGGTGCCGGACCTGGTGGTGTGGCCCACGACCGACGAGGAGGTCGAGGCGCTCGTGCAGCTGGCGCTGAAGCACGACGTGGTGCTGGTGCCCTATGGCGGCGGCACCAACGTCACCGACGCCCTGCGCTGCCCCCCGGAAGAGAAGCGCTTCATCTGCAGCGTGGACATGCGCCGCATGAACCGCGTGCTGTGGATCGACCCGACCAACCGCATGGCGTGCATCCAGGCCGGCGCTGTGGGGCGGCACATCCAGGAGCAGCTGGCGGTCTACGGCTTCACCATGGGCCACGAGCCCGACAGCGTGGAGTTCTCGACCCTGGGCGGCTGGGTCGCGACCCACGCCTCGGGCATGAAGAAGAACAAGTACGGCAACATCGAGGACATCGTGCTCGACGTGACCGCGGTGACCGCCACGGGCACGCTGCGCCGCACCCACATCGCCCCGCGCGAGTCCATCGGCACCGACCCCAAGCGCATGATGCTGGGCTCCGAGGGCAACTACGGGATCATCACCAGCGCGGTGGTCAAGCTCTTCCCGCTGCCCGAGTGCCAGGAGCACGGCTCGGTGCTCTTCAAGACCTTTGAGGACGGCGTCGCGTTCATGTTCGACCTGACGCGCAACGGCACGCCGCCGGCGTCGATCCGCCTCGTGGACAACGTGCAGTTTCAGTTCGGCATGGCGCTCAAGCCCGCCAGCGCGGGGTGGAAGGCGCAGAAGTCGAAGCTCGAGAAGCTCGTGGTGACCAAGCTCAAGGGCTTCGACCCGGACAAGATGGTCGCCTGCACCATCGTGTTCGAGGGGACCCACGACGAGGTCGCCCTGCAGCAGCAGCAGCTCTATCGCATCGCGGCCCAGCACGGCGGCATGAAGGCCGGCGCGGAGAACGGCAAAAAGGGCTACGAGCTGACCTTTGGCATCGCCTACATTCGCGACTTCGTGATGAACTTTCACGTCATCGCCGAGTCGTTCGAGACGAGCGTGCCGTGGAGCCAGACCATCACGCTGTGCGACCGGGTGAAGAAGCGCGTCTTCGACGAGCACCAGGCCCGCGGCCTCCCCGGCAAGCCCTTCGTCACCTGCCGCGTGACGCAGGTCTACCCCACGGGCGTGGCCGTCTACTTCTACTTCGCCTTCTCCTACAAGGGCGTCGACAACCCGACCGAGGTCTACCTCGAGCTCGAGCACATCGCGCGCGAAGAGATCATCGCGGCGGGCGGGTCCATCTCGCACCACCACGGCGTCGGCAAGATCCGCACCGCCTTCCTGCCCGACATCATGAGCGAGGGGAGCATGGCCTTCACCCGCGAGGCCAAGCGGGCCTTCGACCCCAAGGGCAACTTCGGTGTGCGCAACCACCAGACCGCGAGCAAGCCCACGGACGCGGCTTGAAGCACCCGCTGCGGCCCCGCGGGGCGGCGCGACGCGCAGGGTGATCTGCGCCCCAATCGAGCATCCCATTGCGGCCCCCCGCCGCGTTGAGAGGACGACATGGCCAAGAGCTCCAGCAAGCTGAACGGCAAGATCGACAGCAAGGCGAAGGCGCCCAAGTCGAGCAAGAAGCGGAAGGTGAAGGCGAACGGCAAGCGCCCCGCCACCAACGTCTTTGTGACCGGCGTCACCGGCTTCGTCGGCAAGGTCGTGCTCGAAGAGCTGCTGCGCCGGGCCGACGAGCTCCACCTCGGACACGTGTGGGTGCTGATTCGTCGCAAGCGCGGTCAGAGCCCTGTGCAGCGCTTCGCCAAGGTGGCCACGTCGCGGGCCTTCGCCCACCTCGCCGACGGCTGGCAGGAGAAGATCACCGTGGTCGGCGGCGAGCTGAGCCAGCCGGGCTGCGGCATCGACGCCGACGCGCGTGAGACCATGCAGCCGCAGCTCTCGCACATCATCCACTGCGCGGCGTCGGTGGAGTTCACCCTGCCTATCGCAGACGCGGCGGCGGCCAACATCACCAGCTCGCTCAACGTGCTCGAGCTCGCTCGCGGCTGCGCCAACCTGCAGCACATGGTCGCGGTGTCGACGGCCTACGTGAACCCCGCCAGCCGGCACCCGATGCCGGAGGCGCTGGTGCCCCTGCCCTTCGAGGCCGAGGAGGTCTACGCCGACATCCTCGCTGGCCGGGCGGACGAGAAGGCGCTCATGGCGGCCACGGGCCACCCCAACACCTACACGCTGACCAAGTGCATCAACGAGCATCTGATCAACCAGCGGCGCGGCAACGTGCCCCTGTCCATCGTGCGGCCGTCCATCGTCTCGGCCACCTGGCAGCACCCCTTCCCCGGGTGGATCGACAGCCACGCCGCCTTCGCCGGCTTCGTCGCGCTCATCGGCGCGGGTCACCTCAACGCGCTCAACGCCGACCCCAGCATCCGGCTCGACGTGGTGCCGTGCGACACGGTGGCCGACCGCGCCATCAACACCTGCATGCTGGAGGCGGCCACCCCGCCGGGCGAGGAGCCGCTGGTGCGCTACGCCGTGGCCGGGCTCAAGGACAGCCCGCTCATCCAGCAGTGCCTCGACGGCATGCTCAACTACTTCAAGAAGCACCCCATCGACCGCGAGCCCGTGCTCAAGTGGGTGGGCACGCAGAAGACCCAGTACCGCATCGCCGCGGCGCAGCACCACGGCACGCGCCGCGTGCTCGCCAACTCCCTGCTCACCATGACGGGCAACACCCGCAAGCGCCGGCAGTACAACAAGGTCATGGAGCGCGTGAGCTTCCTCAACCGCGCGTTCCCCTACTTCACCCAGAACCAGTTCGACTTCCGCCCCTCCCACGGCATCGACTTCCCCGACTACGACCCGGCGGCCTACATCGACGTGGTGTGCGAGGGCGTCTACCGCCACCTGACCCGCAAGGACCCCTCTCAGATGTCGTTCGCGGGCCGCAAGCACCGCGACGGTTCGCCGGATCTGCAGTGGATCATGAAGCAGCCGGCCGGCAACTGGGCCGTGCGCGGGGCGAGCTACGCGCTGCGCAAGGCCCTGCGACGCTGCACCGAGTCGGTGACCTTCGACCGGCCCGCCTTTGAGGCCGCCCGCGCGGTGATCCCCGAAGACCAGCTGGTGGTCATCATCCCCACCCACCGGTCCTACATGGACTTCCTGGTGTGCAGCTACCTCTTCTTCGCCCGCTCCGACCTCGGCATCCGCATCCCGCACATCGCCGCGGCCGAGGAGTTCAGCCGCATCCCCGTGCTGGGGTGGCTCTTCAAGCAGACCCACGCCTTCTACATCAAGCGCGGCCTCGGCCGCGAAGACGGTGACCTCACGGAGAAGGTGCAGGACCTAGTGCGCCGCCGCGAGACGCTGGAGTTCTTCATCGAGGGCGCCCGCAGCCGCTCGCGGCAGTTCCTGGAGCCGCGGCGTGGGCTGCTGCGCGCGCTGCAGAACACGGGCGAGACCTGCATGATCCTGCCGGTGGCCATCACCTACGACCGGGTGCCCGAGGAGCGGACCTTCTTGCGGGAGCTGCAGGGCGAGGACAAGCCCAAGATGCAGCTGCGCAAGCTTCTCCTGTGGACCACCAAGATGGCGTCGGGGCGCATCGACCTGGGCCGCATCCACGTCACCTGCGGCGAGCCGCTGAAGCTCGACAAGGGCGTCGACGTGCGCGACCTCAGCTTCGAGGTCATGGCGCAGCTGCAGTCCCACACGCACACCACCGCGCACCACCTGCGCTGCTTCCTCGCCCGCAACCCCATCGAGGGCGTGGACGAGCACGCCCTGCGCGAGGCCATCGAGCGGCGTGGGGGCAAGGTGCTCGCGAGCAGCCTCGACGGGCACGAGCAGGTCGACGCCGAGATCGAGCGCACCATGCGCTACAACTGGCAGCACCTCTTCTTCCCCGAGGCGCGCGCGCTCTTCCCGGGCCACCCGGCGATGCGGCACTACATCGACACCAACGCCTTCGCCACGGAGGGCAACGCCACGCTGGCCGACACGCCGCGGTCGCCTGCCTTGCGCCGCATGGTCGAGGTCCTGCTTCGGCCCGTGTGCGCCGAGTACGTCGCCACCGCGCGCTGGCTCGCGACGACGTCGACCCCCATCGACGCCATCGACGCGTCCACCGTGGTGCGCGCCCTGCCGCAATGTCACCTGCCCACCGTTCAGGGCGTGCTCAACGACCTGGTCGAGCGCGGCATGTTGGAGCGTGAGGGCAAGCGCAAGCTGAGCTGGGGCATGTCCGACGAGACCCGTCGCGACGTGCTGCTTGGCTACGCCGACGCCTGCGCCTGGCCCGAGCGCCGCGCCCCTGTCACCGAGGAGATCGACGATGGCCCTGCTGATCACCGGCTCGACTGGATTCCTCGGACGCCACTTGCACGAGGCGCTGGCCTCTAGTCACCCCGACCACCCACGTCTCGCGCTCTGCCGCGACCGCCGCGGCTGGGAGAAGTGGGCCTGGGCCCAGGATCTCGACGGCACCTCCATCGTGGAGGGCGGGCTGCTCGACGGCGACCGCTGGCAAGAGGGGCTCGGCGCGGTCGACGGCATCTTCCACTGCGCTGCCATGGTGCAGCACAGCCGCAAGGGCTCCGAGCCCGTGTACGAGACCAACGTCGAGGGGACCCGCGCCATGGTGCGTCTGGCGGCCGAGAAGGGCTGTCGCATGG
>JAUIAC010000364.1 GCA_030425545.1 bacterium | reverse complement strand
GGATCGCCTCGTCCATGGGCGGCTGCTGACCGATGGGCACCTCGTGGATGCGAAAGGTCTGCGCGTCCCAGCGCGGCTCGTTCTTGACGAGATCGATCTCCCAGCCGCCGACGTTGGCCATCTGGCTGATCTCGTCGCGCACGCGCCGCTCGTGCAGCAGCTCGCTCGCCGAGGTGCCCGCGACGTTGGCCTGCAGCACGGCCATGAACCCGGCTGGCCGGCGCAGGAGCTGCAGCGACACCCGCGCGTCGTGCAAGCGGGCCTCGGCCGCATCGGACGCGAGCGCGCGCTGCGCCGACACGATCAGCACGTCGGAGCCCCCGACCGCGGACAGCCACTGCGTCAGGGTCATGTCCACCGCGAGGGAGCCGCCGATGGCCGCGCACGCAGGATTCCAGTCCCACAGGCGGCCGTCGGGGCGCAGCCGCAGCAGCGGGATGGCGCCGAGGTCCCAGAGGGCGTGAAAGCTGTCGTGGGCGTTCAAGGGCATGCGAGTCCGGGTCCCGCGCCGAAGCGCGCCGTCACGCGCGCTCGACCGTGACGTTGCGACTGCGATGGCATCGTAGTCGTGGCGTGTAGCGTCGCCGCAACACAGGGTGTATTCCAACCTAACTGGCGGCCGAGGCGGACGCAAAGGCGCGTCGGCCAAAGACACCCGCTGCGGGGGTGATGCTGCGTCGGCCCGCGGCGGCGGCGCCACTGGCACGATCGGGGGAGGTGCGCCGCGCGGCGCGCTGGCCAACGGCGCTCATCCGCAGCAGGCTTGCGCCATGAGCAACTTCGACCCCGCAGTCAGCCGTGGATTCGTCACCCCCTACGAAGAGGTCTTCGCCACCCTGCGGCGCGGAGAGGCGAGCGCGCGCGACGGGACGCGGGTGGCCTACCAGGTGGTCGGCAGCGGCACAGAGACCGTGGTGTTGGCCAACGGCCTCGGCGGACGGCTGTACTCATGGCTGGCGCTGATGGCGCCGCTGGCGGAGCGCTTCCGCTTCGTCAGCTGGGACTACCGGGGGCTCTTCGAGTCGGCCGGCGCGCAGCGGCCCGGAGAGCTGGCGGTGCCCGAACACGCCGCCGACCTGGGCGCGATCCTCGACGCCGAGGGGGTCGACACCGCCCACCTGATCGGCTGGAGCATGGGGGTGCAGGTCTCGCTGGAGTTCGCCCTGCGGCACCCCGAGCGGGTCCGCAGCCTGGTGCTGATCAACGGCACCTTTGGCCAGGTCTTCGACACCGCCTTTCAGCCCTTTACGCCGCTGCCGCTGCCGCGCGAGGCCCTGCACGGCAGCATGGACCTGCTGATCAACCACCCGACCCTCCTGCGGGCGCTCCAGGTGGGCACCCGCACGCCGACCGAGGCGCTCTTCTGGCTGCGCAAGCGGGTCGCGGGGTGGCGCCAGTCCACGCTGACCCTGGGGCTGCGGCAGTACATGCGCGACGTGACCACCACCGACACGGCGGCGTATCTGCGGCTCTTTCAGGAGCTCGACGCGCACACGGTGCGGCACGAGCTGCGCGACGTGCAGGCGCCGACCACGGTCATCAGCGGCGCCTTCGACTACCTGACCCCCGCCTACCAGAGCGAGATCATGGCGGACGAGATCCCGGGCGCGGTCTACGCCCCGATTCGGCTGGGCACGCACTTCGTGCTGATCGAGCGGCCGAAGAAGGTGCTCGCCGCCGTGGAGTCGCACTTCGGGCGGCTCGAGGCCGGCGCCGTCACCTGAGGTCAAGGGCGCGCGTCGGAGCGGGCGGCGCAGCGCCCCTCAAGGCGCCGCGCACGCCACGTGCCACAGCGGCTGACCGACCAGCTCGGAGCCGTGCCAGAAGCCACCAGCGCCGTCCCAGCACAGCGACTCGCCCTGCACGTCGAAGCCCGTGGGCAGCGGCACGCGGGGCGCCTGCAGGAGCGCGTCGCCCGCGCCCGCCGGCTGGCTCAGCACCGCGGCGAGGTCGAAGCGCCAGGCGCGGAAGTAGGTGCGCACAGCGAGGAAGCGGCCGGCCGCGTCGAGGTCGGCGGCCGTGGCGCGCAGCGAGAGCCCCGCCTGCAGGTCGGCGTCGCGCAGGTCGAGCAGCCCCAGGGGCACCGCGGTCACCGTCTGCTTGGCGGCGGGCGTGACGCGGAAGAGGCGGCCGCGGCCGTCGTCGCGCTTGGTCACCACCAGGAGCCGCCCGTCGGGCAGCACGGCGAGCGCCTCGGCGTCCGGGCGGGCGAGCGCCGCGTGGGTGGGGTGGTCGGGGTAGCGGTAGCGGAAGATCTCCGGCGCCGGCTCGGTCCACGTGGTCTCGGAGCCCGCCTGCGGGGGGCTGAGCGGCTCGGGGACCCGCAGCAGGTCGTGGGTCGGCGCGCTGTGGCCGTTGTCGCCGATGTCGCCGATCCACAGGCAGGCCGCGCCCGCGGGCAGCGCCGCGCCGGCCTGCCCGCAGGGGCCCGCGGCGAGGTCCTCCCAGTCCTTGGGGGTGACGCCGGGCAGGTGCAGCACGCCGACCACCTCGGCCTTGGCGTTGAGCGCGAAGAGGCGCCCGGTCTTCTCGCCCGAGTCGTTGTGGGCCCACAGCACGCCGGCGTGGGTCGGGCTGCGCGCGAGCCCGGAGAGCTCCGTGATCCGCGGGTCGGTGAGCTTGCCCACCTCGGTCGCGGCCGCCCACGCGCCACAGCCGGCGGGCGAGCCTGCGTCGGAGGCGCCCGAGGCGTCGAGCGCGCCGCCCGCCCCGTCGGCGCCGTCAGGCCCGAGGGCGTCCGTCTCAGCGTCGGCTGCCGTCGCGTCCGAGCGCGCCCCAGCTGAGGTGTCGCCGGCCGAAGTCTCGCCAACGGGGGTGTCGCCGGCCGAGGTGTCCCCAGCCGAGGTGTCCCCAGCCGAAGCGCAGCCGCCGCACCACAGCGCCAAGAGCACGCACAGCGCCACCCACCCCCGATCCGCCGCTCGACTCCACCGCCGCATGCCGCTCCCGCCCCGACAAGATCGTCTCAAAGTTCCCCCGCGCCGCTGGCACAGCGCCAGCCACCACGGCTATGCTACGCGCCCCAACCTGGAGGTCGCCATGCGCGCAGCACCGAAGTCTCACCGTTCAGCCCTGGTTCACCGGCTGAGCACGTCCCTCACCCTCGCAGCGACGCTCACCGCCGCCCTGGTCGCCACCGGCTGCGGCTCTGAGTCCGGCAACGGCACCACGGAGAAGCTGACGGTCGCCACCTGGAACCTCGGGCTGGCGTACAACTTCGTGCCGCTGGCGAAGGAGCGCAAGGACCTCGCCATCGAGGCCGCCGCCGCCGCCAACGCCGACGTGCTCTGCATCCAGGAGGTGTGGACCGAGGACGACCTCGCCGCCATGGAGACCGCCGCCAAGGCCGCGGGCTTCACCGAGGTGTGGGTCGAGAAGACCAAGGAAGACGCCGCCGCGCTGCCCGCCGCCTGCACCGAGGGCGACACCAAGGACCTGCAGCCCTGCGCGGAGAAGAACTGCCTCGGCGACAAGAACCTGGCCGACTGCGTGCAGACCAAGTGCGGCAAGCAGCTCGGCGCGGTCAGCGACACCTGCCTGACCTGCCTGGCGAGCAACCTGCACCTGACGCTGCCGGAGATCCTCGACACCTGCGCCAAGGGCGGCGCCAAGTACACCTACGGCGGGCTCACCGGGATCATGCTGCTGAGCCGCAAGCCGCTGAAGAACAAGAAGCACACGGTGCTCGACAGCACCCTGGTGCGCCGCGGGGTGCTGCGCGCCGAGGTCGACGCGCCCGGCGGCGGCACGGTGCAGATCGCGTGCACGCACCTGACCGCGGGGCTCTCGTCGGTGAAGTACACGGGCACCTACGGCGGCTGGGACAAGGAGCAGGCGGCGCAGGTCGACGACCTGATCGGGCTGATGCGCAAGGCCTCCGAGGGCGCCTCGATCATCATGGGCGACCTCAACACGGGGGTGAAGAAGGGCGCCACGATCGTCGACGAGTTCCCCGAGAACTACGCCAAGTTCACCGCGGCCGGCTATGTCGACCCGCACATGGACCGCGAGGGCACGCTGTGCACCTTCTGCGGCGACAACACCCTGGTCGCCACGGGCGCCGACAAGGGGGGCGAGGGCGGGGTGATCGACCACGTCATGATCCGCGGGTTCGCCGGCACCATCGGCGCTGTGAAGCGCACCCACGACGCCAAGGTCAAGCTGACCACGGCGGAGGGCGAGAAGGAGTCCCACCTGTCGGACCACTTCGGCATCTCGGTGGTGCTGGAGGCCAAGGGCAACTGAGCGCCACGCTCACGCTGGACCGCGCCCCGTCAGCACGCCGCTGGCGGGGCGCGCTGCGTTTGCACCCCATCTGCACACGCTTTGTGGAATCCTCCCGGCACACACGTGTTGTACAGACCGTCCGAGCACGCCCGGGAGCCCGCCCATGTCGCCTCGATCTCTGCCCCGCCGAGCAGCGCGCCTGCTCGCGTCGGCCCCCCTTGCGCGTCGTCGGACGCAGCGGACCCGCACCACGGCGCTGACCCCCGTCGCCCTCGGCGCGCTGGTCGCCCTCGCCACGCTCTCCGCCGCGCTGACCTCGGCGGCCCAGGCCGCGCCCTTTCGCCCCGCGCCGGTGGTGCCCGAGGCGCTGGCCCCCTGGGTGCCGTGGGTGCTGCACAGCCACCAGACCCTGCCCTGCACGGCCGACGGCGAGCGCCGCGCGTGCGTGTGGCCCGGCCGGCTGACCGTGCAGGTGGGGGCGCAGGGCGGCGCCTTTGCCCTGGCGGCGCACCTCGACCGCCCCGGCTGGGTGCGGCTGCCCGGGTCCGCCAAGCGCTGGCCCCAGGCCGTGCTCGACAACGGAGCGCCGGCTTTTGTCGGCCGCGACGCCGCGGGGCGACCGCGGGTGCAGCTGATGGCCGGCAGCCACAAGGTCACCGGCACGTGGGCCTGGCGCGAGGCGCCCGAGGTGCTGACCGTGCCCGCCGAGCTGGGGCTGGCGCTGGTGCAGCGCGCGGGCAAGCCCATGGCCCGCACGCGGCGCGACGGGGAGCGGCTGTGGCTGCGCGAGGGCGCCGGCCTGCGCGACACCGTCACCGACAGCCTGCGGGTGCGGGTGCAGCGCCGCATCGACGACGGCGTGCCGCTCAAGGTGCGCACGCGGCTGCTGCTGCAGGTGGCCGGCCGGGCGCGTGACGTGGACCTGGGCAAGGTGCTGCTCGCGGGCAGCCTGCCCACCGCGGTGAAGGACGGCGGCCTGCCGGTGCAGGTGACGCCAGAGGGTCAGGTGCGCGCCCACGTGCGCCCCGGCCGCCACCAGATCGAGATCAGCGCCGAGCTGCCCACCGATCAGAAGGCCCTGGCGCCGCCGGCCCACGCCAGCGCCACGGGGCTCGAAGACACGGAGACCTGGGTCTTCTTCCCCGATGTGCAGGTCCGCACCGTGGAGGTGCGCGGCGCCACCGCCACCGACCCCGAGCGCACGCGCCTGGCGAGCGACTGGCGCGGGGGCTCGACCTTCCTGGTGCAGCCCGGCGAGCAGCTGACCTTTCGCACCACCCGGCGCGGCGAGCCGGAGGCCCCGCCGAACCGCCTGCGGCTGGTGCGTCAGATCTGGCTCGACGTCGACGGCAAAGGCCTCACCGTCAAGGACCGACTCACGGGAGAGATGCACCGCGACTGGCGCGCAGACTACGTCGGCAAGGGCACCCTGGGGCGCGTGTGGGACCGCAAGGACAAGCGCGACCTGCTGATCACCAAGCCCGCGTTCTCGGGTCGCGAGCGGCCCCCCGGTCCCGGCAGCAAGACGCCGCCGGTGCACCGCCGCACCGGGGTGGAGCTGCGGCAGGGCAAGGTGGACCTGGTGGCCGAGAGCCGCCTGAACGACGCGCCGCGGGTGATGCGCGCCGTCGGCTGGGACACCGACGTGCAGTCGCTGCGCGCGACCCTGCAC
>JAUIAC010000015.1 GCA_030425545.1 bacterium | reverse complement strand
CTTTGGGCGCGCGTTCAAGCGGCAGTTTGCGGTGTCCCCCGCCGCCTTTCGGCGCCAGCACGCGGCTCAGGGGCACGGCCGGCCGCGATGAGGCCCTGCCCCCGCGCCAAAACCACCACGCGCCCACCGGTTGGCCGGCAGGCGCGTGGGGTGCGTTCAGCGCTCGGTCAGATGCCGGCGGCTTCCTTGAGCATGGCCACCGTCACCGACTTCGGCCGCTCCAGGCTCGAGCCCATGGCCCGGTCCCAGACGATCTGCGAGGTGATGCCCATGGCGCGCGAGACGCCGAAGAGCACGGTGTAGAAGTCAGCCTCGGTCACACCGTAGTAGACCTGCAGCGCACCCGAGTGGGCGTCGACGTTGGGCCACGGGCTCTTGGCCTTGCCGTGCTCCTTGAGCACGCCGGGGATCACGTCGAAGAGCCGGTGCACCGTCGCCACGACCGGGTGCTCGCCCATGCCCTTGGCCAGGCTGTATTCGCGCTGCGCGATGTAGCGCGGGTCGGTGTTGCGCAACACGGCGTGGCCGAAGCCGGGGATGACGCGGCGGGCGTTGAGCGTGTCCCAGGCGTACTCACGCACCTGCTCCTCGGTCGGCACGTTGCCGCCGAAGTGCGCCATGAGCGTGTTGAGCCACTTCAGGCACTCCTGGTTCGCCAGGCCGTGCAGCGGGCCGGCGAGCCCGTTGATGCCCGCGGCCACCGACAGGTACACGTCGGACAGCGCCGAGCTGACCACGTGCGACGTGTGGGCCGACACGTTGCCGCCCTCGTGGTCGGTGTGGATCAGCAGGTAGAGCCGCATCAGGTCTTCGTACTGCGCGTTGTCCACGCCCATCATGTGCGCGAAGTTGGCGCCCCAGTCCTTGTTGGGGTCGGCCTCGATGCGCCCGCCACCCTTGTAGGCGCGGCGGTAGATGTACGCGGCCACCACCGGCAGGCGCGCGATGAGGTCGAGCGCGTCCTCGAGCGTGGGCTGCCAGTAGTCGCCCTTGCCGAGCCCCTCGGCGTAGGCCTTGGCGAACTTCGACTCGTTGCTCATGACCGTGATGGCGGTGGAGAACTGCACCATCGGGTGGGTGTCCGTGGGCAGCGCGTCGAGGGCGGCGAAGACGTAGTCAGGCACCGTCGCGCGCGACGCCAGGTCGGCCTCGAGCTCGGCCACCTCGGCCTCGGTCGGCAGGTCGCCCGTGAGCAGCAGGAACCACAGCCCGGTGGGGTAGGCCTCGAGACCGGCGGCCGGCTTCGGCAACGCGGCGCGCGACTCGGGGATGGTGTAGCCCCGGAAGCGAATGCCCTCCATGGGGTCGAGGTACGACGTGTCGCACACCAGCGCCTTGAGCCCGCGCATGCCCGTCAGCGCCTTGCCGACGGTGGCCTCGCCCAAGACCACGTCGCCGTGCTCTTTGGCCAGGGTGCGGACATCGGCGCGCCAAGCGGGGATCTTCTCGGCGAGCCGGCTCTTCAGGCTGGTGCTCATGGGGCCTTCCTCTTGTGGGATGCAGCCTGCGCAGGACGCGCCGCTGCGGGGTCAGCAGGGCCGGCGCACAGGGGCGCGGATCGCGCCGCTCGCCGGACGAAAACGTCTAGCTCAGGGGCCTTCCGCGGTCAACCGTAGGCGCTCCGTTTCGCCCCTGCGGCGGCGCTGCAGAACGTGGCCCCAAGGGGTCCGTGATGGTCATCGCGCGAAGCCCCTCGGGGCTCCGATGCGCTACCCACTCCTAGCAGACTGCGGCGAAATTGATTGTCGCCGCAATCTGCTAGCTTTTCTGTCTCTTGGGGGGGCTACGAGCGCCCCCAGCCACGGCAAGCCGTGGCTTCCCCTTCCCAGCAGACTGACCAGCGTGGCCGCAAGAACGGAGAGAAGTCGCAGTCTGCTAGCCACCCGTCGGGGGCGTGGGTGGGGGCGCCGCGCCGGCGGGTGCCTTGGGCGGCGCGTCGCCGGGCGTCGCCGCGGCGCCTGGCGCCTTCGCGGCGAACTCGGCCGCTCGCCGCGCGCGCACGCGCCGGAGCTTCTCCAGGCGCGCGGCCAGCCGCGCCTTCTCCGGCCCCGCCTCGCCGCCGGCGAGCCGTTTGGCGGCCGCGTCGAGCTGCCCCTGCTCCAGCAAGATCTCGGCGTGGCGCAGCGCGCCCTTGCCCATGGCCAGGCTGCGCACGCCGGGTCGCACCGCCGGCCAGGCCGCGCTCGGCGGCGCAATCTGGACGACGTGGGCCTCCCCGCGCGGCGTCGGCTCCACCAACACGACCCCGGCGGCGGTCACACCGACCATGCGCATGCCGTCCGGCGACCAGCTCAGGTCCTGATGCCCCAGGTCGCCGCGCACGAGCTGCACATCGCCTGGCGCCACCCACCGCGGCCAGTGTCGCTGCGTCTTCCAGCTGGCGTACTGGGACGCGGGTTGGCGAAAGCCGGCGATGCCCTTCAGGTGCGCGCAGCCGTCGCGCCTGGCGCGGCGCTGCACCACGAACACGCCGCGGCTGTCGCGGGCCCACCGCAGCGCGAAGCTGCCGCGGGGCAGGGCGCCCTTGTCGAGGCGTGAGACCTTGTTGCCGCCGCCGAAGCGCCCGTGAATCTTGAGCCCCCCGTCCAGCTCGACGGTGTAGCGGGTGTTCGGCGACACCTGCCGCGTGCGGGTGGGGAAGCGCAGCACGCTGAGGTCGCTGGGCGCGTCGGACTTGAGCGCGCCGCGGACGGTGCGCCACCGGACCGCTCGCAGCCCACGCCACCGGCTGCAGGGCGCGTCGGGCCGCCAGGGCTTGCCGCGCCCCAAGAGCGCCGTGAAGCCGGGCGCGTCGGCCTTGCCGTGGCCGCGGAGCTCCGCCAGGGCCTCGCCCTTGCCCAGGGTCAGGGTGGCCAGGCGTCGCGCCTTGGCGCTGCGCACCGCCACGGCCGAGACCACGACGGCGCGCCCGGCGCCATGAGCCACGTAGAGCCAGTGGCCGTCGCTGGAGAAGGCCAGCCCGACCACCCCGGGCGCGGAGAACACACGGCGGCGCTCCAGCGTGTAGGCGTCGGTGATCTTCACGGCGGTGCCGTCGGTCGTCGCCACATGCACGCGGTAGGGCGCGTTCTGCACCAGCTGCTGCACCGGGTTGGGCGGCGGCTTGTCGCGCTTGACCCGCTTGCCGTCTGGACCCAGGCGATCCAGCCCGCGCCAGTCCACCGGCTTGGCCTCCGGCTTGGCGGCCGGCTCTGGGTCGGCCTCAGGGGCTGGCTTGGTGTCGGGCCTCGACTCGGGCGTGGCGGTCGGCTTCGGCGGGTCGGAGCTCGGCGCCGCGTGGGCGGGGTTCGCTGCGCTCAGCGCGAGGGCCAGCAGCACCGCGAACCTGCGCTGCGCCGACGTCGCGCGCGCCCGCGTCAAGGCGGCGGGGGCAGCTTCGGGATCTCCGCGCCGCCCGGCACGCTCGGCGGCGGCAGTCCCACCCCCGAGAGGTCGGTCGGCTGGTCCGTGAGCACCCAGTTGTAGGCGTAGCTGATCCACTTCCATACGTTCAACTGCTTGTGATTGTAGTGATCGATGTCGAGCCCCGGCGCGTAGATGCGCCACAGCCGCACCCGCATCTTGCCCCCTGGTAGCGGTGAAAACGAGCCGAGCTTCTCAAAGTCGGGCAGCTTCACCTCGTTGACGTCGCCCTTGACGTAGAGCTCCCAGAGCGTGCGGTAGCTGTAGTCGGTGATGCGCACCATGTGCAAGGTCGGCGTCACCCCCGGCTTGGCGGTCCACCGCAGCCACTTGCCGATGGTGCCGTTGATCTTCGGCTCGGTGATGTAGGGCAGCTCCAGGTAGGGCCCCATGACCACCATCGGCTGCCCCGCCGCGACGAGGCCCCCGGCGACCTGCGCCACGCCGTGCAGGTCGACGGACAGGTCACTCATGGAGCGGTCGCTCAGCTTGCCCGCCAGGTCGACGGTCACCCACGAGCCCAGCCCGCCGACCGCGTGCAGCCCGGACGGCGTGCCCGCGAGGGCGTAGAAGGGCAGCAGCACGCCAGTGTGCAGCTTGACCATCTTGCCGCCGGCGTAGTGGGCCAGGGTGCCGGCGTCGCCTGCCACCCAGAAGTCCTCGGCGTTCAGGCCCCACACCGCGTGCAAGCTGTGGTTGGTCAGGCTCTGCACGGTCTGCCAGCCGATGCCGCCGACGCTCGGCAGCCAGGTCCCCCGCATCACGGCGCCCTTGTCGCCCACGACGAGCAGCGTGCCGTCGTTGGCGTGAAAGAGCGCGCGCAGTCGGGCGTCGTCCTGCCACGGGCCCCAGGTGTTGGGCTTCGGCTTCGGCGGCGCCAGCGGCCCGGCGAAGGGGCCGGCCCAGCCCTTGCCGTCCCAGTGGTAGAGCTGGTTGCGGCCGCTCAGCAGCCACACGTCGCTGGCGTTGCGGCCGTGGATCGCGCGCACGGTCCAGGCGTCCGACGCCGCGCCCACGGGCGGCTGGGCCACCGGCGAGTCGAAGGCCTGCCAGCCGGTGAGGTTGTTGCGCCGGAGCAGGGTGCCGTAGTCGCCGCCTGCCCAGCCGTCGCCGCTGCCGGCCGGGTCCATCCACACCGCGTGCAGGTCGCGCTTCGTGGGGCTCTGCTGCTGGGTGAAGGCGCCCGCGCCCCACACGCCGATCCACCCCTTGTCGCCCACGGCCACGGTCGAGTAGCCGTCGGTGTGCATCGCCAGCACGGGCACTGACCAGGCGTCGGCCTTGCCCGGCTTGCTGCTGCCCGTCGGCCAGAAGGCGAGGTGGTCCGCGTCCGTGGGTTTGACGTCTTCACGCGCGGCGACGGTGGTGGGCGACCCGCCCGTGGGGCTCGCCAACCCGCCGTAGAGGTCGTAGCTGACGCCGTTCAGATCCCCCGCGAAGGTCGACGGCTGCCGTGGCAGCTCCAGCACGTCGGTGTGCAGCGTGGTCTCCACGTCCGCGGTCAAGATGTAGCCCTCGGGGTCGAGGTTCAGCGCGGCGTACATGTAGCGCATGTTACCGATGACATCGTTGCCCATGGGCAGGCGGTCGAGCCGCACCCGCACCGTCCGGGTCATGGGCGTGGTCAGCATGACCTTGACGCCCTTGACCGTCGCGCCGGGGAACACGTGCAGGTTGCGCGTCAGCCCCAGCATCAGCGGGACGAACTTGCCGGTGAACTTCTCGACGTAGCCGGCGCGGCAGGCCACCGCCACGTCGCCCAGCCGCGAGTCGATCTTGAACTTGCCCTCGCTGTCCGCGATCCAGCCGCTGCCGGGGTTGGGGTTGCCGCCCCACATCGACGGGGAGCTGGTGACACAGCGTGTCTGCGCCTTGCCGATGCGCGGCGTGCACCGGTAGATCGGCGCGTTGGCCGCCAGGCTCACGGCGCGGCACTCGAAGTCGCCGGGGCAGTCCTTGTCCTCCACACAGCCGGCCGCACAGTAGCGCTGCTGACCGGCCGCGACCGTGCCCGTGGACTCGCTGGCGCCGGGGATGCCGTCGAGCCCGGCCCCGAGATCGAAGCCCTGCAGCGGATCGCGCAGCAGCTCGCAGCTCTGGCCGCCAAAGCAGTCGGCTGAGGTCTTGCAGGGCTTGCAGTTGCCGCCCACCGCGGGCTGCTGGGCGCAGTCGCCCATGGGCAGCTGGGTGTACTTCGCCGCGTTGACCACCACGCCTTCGATGACGCCGTCCGGGAAGGGGTCGTCTTCCGGTCCGGTCGGGGGCTCACCGCTGCCGCTGCTCGGCGGGGGGCTGACGACCTTGCGCAGGCGAATCGTGACGTTGCGCACGCTCACCTTCACCACCGAGGCCGCCGTGTAGCCGGGCTTGCTGGCGCTGACGGTGACGGGGCCCGTGAGCCCAGGGACGCTCACCGTGACCTGGCCGGCGTCGTTGGTCTTGCCGGTCCACACCTTGTCGCCGCGCTCGACCACCACCAAGGCGTCGTCCACACGACCTCCGCCGGCGTTGGCCTGCAGCACCGTCACGTTCACGTCGCGGTCGATGGGGTCGCCCCAGGTGCCGTAGTTGCCCGACATCGGGTCGAAGTACACGTACGCGTTCTCCAGCTGCTTGGCCGGGCCGCTCTTGAACCACGCCTCCAGGGTCGCCGGCCCCGGCTCGCCCCGCGGCGTGCGGAAGCGCGCGAGACCGCTGTGCATCACCTGCAGGTCCTTGACCTGCTTGCCGCCGACGAAGACGCGGTCGAGGTCGTCGAGCCCGGTGCCCACCAGGTCGACCAGGCTGCCGCCCGCGATGCTGCCGCGCGAGGGCGTCAGGGCCGCCACGCTGGCGAAGGTGCTGCCGTAGACCACCGCGTCGGCGAGCATCGCGTCGCCGTTGCTCAAGATGAGGCGGACGTCTGCCGGGCCGGGGCTGCCCTTGGGCGCGAGCCCCGTGACCGTGGTCGCGGCGTGGCTGCTCGCCGGTCCCGCGGCGACCTTGGTGGCGAAGAGCGCGCCGACCCGGACGCCGACCACGCTGCCAAAGGCCGCCGTGGCGGGCCCCCAGTGCACGGTGAAAGGCGTGCCCCCGGCGGCGCTGAGCTCTCCCGGCGTGACCTTGGCGATGACCGGCACGGGCTTGGTCCAGGTGAACGCGCCCTTCTTCGTGGCGTCGTCGTAGCCCACGTCGACCCGCACGTTGGCGGTCACCGGCGGGTTGGACCAGGTCACAGGGCCGGCGCGCACCACGATGGTGGCCGCGGTCTGGGTGGAGCCCCCGAGCCCGACGTCGTGCCAGAGCACGGGCAGCTTCTTGCCCGACATCCGCACCTCGACCGTGCCCTGGGTCTGGCGGGCGATGGGGCCGGCGATGTGCACGGCGATCGTGCGCTCGACGTTCACCGGCGCGCTCGCGGGGGAGACTGCGACGATCTGGCTCGGGACCTTCTCGCCGGTGGTGAGGTCGACAAAGTGCGCGTAGGTCACAGCCTTGGCTGCGGTGGTGTCCGCCCCCTTTCGCGCGTAGACGAGGTCGTAGCTCCCCGCCTCCTCGATGGCGGGGGCGGTGACCTCGAGCCAGGTGCCGTCCGTGGCGCTGCCGGTGATGGTCGCCTTCCACGGCTTGGTGCCGCCGCCGTCCTTGGGGCCCAGCACGGCCACGCTGGCGCTGTCGCTCAGCAGCGCCGTGCCGTGGAGCTTGAGGGTCACCCCGCCGCCAAGCGGACTGGTGCCGGGCGCGACCCAGGCGATCGCGGGCTTGGCCGTGTACTGAAACGCCTTGCTGGCCTTGGCTGCGCCGTCCCCGTTGGCGACGATGACGTCCACCTTGCCCGCCTTGCCGGGCGGGGTGTGCATCGACGCCGAGAACTCGTCGAGCACCAGCGGGTCGATGGCGAGCCGGTCGCCGAAGATGAAGGCCGTGTTGGCGCTGAAGCCGCTGCCCGTGACCGTGACCAGGTTGCCGCCCGCCGTGTCGCCGGAGCTCGGAGAGACCTGGTGCACCTGCACGTCGGCGAGGTAGCGGAAGGCCAGGGGCAGCGTGATGTCGCTCGCGTTGCCGTCGGCGTCTGTGATGCGCACCGCCAGGTCGACCAGGCCCGCCGGTCGCGGCGGCGTGCGCACACGCAAGGTGTAGTCGTCGACCACCTGCAGGTCGACCCCAGGACTCTCGGCGAAGAAGACGTTGACCGCGCTGCCGAGGCCGATGCCGGTGATCTCGACCTCGGTGAGCCCGGTCGAGGGGCCCTGCTCGGGGGTGACGGAGAGGATGACGGGCTTGCTCGCGACGGGGGGCACGTCGGTCTGCCCGCTGTCGCTCGCGCCGGCGTCGTCACCAGCGGCCGCGCTGTCCGCCGACTCACTGTCGCCGCTCGCGTCCGCGGCCGCGGCGTCCGCCGGGGTTGACGCGTCGTCGCTCGGCGCGTCCCCGGCGCTGCATGCGCCGAGGGCCAGCAGCAGGGCCAGGGCGCCCAGCCAGACGCGAGCTTCGGGCCACGCACGGAGGCGCGCGCCGCGAGCGGCGGTCTGTGGGGCGACAGGTGGGAGACGGGGTGTCGTCATGGCCCGTGAACCTAGCAGAATGCGGGCAGGCTCCCCAAGCACCGCGGCGCAAAGGGCGGCTGCATCGGCGCAAAGCGAGCGTCGGCCAGCGACCTGCAGGGGCCGCGGAGCCCCGGGAGCAGCCGCGTGCGGGCCCTGTCCTGGCGCGGCGGCCTCGCGGTCGGCACATGTTTCTTCACGAATTCCGGTCAGCTCGGGGAGGCCCGCGGACGCTGGCGCTGGCAGGGCCGGAGCCGAGGCTGCGCCGCGCTCAGGGCCCGCAGCGCCGCGGTCTGGCCCAGACCGCCGCCCTGCGCCGTCACCTGCACCGCGTCGAACTCCGGGGTGAAACGGGCGGGCTTGAGGGGGGCTTGGCGCCCTGTGGACCGGTGCGCTAGGTTAGCGCACCGCGCGTCAGGTCTGCGCTCGCGCTGAGCGAGCCCGACAAGCGCGCCGCCCCTCCCCTGAGGTGGCTTGACCCTGACCTGCCCCCAGACCTGGGGAAACAGCAGGCTGAGAACTGGGAGCTCGCTCGTGAAGATCCGCACCCTGCTTACCGCCGCGCTCGCTCTGAGCGTCGTCCTGGCCTCCTTCGCCTCGCCTGCATCAGCCGAGCAGCCCTGGGCGCGCCGCCTGCACGTGGGCGCCCACGTGGGCTGGCTGGGGCTCGACGATCCCAGCGGCCTCGGCAACGCCTACTTCATCGACGACATGCCCCAGAGCGGCGTCCTGCTCGGCCTGCGCCTGAGCTACCCGGTCCTGCGCACGCTGTGGGTCGACGCCGAGTTCAACTACACGCCGTCGGAGATGCCACGCGCCCCCAAGGAGTCGGCGAGCGTGCTCGGCTACCGGGTGCTGGTTCGCTACACCGCCATGCCCAAGGCTGCCCTGCGCCCCTTCGTCACCGCCGGTCTGGGCCAATATCGCCTGGGCGTGTCCAAGCAGTACGTGCTCGACGGGGACACCGACAGCACCTACATCCTCGGCGCGGGCGCGCAGTACCAGCTGGGCTACCGGCTCTTCCTGCGCCTCGACGGCCGCTGGGTCGGCAGCGAGGCGCGGCCCGACGAGCCCGAGAAAGACGCGGACGGCGCGGTGGTCAAGGACGGCAAGACGCTGACCTACGGCATCTCCAACAACTTCGAGGTGACCCTGGGCGTGTCGTACGCCTTCGGGGGGCCTGCCAAGGACAGCGACGGCGACGGCATCCCGGACGACAAGGACAAGTGCCCGAACCAGGCCGAGGACAAGGACGGGTTCCAGGACGGCGACGGCTGCCCGGAGATCGACAACGACCAGGACGGCGTGGTCGACAGCGCCG
Source organism: bacterium (assembly GCA_030425545.1). GTDB lineage: Bacteria > Myxococcota_A > UBA9042 > UBA9042 > UBA9042 > UBA9042. Next base: position 34,409 of record JAUIAC010000015.1, on the reverse strand, counting down.
ACCGCTGCCCCAACAAGCGTGAGGACAAGGACGGCTTCCAGGACGGCGACGGCTGCCCCGACCCGGACAACGATCGCGACGGCATCCCGGACGGCAAGGACAAGTGCCCGAACAAGGCCGAGGACAAGGACGGCTTCCAGGACGGCGACGGCTGCCCGGACACCGACAACGACCGCGACGGCGTGCCGGACAGCAAGGACAAGTGCCCGAACAAGCGCGAGGACAAGGACGGCTTCCAGGACGGCGACGGCTGCCCCGACCTCGACAACGACGGTGACGGCATCCCGGACGCCAAGGACAAGTGCCCGAACAAGCCGGAGACCAAGAACGGCTTCCAGGACGACGACGGCTGCCCGGACAACATGCCGCCGCACATCGCGCCGCTCTTCCAGGGCCCGGTGAAGGGGCTGAAGTTCCGCCGCGCCAAGCTGGTCAAGGGCTCGACCAAGCCGCTCGAGAAGCTGCTGGAGCTGCTGCTCGAGGTGGAGAGCATCCGCATCGAGATCCACGTGCACACGCACACGCGGGGCAAGCCGGCCAAGCTCAAGAAGCTGGCGGACAAGCGGGCCAAGGCCATCATCGCCTTCTTCGAGGACGCGGGCATCGACAGCAAGCGCTTCGTCATCGTGGCCCACGGCCCCGACGAGCCGGTGGACAAGGGCCGCGGTCGCAAGGCCAAGAAGGCCAACGAGCGTGTGCTCTTCAAGATCGCCGGCCCCGTGGCGCGCCCGGGCCGCTGAGGTTGAACGCGCGCCCCTCGGGGAGCGCACCGTGTCTCGCAGCCGCGCCCCGGTGGAGCCTCGCTTCGCCGGGGCGCGGCGCGTTTTGACGCACGCGGCCAGGGCTGGCTGACGCAGTGGCGCCGCGAGCGGGGGCGCGCGAGTCCCTGATTTGCGGGGTCTTCCCTTGTTCCGCGGGCTTCGACCTGCGTCATGCGTCTTGACACAGTGCGTCAAAACGGCCAGAACAGCGGCCTCGCGGCGGCGATGTACCCCGCATTCGGAGGCAGTCATGGCGACCAAGACAGACAAGCAGGCAGCGACCACGGAGAGCGCGAGCGCGGCGACCACGCCGGCGGCGGCTCCCGCCAAGAAGGCGCCGGCCAAGAAGGCAGCGGCCAAGAAGGCGCCTGCGAAGAAGGCCCCCGCCAAGCGGGCGACCGCGACCACGGCGGCGGCGACCAAGGCGACCACGAAGAAGGCGCCTGCAAAGGCCGCGGCCCCCGCGATGGCCCCCGCCAAGAAGGCCCCCGCGAAGAAGGCGCCTGCGAAGAAGGCCCCCGCGAAGGCGAGCTCGGCCACGCGCCGCGCGGTGGTGAAGGAAGATCGCGTGGCGATCGTCGCCGGGCTGCGCACGCCCTTCGTGAAGAGCTGGACCACGCTCAACGAGGTCGACCCGGTCGAGCTGTCGACCCAGGTCGCCCGCGAGCTGCTCTTTCGCATGGACCTGCCGCTCGAGACCCTCGACGAGATCGTGTGGGGCACGGTCATCGCGGTCCCCACGGCGCCCAACGTCGCCCGCGAGATCGCGCTCAACATGTCCCAGTACCGCATCCCCGGCTACACGGTGACCCGCGCCTGCGCCACCGGCTTCCAGAGCGTCGCCAGCGCCGCCCGCATGATCCTGTCGGGTGAGCGCGACGTGGTCCTGGCCGGCGGCGTCGACGTCACCAGCCACGCCCCCGTCGTGCACAAGAAGCGGGTCATCGACACCCTGCAGAAGGCGCAGAAGCAGAAGGGCCTGGCCATGGTGCAGACCCTGGCCCAGCTCAACCCCCTGGACCTGCTGCCCAGCCCTCCCGCCATCGCGGAGCGCTACACCGGCAAGACCATGGGTCAGCACGCCGAGCTGATGGCGCAGAACTTCGAGATCGCGCGGAAGGACCAGGAAGATCTGGCCATCGCCAGCCACAACAACGCCCACGCCGCGACCGCCGACGGCCGCGTCGCTGGCGAGGTCATGACCGTGCAGACCAGCCGCGGCCCGGTGAGCGAGGACAACCTGATCCGCGCCAACATGGACCCGGCCAAGCTGGCCAAGCTGCGCCCGGTGTTCGACCGCAAGAACGGCACCATCACCGCCGCGACGTCCAGCCCGCTGACCGACGGCGCCGCCGCCGTGTTGGTGATGCGGGAGTCCCGCGCCAAGGAGCTCGGCTACACGCCCCTGGCCTTCGTCAAGAGCTGGGAGTTCGCGGCGCTCGACCCGCGCGTGAACCTGCTGCTCGGCAACGTGTACTCGGTGCCGGGCGCGCTGAAGAAGGCGGGCGTGACCCTCGCCGACATCGACGTGCTCGAGATCCACGAGGCCTTCGCCGCGCAGGTGTTGAGCAACATCAAGCTCATGGAGAGCGCCAAGTTCTGCACCGAGGAGCTCGGCCTCTCGGGCGCCATCGGCGAGGTCGACCGCAGCAAGCTGAACCTGTGGGGCGGCTCGCTGGCCTACGGGCACCCCTTCGCCGCCACGGGCGGGCGTATGCTGACGCAGCTGACCGACATCCTGCACCACACCGACAGTGAGCTCGGCCTGGCCACGGCGTGCGCCGCGGGCGGCATCGGCGTGTCGATGGTGCTCGAGCGCGCCCAGTAGCGGCCGCTCCACGCGCGGCGGAGCTCGCTGGCGCGTCCCCTCCCCTCCGAGCCGTGTGCGCGCGGCCCGCGACCCTTGCCCGCGCGTCCTGCGCCGGGAGGACCCATGACTGCATCGAAGAGCGACTGGACCCCGATTCACTACGAGAAGGCCGACGCCCAGGGGGTCGGTGTCATCACCATCGACGTCCCCGGGCAGAAGGTGAACACGCTGAGCGTGGCGCTGACGCCGAAGCTCGAAGAGGTGTTCGAGACCGCCCGCGCCGACCGCAACCTGCGCGCGCTGGTGATCACCTCGGGCAAGGCCAGCGGCTTCATCGCTGGGGCGGACATCGGCGACCTCAACCAGGTCAACTCGGCCGATGACGGCGCGCGGCTGAGCCGCTCGGGCCAGCAGGCCATGGACCGGTTGGCGAGCTTCGGCGTGCCCACCGTGGCGGCGATCCACGGCGACTGCCTCGGCGGCGGGCTGGAGCTGGCGCTGGCCTGCACCGCTCGCGTGCTCAGCGACCACCCCAAGACCAAGCTGGCCCTCCCCGAGGTGCAGCTCGGCCTGCTGCCCGGCGCGGGCGGCACGGTGCGCCTGCCGGAGCTCATCGGCCTGGCCAACGCGCTCGACATGATGCTCACCGGCAAGAACATCCGCGCGAGCAAGGCGGTGAAGCTCGGGCTCGCCGCCAAGGCTGTGCCGGTCCCCCAGCTGCTCGACGCCGCGCGGGCCTACGCGGCCGATCTGGCCGCCGGCAAGGCCCCCAAGGCGCGCAAGCCAGACATGCAGGAAGAGGTGCAGGAGCTGCTGCTCGAGCGCAACGCCCTGGGTCGCATGGTCGTGCTGCGTGAGGCCCGCAAGAAGGTCATGGAGCAGAGCAAGGGGCTGTACCCGGCGCCGCTGCGCATCCTCGACGTGGTCGCCGAGGGCACCTATGAGGCCGAGTCCAAGGCCTTTGGTGCCCTGCTGATGACGCCCGAGTCCAAGGGGCTCCGCCACCTGTTCCACTGCATCACCACGCTGAAGAAGAACGACGGCCCCGGCACGGCGGACGTCGAGGCGCGGCCGGTGAACCACGTCGGCATGCTCGGCGCGGGGCTCATGGGCTCCGGCATCGCCACGGTGCTCGCCGACAAGGGCGTGACCGTGCGGCTGAAGGACCTCAAGCACGAGGCCATCGGCAAGAGCGTCGACTACGCGCGCAAGGTCTACGGCAAGGCGCGGCGGCGGAAGCGCTACCCGCAGGCCGGGGTCATCGAGCGGCTCGGCCGCATCTCCGGTGGGGTCGACTACGCCGGCTTTGGTCAGGCCGACGTCGTCATCGAGGCCGTGCTCGAGAAGATGAGCCTCAAGCACCAGATGGTCGCCGACATCGAGCGTGTCACGCGCAAGGACGCCATCTTCGCCACCAACACCTCGGCCCTGCCCATCGCCGACATCGCCGCCAAGGCCGCGCACCCCGAGCGGGTCATCGGCATGCACTTCTTCAGCCCCGTGGAGAAGATGCCGCTGGTGGAGATCATCGTCACCGACAAGACCGACCCGGTGGTCACCAAGACCATCAGCCAGCTCGCGCGCACCATGGGCAAGCACGTCATCGTGGTGCAGGACTGCGCCGGCTTCTACACCACGCGGGTGCTGGCGCCCTACATGATCGAGGCCGTGTTCATGCTCATCGAGGGCTACGCGGTCGAGGACATCGACGAGGCCGCGACCCGCATCGGCTTCCCGGTGGGCCCGATCACGCTGATGGACGAGGTGGGCATCGACGTCGGGCAGAAGGTGCTGGCGACCATGCAGGAGCACTACAGCGGCCACATGGACTTCCCACCGGACAACATCAACAAGTTCCTCGACGAGGGACGGCTGGGGCGCAAGGCCGACAAGGGCTTCTTCGTCTACGAGAACGGCAAGTCGAAGGTGGTCAAGGGCCACAAGATCATCGACGAGGGCGTGTACGCGCACCTGCCGAACGGCCGCAACACGCGCGTGGCCAACCACGACGAGATGGGCGAGCGCCTGGTGCTCGCGCTGGTCAACGAGGCCGCTCGCTGCATGGAAGAGGGCGTGCTCTTCGACGCCGAGTCGGGTGACCTGGGCGCGGTGTTTGGCATCGGCTTCCCGCCCTTCCAGGGTGGGCCGCTGCGCTACGCCGACCGCTACGGCGCCCGCAACGTCGCCGCGCGCCTGCGGGCGCTGGAGCTCAAGCACGGCAAGCGCTTCGCGCCGACCCAGCTGCTGGTCACCATGGCCGACAACGACCTGACCTTCTACGACGCCGCGAAGTAGGGCCGTGAGCGAGCCCACAGCCGCGCCGGAGCAGGTCTGGACCCAGGCGACGGCCGAGCCCTGGCTGCGCGAGCTGCTGCCCGAGCCGGTGACCCGCATCGAGGCCGCCGGCGGGGGTGTGTTGCTGAGCGGCGGCGAGCCGGGGCTGGTGGTGCTGCGGCTGAACCCCGCCGCCGTCCGCGTCGCGGTCTTCGCCCAGAAGTGGTGGGGCGCGAAGGCGGTCCTGGTCGACGAGACCCTCGTCGCGCTGCCGTGGGGGCGTCTGCCAACCGACGAGCGCGCCGCACGCGAGGTGGTGGGCCACTGCGTGCAGGCGGCCATCGCGCTGCGGAAGAGCCGGTATTTTCAGTGCCAGCGCTGCGCCAAGCCGCGCCCGCCGGAGTGGCTGCACGCCAACCGGGCCGGGCCCGATCCGTGTCAGATGTGTGGGTTGGGGGGCGCGGCGGGGGCGTAGGGGTGGGGCGCACCAGCTCGGTCGGCCCAATCCGCCCGCGGTGCCCGAAGCGCTCGAGTCACCGTCACGGGGGGAGCCACTGCGCGGGCCACTGCGCGGGCCACCTCCGCGCCAGCGAACGACTTGAGCGAAGCGACAGGCCAGTGCCCAGCGCGGCGAGCGCTACGGACGCTCCTGAGCGGTCCGTCGCGAAGGGCGTCGGGGGCACCCGCGCAGCTCCTGCGGGGCGAGGGCTGCGGCTGCGCCGCGTGACCCCCGGGTCTGGGCACATGCCGCGCGAGCGTGGTACGACCCACACCGACGATCCTCTCCCGGGCCCGTGCACATGGCTGTCTCCGAGGTCTTTCTGTCCCCCGAAGAGCTGCGCCTGGCGTCGCGCTGGCGGCGGCTCGGGCTGCTGATCGCGCCGCTGATGGCCGTCGCCATCTGGCTCCTGTGCCCCGACAACATGTCGCAGCCCGCCGCGGCGCTGCTGGCGCTCATCGCCGGCACGCTGGTGCTCTGGCTCACCGAAGCGCTGCCCCTGGGGGTCACCGCGCTGGCCGCGCCTGGGGTCGGCGTGCTGCTCGGCGTGGCGACGCCGGAGGCCATGTTCGCGCCTTTTGCGCACCCGGTGGTCTTCCTCTTCCTCGGCGCGGCCTTCCTCCACCAGGCGGCCAAGTGGCGGCGCTTGGACCGGGCGGTCGCGGCGGCGCTCTTTCCGCGCGGGCGCACGTCGCTGCGCAAGCTCGTCGGCGCCATCTCGCTGGCGTCGGCGGCGCTCTCGGCCTTCTCGCCCAACCGCTCGGTGGCCGCGCTGATGCTGCCGGTGGTCGACCGCGAGGCGCAGCGCTTCGGCCTGCGCTTCGAGCGTCTGGGCATGCTGGGCGTGGCCTGGTGCACCAGCTTCGGTGGGCTGCTCACCGCGGTCGGCGCGCCGGCCAACCTCGTGGCGCTCGCGGCGCTCAGCCAGTACGACGGCCGCGAGGTGCCGCTGCTGCACTGGACCCTGGTGGCCTTGCCGGTGGTCGCCGCGCTGGTGGCCCTGTGGCTGACCCTGGCGCGCGTGGTCCTGGGGCCCGACGGGCTGCAGGAGGTCCACGGCGACCTCCGCACCGAGGCGCCGCGCCGCCCGCCCACCACGGCGGCGCTGCGGCTCGCCGACACCGTGCCTGTGCTGTGGGGCCTCGACCGCGGCCAGGCGGTCATCGCGGTGGTCACGCTGGGCTGCCTGGCCCTGTGGTGGGCGCCCGGCGTCGTGGCCGTGGTCGCCGGGGTGCACAGCGACGCCGCGCAGACGGTCGCGGCAGCGCTGCCACCCGGCGTGGTGGCGCTGCTCGGGGCGGCGCTGCTCTTCGCCGCGCCCGCAGGGCAGAAGCGCAACCCCCTCGGCAAGCAGCGCACGGAGCCAGTGCTGAGCTGGGCTCAGGCCGCGGGCATCGACTGGGACGTGGTCTTGCTGCTCGGCTGCGGTCTCGCGCTCGGCCACCAGAGCATCGACACCGGCCTCTCGCGCTGGCTGGGGCACCTGGCCGTCAAGGGCTTCGGCGTCGAGTCACAGCTGGGCCTCGCGGCGGTCATGGCTGGCCTGGCGCTGGCCATGACGCAGGTCGCCAGCGACACGGTGACGGCCGCAGTGCTGTGCCCGCTGGCCGTGGTCTCCGCGCAGCAGCTCAACGTCTCGCCGGTGGGGCCCTGCCTCAGCGCGGGCATGGCCTCGTCGGTCGCCGTGCTCTTCCCGCTGTCGACGGAGACCAGCGCGATCATCCACGCCTACCGCAAGCTCACCTGGCGACAGATGGCGCAGCGCGGGGTCTTCGCGGTGGTCGCAGCCGGGGTCTTGATCCCGGTGGTCGCCGTGGCCATGTGCGCCCTGGTCGGGCTGCAGTAGCGCCGCTAGGCTGGCCTTGCCCCCGGCCTAGCCGCCGATGAGCCGGCCTAGCCGCCGACGAGCCGGCCTAGCCGCCGATGACCAGGCGCTGAACGCCCGTGTTTCCGGCCTCGTCGGTGGCCTGAATCAAGAGCGTGTGCCGACCCTTGAGCAGGTCCGGGGGCAGCTTCAGCTCGAAGGCCTCCTGCTTGGCGTCGCAGAGCCCGTCGCCGCAGCGGGTCAGCACCGGCGGCTCGCCGTCGAAGGACACCACGACCCGCACGACGTTGGACGCACGATCCGCCGCGACGCCGGTCAACACGCCGTCTCGCACCTGCGCGGTCACGTCAGGCCGGCCCTGGTCGACCAGGAAAGGCGCGCTGATCTTGGCGCTGCTCAGGGCCTCCGAGGGCGCGTTGGTCAGCGCGTCGGTGGCCATGACCCGCAGCTCGTACCAGCCGTCCGGCATGTCTCGCGGCGACAGGGTCATCGACGTCTTCGTGTAGAAGCGGTCGTGGAGCATGATCCACTGCTTGCTGCCGCGCTTGCGGTAGGTGAGCACGTAGCCGAGCTTGCCGCCGTCGGGGTCCCGCGCGCTCCAGTTCACGCGCAGGGTCTTGGTCTTCGGGTTGGGCTTGATGGTCACGCGCGTGATGTCCGGGCGCCGGTTGAAGGGCCGGCGGAACACGCGCAGCTCCCAGAGGCGGGCGTCAGGGCTGGCGAAGCGCACACGCACCTGCAAGTAGGTCGCCGCCGGGCTCTGGCTGCGCTCGTTGGCCAGCGGCTGCCACTTGCTCCAGGTGTCCGAGGGTGGGTTCGAGTAGCCGCTGCGGGTCTCTACGATCAGCTTGCCCGCGCCGCCCACCGCGATGCGGCCCCAGCGGCTCACGCCGGTCTCGCGCAGCACCTCGGTGGTGAACGTGGGGTTCTTGGCCACGCCGCCCACGGTGTAGACGGCGGCGCCCTTGCCGGTGAAGAGGGTGCGCGGGCCCTTGGGCCCCATCTCCACGCCAAGCACCTGCGTCTCGTCGAGGTCGAAGAGGCTGACCACGCCGCCCTGCAGGTCGCCGATGACCACCCGGCCGCCGCGGGCCGCGCCGGCGACGATGCCCTGACCGGCCGCGCCGAGCTGGGTGAGCATGCCCTCGGGCGAGACGAACACGCGCCCGATGCGGCCGTCGTCGTGACGCACCCACACGGCGCCCTTGCCGCCGGACACGCGCTTGCGCACGCGCTTCTTGCGGCGCAGCGGCGTCTTGCTCAGGCCGCCGGGGCGGCGCCGGGTGGGACGCAGGGTGGCGAGGCTGCGCGCCGACTTGCCACCGTTGACCGACGCGTAGAGCGCCTTGCCGTGGCGGACCACCGAGCGGACCTCGGCGCCAGGGAAGCCGGCGATGGCCACGGCCTGATTCTCCCCGGTGATGCGCACCAGCGTCGCCGCGTCGGAGGTGCCGGCGACCAACGCGTCGCCGTCGGCGATGAGGGTCATGACGTGCTCGGCGCCGGTCTCGGCGTAGAGCTTGGCCGTCTTCGCCGCCGGGTCGACCGCGAACACGCCGCCGCCGCGCCCGGTGCCGGCGTAGAGCGTGCCGCCCTTGAGCACCAACGCCCAGATGTGGCGCACGCCGTCGAGCTTGACCACCTCGGTGACCACGCCACGGCTGTTGACGTGCATGATCTTGCCGCGGCCCACCGTCCCCGCGTAGACGCCGCCCTTGCCGTCGGGCGCCAGGCTGCCCACCAGCGCGCCCGGCAGCTTGCCCACCTCGCGGACCTTGCCGCCCTCGAGCACGAAGACCTTGGCGCTCAAGCCCGTGCCCAGCCACACCTTGCGTCCGTCGCGGGCCCAGCAGTGGATCAGCTCCGCGTCGACGTTCACGCGGGAGAGCCCCGGCGCGACGGTCAGCCCGGACTCCTCGTGCAGCGCGAGGCCGTCGAGATCACCGGTGGCGAAGTCCTTGCCGCTGGCGAAGTGCCAGTCCCGCGGCAGCGACGCGCTCGCGCTGGGGATCGCGGCGGCGAAGGTGGCGGCGCCCACCAGGGCGAAGCAGGCGGCCAGTCGGCGCGACAGGCGGTGGGTGGGGTAGTGCATGGGCGTCCTCTCTGAAGGGCGGTGCCAGGGGTGCGGCGATGTGCGCGTCACGTGCGGGGCAGCTGGGGATCAACCGCTGGGCAGGGTGGGCTAGTCGTTGTCTTCGACCTGCAGGGTCACGGTGCCGGAGCCCGTGATGGTCCACGGCAGCTCCTTCGACACACGCAGCGTGCGGCGGCCCGAGCGCATGGCGCGGCGGTGGCCTCGCAGCTCGTCCATGACGCTGTTGGGCAGGCTCTCAAGCCGCTCGCCACGGATCATCCAGCTCCGCCCGGGCAGCGAGAGCACGGCGACCAGGCGGTTGCGGGGCTGGTACTCGCGCATGGACTGCAGCACGTCGTCGACGTTTTTGGGTGGGGGCCGCTCGAGGGGCTTGCGGCTCGCCGAGCCGACCCACACACGGACCTTGGCGCCGGCCAGCTCTTTGGGGATCTTCGGCAGCTTCAGCTTCACCGTGGTCGGCTTGGTGTTGGGCCGCAGGAAGCCCACGTGCAGCACCGGCTGCTCGCCGACGCGCACACGCTCGCTCTGCAGGCGAATCGACTCCATGAACACCAGCGGGCGACCTTCGCCGACCTCGAACTCGCAATGCACCGCCTTGGTGCGGATGCGCTTGAAACCGTTGGTCACCAGGGCCTTGGCGATGCGCATCGACAGCCCGCGCAGCTGGAAGAAGCCCCCGGACCCGCCGACGCTGACCAGCTGGTCGCGGAACACCAGCGGCGGGTAGTCGCCGTCGAGCTCGAAGGTCAGCTTCATCTTCACCCACGCGTCCTGGGCCACGGGCGCCGAGGTCTTCAGCGCGTTGCCGAGCACCAGCGACACCGCCAGCGGGAAGAACTTGGGCTGGTCGACGATCTCCACCTTCCAGGTCTTGTCGACGCCTGCGCCCTTGCTGCGCACACGCACGTCCATGGGGATCATCGCGGCCTTGGGCCCGATGCGACCCGACACCGCCGCGAGCCGGTCCTGGTCGAGCACGCCGAGGTCGCTCAGCGGCACGCCCATCTTGAACGAGTTCACCTGCGACGCCGTGACCCACACGATGTGGGCGTTGCCGACCGGCAGGTGCAGCTGGCCGATGCCGCGGAAGGGGTGGCCGAAGGCGATGAAGCGGTCGCCGTGCACCCAGGTGACGGTGCCGACACCGGCGATGTTCATGTCGCCGCGGACCAGGCTGAGCGACACGGCCGACCCGGGCTTGAAGGGCTCGCTGCGGGTGCTGAACGCGCCGCCACTGGCCGCGGCGCCGACCGCTGCGGCGTGCACCGGGCCGAAGCCCATGGCCCTGAACGAGCCCTGCATCTCGCGGACGAGATCCGGATGAAAGCCCGACGCCGAGAGGGGCAGGGCGATGGGCTGCATGCGGCCGGGGTCCGCGCTGAGGCCAAAGCTGGTGCCGGCGCTGGCGGCCGAGGCGCCGGCAGCCGCGACGCCCGGCGCGTGGCTCGAGCTCAAGCCCGCCAGCTCCGAGGGCGTGGCCACCGGCTCCGGCGCGTCTTGCAGCCACACGCCCGCGCCACGGCGGCGGCGCTTGCGGCGCTTGCGACGCTTGCGACGCTTGCCGCCCGTGCTGGCGCGCTCGTCGCCGTCACCGCCGGGCGGCAGCAGGCGCTGCGGCGGCGGTAGCGGGTGCAGGGGGCGGTTCAGCTCCGGCCACATGCTCTTGATCGGGGTGACGCCGGCGACCGGGTCCTTGTTGAAGGGGAAGGCGTAGGACACCGCGCCGACCAGCAGGTCCTTGCCGCCGGGGCCCTGGACGAACACCGGGCTGCCGCTCATGCCGGCGATGACGCCGGTGTGCTCGAGGTTGAGGCCGGCGCAGCGCACCAGGATCATGTCCTGGCCCGGCAGCTTGTTGTAGAGCACGCCGATGACCTCGATCTGAAATCGCTCGATCTTCTGGCCCCGCATCACGGTCAGGCCGTAGCCCTTCATGCCGGGGCGCAGGTCGCGCGAGTCGATCATCCGCGGCTTGCGTGGGCCGCGCGCCTCAGCCGGGGTCGCGACCGCGACCAGCGCGGCGGCAAAGACCAGCGTGAGCAGCGCAGTCGCGATCCGAGCGGTCGCGCGCTGTGGCCCGCGCGTGGCGTGGCTGAGGGGTGAGTGAGGTGTCGGCATGCGTCCTCCCCGGGGCGAGCGCGCCCGAAGCTCGGCGAGTGTGCCGCGTCGGGGCGGCGGTGACCATCCCAGGCGGGCGCGGTCCCGAGGCTCAGACGTGCCACACGGCGATTCGTGTTGCCCGGCCCGGTGCACAACCCCAGAGCGCGCGCCGCCATGCCCGACCAGCCGCACCACCCGCTGAGCGGCGAGCGGCAGCGGCGCCGCTGGACGCTGCCCCACGCCCGCCGCATGATGACCCTCCCCGGCCCGCGTTCGCGCGACCTGGGCGTGACACCCTCCGATCGCGATCCTGCGACCGCGCGGTCGCCGCTTCGCTGGCTCGATCCCGCAGCTCAGGACCGCCGTGCCTCGTCCCTTTCTCCTGCTCCAGGCCCGCAACGCCGACGACCCGATGCTCGCGCACGAAGTGTCGTGCTTCCGCGAGGCCATGGGCTTGCACGACACCGAGCTGCGGGTGCTCAACGTGGTCGACCGGCTGCCCACGCGCGCCGAGCTGCAGGCCTGCTCCGGCGTGCTCATGGGCGGGTCCGGGGACTACTCCGTGCTCGACGCCGACCCGTGGATCCCGGCGCTCGTGAGCTGGGTGCGGCACGAGCTGATCCTCACCGGCAAGGCCACGTTCGCCTCGTGTTTCGGCTTCCAGATCATCGTCCTGGCCATCGGCGGGACCATGACCCGCGACTACACCAACACCGAGATGGGCACCTACGATCTGACGCTGCACGACGCCGCTCGCGACGATCCGATCTTTGCCCACCTGCCCGAGATCTTTCAGGCGCAGGTGGGTCACCACGACCGCGCCGTCGGCCTGCCGCAGGGGGTGGCGGCCTACGCGTCGACGCCGGCGTGCCCGGTCCATGCGCTGCGCGTGGGCCACCTGCCGATCTGGGCGACGCAGTTCCACCCGGAGCTCTCCCTGGCTGGGCTGCGCACCCGCTACGTGCACTACCGCGACCTCTACGCCCCCGACGTCGACGTCCCCATCGAGCGCGATCCCTTCATCGCCGACCTGCGACCCTCGGACGAGGCCTCGCTTCTGCTGGCGCTCTTCTCCCGGTGGGTGCGCGCCCACGACGAAGAGCTTGAAGCGCTGGGCTTGTAGCCCCCACTCTTGCCCAGCCACGCCCCGCTGGCGCACCGCGGCTGCCGCCCGCCCCAGGACCACTGAGATGAAGCCTTTTCTCCTCTTGCAGGCTCGCGACCACGACGACCCCATGGCGGACCACGAGTGGTCCAGCTTCGCCGACGCCATGGGTGTGACGCGGGATCAGATCCACACCTGGAGCTTGCTCCAGGGCGCCCCGGACGGAGAGACGCTCGACCGCCACGCCGCCGTGCTCATCGGTGGGTCGGGCGCCTACTCGGCCCGTGGCGAGCAGCAGTGGGTCGAGGCCGCGGCGCGGCTGATCCGCGACGAGCTGGTGGGGCGTGGGCGGCAGACCTTTGCCGTGTGTTTCGGGCTGCAGCTGCTCGGCCGGGCGCTGGGCGAGACGGTGATCCACGACCCGGACAACCGCGAGGTCGGGACCTACGAGGTCTACACCACCGAGCACATCGAGGGGTGCGAGCTCTTCGGCCACCTGCCGGCGACCTTCCACGCGCAGCAGGGGCACAACGACCGCATCTTGAACGCGCCGGAGGGCACCAAGCGGCTGGCCCACAGCGCGCTGGCCGAGGTGCAGGCGTTGGTGGTGGAGGGCAAGCCGGTGTGGGCGACGCAGTTCCACCCTGAGCTCGACGAGTCGGGCAACCGGCTGCGCTACATGCGCTACATCGAGAACTACGGCGGCCTGCGCGGGCCCGAAGAAGAGGACCCGGTGCTCTCGTCGCTGAAGCCCTCGCCGCTGGCCACGAACCTGCTCAACCGCTTCGCCCGCATGGTGCTCGAGGGGCGCGACACGCTCTGAGCGGCGCCTGGCGCTCAGCCCGCCGCGTCGGCGGTCGCGTCGCGGGCCTGGCCGACGGGCGGCAACGCCAGCAGGGTCGTCAGGGGCGCGTCGCTCTCGAGCAGCGCGGCGCGCGCGCGATCGGCCGCGGCGCGCTCGTGCTCCGGGTCGGGGAGCTGCCCTAGCGCGCTCGCCCACCACGCGGTCTGGAAGTGCAGCAGCAGCGGTCCCCATGGGCTCGCCAGGCGCCGAGCGAAGGCGTCCGCAGCGGCCTGCACCGGGTGCGCGGCGCGCGCGCTGGGCTCGCTGAGCAGATCGCCCACGTGGTCTTCGAGCAGCTGCACGAGCGCGCGGAACACCGCGACGGGATCGGCCGCCAACGACATCAGGGCCGCCTCGAACGCCCCCTCATCTCGCTCGGCGTCGCGCCAGCACTCGCTCAGGACCTCGACCTGCAGCGCCACGAACTCGGCGTCGCGGCGCGCACGCAGCAGGGCGCCGAGCACGAGCATGTCGGTCGCTGACGCGCAGGCCTCGCACAACAGCCAGCCCCGCCAGCCCTGGGGCCGCCCGAGGGCGCGGTACAGGGCGCGGTGGACCGCCATGTGGCAGAGCTCGTCGGCGCCGACCGCGTCGCTGTTGAGCACCTCGTGCGCGTCCGCGGGGTGCCAGCGCAGCAGGTTGGCCTGCCGGATGGCGTCGCTCATCGCCGGTGAGGGGGACGTGGCCGGCCAGGAGAAGCTGGCGTCGTCGAGCACCTCGCGGAGCGCGCGCCACGGTAGCCCGGGCACGTCGAGGAAGGCCGCGTCGTCGATGATGTCGAGCTCGCTGAGGGGCCCCTGCCGCCACGCGTCGGGGGCGCCGGCTGGCGTCGTCGGCGCGCGCATCAGTCCAGCACCACGGGCTTGGCGGGCTTGGGCGCCGTGGGTTTGGGCCCCTTCTTCGCGGCGGCCTGCTTGGCTGCGGCCTTCTTCGCGGCGGCCTGTTTGGCTGCGGCCCGCTTCGCCGCAGCCTGACGCGCGGCGCGCTCGGCGGCCTCGCGGGCCTCCTGGGCGGCACGGGCAGCGCGACGGCTGGCCTTCTTCGCCGCCTGGCGCTCGGCCCTGCGCGCGCGGCGCGCGGCCTTGCGGGCGCCGCGCTGGATCGGTGGGGCCGCGCCCGGCTGGACCGCGCCGGCGTCTGCCTGCAGCGCCGGCGCGCCGGCGGCGTCCTGGCGAGCGTCATCGTGGGTCGTGTCGGCCGGGCTCGCGTCGGCGGCGCCTGCGTCGCTGGCGCTGCCCGCAGCCGCGTGGGCGTCGGCTGCCGCGGCGTCTGGCGCTGCAGGCGCGCCCGCGTCGCTGCCCCCGCCCGCGACAGGGCTGGCCGCGGCCGCGTGCGGGGTCGTGCCCCGGGTCTCGCCGGCCTCGCCGGGGTCGCCGTCGGAGGTGGCGAGCGCGAAGGCCAGGGCACCACCACCGGCGAGCAGAAGCAGCGCCGCCAAGAGCATCGGCCCGCGGGAGCGCTGCGCCGGGAGCGCGATGGCTTCGGTGGGCGCGTGGGGCGGCGACACCACCATGGCGGTGTCGCCGGAGCGCGGGCCGGCGCTGCCCTTGTCGCCCTTGTCGCCCGTGCCGCCCGTGTCGCCCGACGCGACCGGTGGGCCGCCGCCGCCGAGCGCCCCCTCGCTGAGGCCCATGCCCAGCGCCGCCGTGGCGAGGCTGTCGGCCGCCGGGGTCTCTGGCACGACCCCGCCCGCCGCAAGGGGGGCGACGGACACGCTCCCCGCGGGTGACACCGAGCGCAGGTACTGCCAGGTCTGGTCCGAGGCCTCGAGCTCCGTGTCGCTCCTGGCCAGCTCCAGCGCGCTGCGCATCTCGCGGGCGGTGGCGAAGCGAGCACCGGGCTGCTTGGCCATGGCCCGGTGCACGATGGCGGCGAAGCTGGACGACACCGGCACCCGCGCCGCCGTCTGCACCGGCTCCAGCTCGGCGTGAGCGTGCTTGTACATGATCGTCAGCGGGTTGCGGTCCTCGAAGGGCAGGCGGCCGGTGACGGAGCGATACAGGATCACCCCCAGCGAGTAGAGGTCACTGCGGCCGTCCACCGCGCCCCCCATGCACTGCTCGGGGCTCATGTAGGCCGGTGTCCCCAGCGCCGTGCCCTGGCCGGTGAGCGACGAGTCCTGCGTCCGCGCGATGCCGAAGTCCAGCACCTTCACCAGCGGCTCGTCCTCCTCCACCACCTCGCTCAGCATGATGTTCGCGGGCTTCAGGTCGCGGTGCACCAGGTCGTTGCGATGCGCCTCGGCGAGGCTGCGCAGCACCGGGATCGCGACGTCGAGCCCGCCCCGCACTCCGAGGACCTCACCCTGGGCGGCCAGGGCGTTGAAGCGCTCCTCCAAGGTGCCGCCGTGAAGCAGCTCCATGGCGATGTAGAGCGCGCCGGTCTGGGTCTGACCGACGTCGAAGACCCGCACGGTGTTGGGGTGCCGCAGCTGCGCCGTGACCTGGGCTTCCTTGTAGAAGCGACGCACCGCGCCGACGTCGGGCGCGCCACCGTCGCCGACCACCATGACCTTGAGCGCGATGGCCTGGCCGGTGCCGGTGTGCTCCGCGGTGTAGACCGCGCCGAAGCCGCCCCGCCCGAGCAGGCCCGTGACCCGGTAGCGGTCGTCGATGACCTCGTCGACCTCGAGCTTGGACGTGCCAGCCGCCAGGGACCGACGCAGCACGGTCCGTGTCCCGTCGTGGGCGCAGTAGTCAGCCGTCGAGTCCGCGCCGCAGAGCGGGCAAAATCGCGTCGGTTGTGGCGTCGACATGGGTGGCACCTTCAGCGGCCCCGCACGATGCCACAGCGGCGACAGCCGGGCGAGCGCCACCGGCCGCAACGGCCACGGGCCCGGCCACCGCGTGGTGACCGGGCCCGTGCCGGAGCGAGGCCTAAGTGGACCGGCAGACGCCTACCGCAGCCAGATGGCGACGGAGCCGTTCTGGTCCCACTTGTTGGGCAGCCAGTGCGCGTGGTGGCTGTAGTAGGGCTGCCCGGTCTTCACCGAGGTGACGGTCTTGCCGCCGACCTCGCACGTCTTGCTGTAGAAGCGGGCGCTGCTCTTGCCGCGGCCGTCACCCGCGTGCACGGAGATGAAGAAGGGCCCCTGGGTCATGCCCGACGAGCCGACGCAGTCGCTGTCGTTGGTCGCGCCGTAGCCGGTGGGGTAGCTGTCCGACCAGGTCGCGCCGAGGCTGTGCTTGAAGGTGTAGCGGGTCGCCCCGTCGTAGCTCTTCTCGCCCTTGATGACCTTGAGCTTGACCGGCACGCACGCGCCACGCCCGGTGGTGCCGGTGCTGGTGAAGCCGCCGTGCTGGCTGTGCGGCACGAAGGTCACCAGCTTCGGGTCCGGGATGTTGAAGGCGTAGACGCTGGTGTAGGCGTTCATGTTGCCCGTGATGTTGCGGGTCCCGTGGTGCGTGAACGCGATCTCCTTCGACGCCTGCGCGATCTCCACAGCGCGGATCGCCGCCGGGAAGCCGCGCCCGCTCGGGTCCCAGCCCTGGCCGGCCAGGTTGCCGCCGCACTGCATGTCGAAGAGCCCGTGCCAGTCGGGGCGGTGGGGGCTGTAGTTCACCAGGGTCCAGCCGCCGCCGTCGGTGGTCATGTCGCAGTAGGTCTCGATCGGCGCGTTGCCGCCTGGGCCGTCCGGGTCGATGTAGTGCAGCCCGTCGTGGGCCTGCGGGAAGGCCTTCTTGATGTCGAGGCAGGTCTTCGGTGCGTTGAGCGGCCTGAGCGCGCCCGCGCCGCGCAGCGGACCCTCGTACGACACCTGCAGGCGGCTGTGTGCGCCGGCGTAGGCGCCGCCGACCTCCACGGGGCCGCCGGCGCTGCCGTGGCCTTCGGGTCCAGCGCCTTGGTGGTGCCGAGCCGGTACGAGAAGCGGCCGCCGGCGACCAGGACCTTGACCGGCCCCTCGGACCACGCCGCGGCCTTGGCGTCCTTGCTCTCCTAGATGGCGAAGGTGCCGTCGTGGGAGCCGTCCGCGGCCGCGCCGCCGCCGGAGCTGGTCAACGCGCCCTCGATGACGCCCGTGGTGGGCACCGCTGCGACGGCTGGCAGGGCGAGCAGGCCCAAGAACGAGGCAACAACGCCGATGGAAGATCGCTTCACAGTCTCCCCCTTCAGTCGGCCCCGCGTGACGGTGCTCTGCGGCAGCGCGCTCCTTGTGTGACCCCGGCATGCCAGCCCCTCGTGCCGCCATGTCACAAGCCGCTGTGGCGGGGCTCCGCGGGCGCCGCGTGGCCAGGGCGGAGCCAACGCAGTAGGTTGCGATTCACCCAAACCGGAGCCGCCGTGACCTATCGCACCTTGAACTCTCAGCTGGTCGTGGCCCGCTACGACCACGACTACCCCATGATCGTGCGCGGCGAGGGCGTCTACCTCTACGACGACAGGGGCCGTCGCTACCTCGACGGTTCGGGCTGCACGGCCGCGGTGACCCACATCGGCCATGGCGACGCGCAGGTGGCCGACGCCCTCGCGGCGCAGGCGCGCACCCTGGCGGTGCACCCCACCCACGCCTTTCACAACCCCCTGGTCGAGCGCTACTTCGAGCGGCTGTGCGCCTTCGCGCCAGAGGGCTTCACCCGCGCGTGGACCATCAGCGGCGGCACCGAGGCGGTAGAGAACAGCCTGAAGCTCGCCTTTCAGTACCACCGCGCCAAAGGGCGCACCGGCCGTCGCCGCTTCGTGGGGCGCTGGTCGTCCTACCACGGCAATTCGGTCATCGCGCTCGACGTGGGCGGCATGGTGTTGCGGCGCGACTTCTACACCGACCTCATGCCCGACCTGCACCTCCACGTCTCGCCCTGCCTGCCCTATCGCCGGCCGACCGGGGTGTCCGAGGCGGCCTACGAAGACGCGCTGGTGCAGGAGTTCGCCGACCTGGTCGCCGCTCACCCAGACGAGATCGCGGCCTTCGTGGCGGAGCCCTTCGTCGGCTCTGCGCTCGGCGCCGCTGGCCCGACCCCGCGCTACTTCGAGCGCATCGCGGCCATCTGCCGGAGCCACGACATCCTGCTCATCGCCGACGAGGTCATGACCGGCTTTGGCCGCACGGGGCGCAACTTCGGCTGCGAGCACTTCGGCACCCACGCCGACATCCTGGCTTGCGCCAAGGGCATCAGCGGCGGCTACCTGCCGCTCGGCGCCATCTTGGTGCGCGACGTCGTCGCGGGCGTGCTCCGGCAGAGCGGTGATCCCTTCTTCAGCGGGCAGACCTACACCTGCATCCCCCTGGCCGCCGCGGTGGGCCTCGCCGTCCTCGACCGCATCGAGGGCGACGGGCTGGTGGCCCACTGCGCAGACGTGGGTGGCTACCTCAAGCGCGCGCTCCAGTCGCAGCTGGGCGACCTGCCGGTCGTCGGTGACGTCCGGGGCGAGGGCCTCTTCCTGGGTGTGGAGTTTGTCGCAGACCGCGCGACCAAGGCGGTGCTGCCAGCGGCGCTCGGCTTCTCCAAGCGGGTCGAGGCGGCGTGCCTGAACCACGGGCTCGTCGTGCTCGGCGCCCGCGGCACGGTGGACAGCACGCAGGGAGACCACCTGCTGCTCGCGCCGCCGCTGATCTTGACCCACGCCCAGGCCGACGAGCTCGCGGCGGCGCTGAGGGCCGGGGTGGTCGACGCGCTGGCGAGCGCTGGGCTGTAGCCACGGAGTGTGGCGTTCCGGCGGGTCGGGCCACGCGGCGCCTGTCCGTCGAGGTGGCTTCGTTCGGCCTGGCTCAGCCCAGCAGCGGCCCGGCTGATCGGCGGCTGCCCGCGCGGGGGCGCTGCGCCACAGCGGCGGGCGTCACTTGGGCGCGGGCAGCGCGAGGCGGGCGCCCTCGTAGGCGGTGCGCACAGCGTCTTCGCCGTAGCGCTGCTCGAGCAGGCGCAGCCCGAAGTGGTAGCGGGCGACGTGGTTGAAGTGGTCGACGAAGGCCAGGTTGGACGCCGTCGCCGTGGCCGCACCCAACACCGGCAGGAGCTGCAGCACCGTCTTCTGCGACACGACCACCGAGAAGCGCGCCGCCACCGCCGCGATGAGCTTGGCCAGCGCCGTGGACTTGCCCCGCACCAGGGCCTCGCCCACCTGCTGAGGCGTCGCCGTCGCAGCCCAGCTCGCCGCCGCCCGTGTGGCCGAGGTCAGGCTCGAGCGCACCGCGTAGTAGCCCGTGTCAACGCTCGAGCCGCGGCCCTCCAGCGCGCCGCGCAGCTCCTCGCCCGCAGGGGCGCCGCTGCCCAGGCCGAAGACCGCGAGGCACTCCAGCCGGGTCTGCTTGTCGCTGAGGTCCGCCCCCATGCGCTGGGCGATGTCGCCGATGGACCGCAGCATGATGGCGGTGGTCGCCGGCAGCTCCACCGGCAGCGCCGCCGCGCCCAGCATGCCGCCGGTGAACCCGGTCACGTAGGCCGCGCCGCTGTGCAGGCTGCCGGACTGAAAGGTGGTGGCGTGCAGGGTGCGCACCGGCAGGTCGCGGACGTCGCGGACCTCGCGCGGCAGCGAGAAGAGCGCCGCCCGCAGCGCCGCCTTGAGCGCCTTGTCGGTCGACGACGTCACGATCCTGCCCGCGGGCCCCGGGAGGCGGTTCATCAGCAGCTCGGCGGGGCGTCCCAGCTTGTTGGTGAGCCGGACCAGGAAGCCGGGCTGCTCGAGGTAGGCGGCGGCCTCTGCGATGTACCCGGCGGTGACCTCGTCCAAGGTGAGCAGCGTAGCCGGCGCCAAGGGGGTTGGCTCGGGGACGGCGGCGGGGACCCTCGGCGGCGGCGGGATGGGGATGTCGCCCGGGCGGGTGTCGGCTTCGCTCATGCGGACCTCTCTCGGGACAGGGCGCAGGGCCGGAGGCCGACCGCTGTGGTTGCGCGTCAGAGCCTGCAAGACCCGCGCGAGTGGGTCCACAGGATGCCTCAAACCGGCGCTGCGGTGTCGCCGCCCTCCGGCGGGCTGGGTGGCCAGGGCGGGCGCTCAGCCAAAGCCCTCCGGCCAGCCCCGCTGCAACACGTAGAGCCACAGCGCGACGGTCACCGGCGCGAGCAAGGTGGTCGACACGATGGTCCGCGCCACCACGGTGGGCGCCGTGTCGAGGGCCTCGGCCAGGGAGAAGGTCGCGATGGCCGCGGGCATGCTCGCGAGCAGGGTGGCGACCACCAGGGTCTCAACGGCGAGCGGCCCCAGCAGCCCCTCGCCGAGCGCGGCGGCGTTCCAGCCGAGGCACAGGGCCAGGGTCGCAGCCGGCAGGGCGACGAGCTTGACCAGCGTCGGCAGCAACGGGCGCGTCGACGGCTCCGTGGGGGGCCGGGCAGCGTCCTCAGGGGGCCGCGCGTGAGCGGAAACTCGCGCCGCGGCCCGGGCCTCGGCCCACTGGGTGTGGAGGTACAGCCCGAGCAGAAAGAGCGCGACCGGCGCCGCGGAGCCGGCCAGCGGCGTCAGCGCGGCGCGGACCTGCGGCCCTCCGGGGAGCCCTCGCAGCGCGAGGCCCACCCACGGCGCCCACAGCAGCGGCTGCCGGAGCAGAGGGCCCCAGTCGGCGCGCCCGCCGCGACGGGTCGCGCGCAGCGCCAGCGCCGGCCCGACCAGCAACCCCAAGACCACGTGCTCCGACACCAGCAGCGCGGCGAGGCCAGTCACCTGCTCGCCGAGGAGCGCAGCGCACAGGGGCAGCCCGAGATACGCGACGTTGCCGAAGGCCGCGGTGAGCGCGGTGACGCCGAGCTGGGTCCGCGCGTCGGGCCACACGTCTCGTGGCACGAGCCAGGCGGCCGCGTGGGCGAGCGCCATGCAGACCACAAACGCGGCGGGCAGCGCCACGAAGACGCCGGCCGACGCGGGCGCGACAAAGGTCGGATCGAGCAGCCCCCGCACCACGAGCGCGGGGAAGGCGAGGCCGATGGCGTAGCGGTTGAGGTGGCGAACCAGCTGCCGCGGGGCGTCGAACCAGCCGCGCGCGCCGACCCAGGCTCCGAGCACCACGGGCAGGAGCAGGCCGGCCAGGAGGCCGGTCACGCTGTCAGGTCCTGCAGGGTCGTCACGATGGTGGCCAGCGGCGTGCCGGGCCCGAAGTGCGCGCGCACGCCCGCCGCCTCGAGCGCGGCGTGGTCCTCCTCCGGGAGGATGCCGCCCATGACCACAGGGATGTCAGCGGCGTCCAGCTCCGCGAGCGCCTCGGCCAGCGCCTCGGCCACCCACAGGTGCGCGCCGGACAGGCTCGACACGCCGATGAGATCCGCGTCCTCCGACACCGCCGCCCGGGCGATGGCGGCGGGCGTCTGCGCTGGCCCGGCGTAGATAACCTCGAAGCCAGCCTGACGGAGCGTCACCGCGAGCAGCCGCAGCGCGTTGACGTGGCCGTCCAGGCCGGCCTTCGCCAAGAGGACACGGCGTGGCTTGCGCTGCGCTCCGTCGGCGCCGTCCGCCCTGGGCGTCGGGGGCGCCTCGCCTTGGATCGGCGCGCTGGCCACCCCGAGGGGGGCGGCGTAGCGGGGGCCAAAGACCTCATGGAGCGCCCTCGTCCACTCGCCGGTGGTCCCGCCCGCGCGGGCGAAGGCCACCGAAGGTTCGATCAGACTGGCGCCGGATCGCGCCGCGTCGAGCAGGCGCTGGCGCGCTGCGGTCCAGGCCGCGGTGTCCCGCTCGGCGCGCCACTGCGCCAGCTGCTCGGTGCGCGCGCGGGCCTGGTCGGCGGCGGAGGTCGGCATCGCCGCTGCGGCGGGCGCGGTGACGGGCACGGCCTGCTCGAAGCGATTGACGCCCACCACCACGCGCTCGCCGGACTCGACCGCCGCCTGCCAGTCGGCCATGCGGCGCCCGAGCCGCGCCGCCAGCTCCTCGATGGTCGCGCGGTAGCCCCGCGCCAGCCCGGCGTCGATGATCGCCCGGGCCGCTGCCTCGATGCGGTCGGTCTCGCCCTCGACCACCACGCTGCCCTCGAAGATGTCCGGCCACTTGGCGATGCCGGTCTCGTGCATCCACACCTGCTGCGTTCGCAGCGAGAGCACCTGCTCGCCCTCGTCCGGCAGGCCGAGCGCCTCGCGAAAGCCTGGCAGCTGCAGCGCGCCGACCCGCGCGTCGGCGCTCATCAGCACCGGCAGGGCCGACAGGGCGATGCGGACGATGTTGACCTCGGGCTGCTGCGCCGTGAGGGAGAGCGAGCGCACCTGGCACCCGGCCCGCCACCGGGGACGCACGCCGTAGCGCTCCTCGCACAGGGCCGGCCACAGCCGGGCGTAGGTCCGCACCTTGGCGATCTCGGGCACCAGCTCGATGCCGCTGTTGATGAAGAAGCTGATCGCGTGGACCACGCGCTCGAAGGCCTCGTCGCTCAGCTTCGGACGCACGTCTTCGAGCACGAAGAGCGCGCCCAGCAGCGCGTAGCCGACCTCTTCCTCCGGCAGCGCGCCCGACTCCATCAGGTGGTAGCCGCAGCAGTTGGTCGGGTTCCACCGGGGCGTGTGGGCGGTGGACGCCACCACCAGGTCGGTGCTCAGGCGAAACGACACGTCGGGCTCGAACACGTAGGTGCCCCGGGCCACGAACTCCTTCAGCAGGTCGTTCTGCGTGGTGCCCCGCAGCGTGTCCCGCGGCACCCCGCGCTCGTCGGCCAGCGCCAGATACATGGCGTAGAGCCAGGGCGCCGTGGCGTTGATGGTCATGCTGGTGTTGATGGCGCCGAGGTCGATGCCCTCGAAGAGCGCGCGCATGTCGCCCAGGTGCGCCACCGACACGCCGGTCTGCCCGACCTCGCCGTGGGCGAGGGTGTCGTCGGGGTCGAGCCCGCACTGGGTGGGCAGGTCGAAGGCCACGCTGAGCCCGCGCTGGCCACGCGCCAGGTTGTCGCGGTAGCGGCGGTTGGTCTCCGTGGCGTCGCCGA
Source organism: bacterium (assembly GCA_030425545.1). GTDB lineage: Bacteria > Myxococcota_A > UBA9042 > UBA9042 > UBA9042 > UBA9042. The sequence goes on along the minus strand of JAUIAC010000015.1, from coordinate 11,264 downwards.
AGCCGGCGTAGGTGCGGATGATCCAGGGGCTCCGCTTGCGGCGCTCGCTCATGTCGACCTCGGTGGGGAAGGGGAGCGCTGCTCAGCCCTGCTGGGCGAGGTGGTCGCGCAGCAGCGTGCGGGTGATGACCAGGATGGCGAGCACCTCCTCGGCGCCCTCGAAGATCGACAGCACGCGGGCGTCTTGCCAGTAGCGGCTGACGTCGTACTCCTCGCTGTAGCCCATGCCGCCGTGCAGCTGCATCGCCTCGCGGGTGACCGTCTCGGCGTCGCGGCAGGCCAAGAGCTTCACGAGGCTGGCCTCCATGTGGCCGCCGCCCTCGTCCATCTCGTCGCACACGGCGTAGGTCATCTGCCGGTTCAACGCCACCCGCGCGGCCATGTCGACCAGCTTGCGGCGGACGAGGGGCAGGGTGGCCAAGGCCTTGCCGAAGACCTGCCGCTCCAGGGCGTAGGACACGGCGCTGCGCAGGGCTGCCTCCATGACGCCGACGGCGCGCGCCGCGGTCTGGATGCGCCCGCCGGCGAAGCCCGCCATCTGCAGCGCGAAGCCCTGGCCCAGCTCCCCGACCTGATGATCGGCGGCCACGAACCAGCGCTCGAAGAAGACCGTGAAGCTGTGCATGCCGCGGTAGCCGACCGTCGGGATCGCGCGACCCGAGATGACGCCGCCCTGGCCGTCCTCGTGCTGGAAGGCGTGGTCGTCGTCCGGCGCCTTGGTCGCGGGCTTGGGCACCAGGAAGAGGGTGAGGCCCTTGGCTTTGTCCTCCGGCGTACCCGTGCGCGCGAGCACCAGCATGACCGAGGCGCGGCCAGCGAAGGTGCACCAGGTCTTCTCGCCGTTGAGCAGCCAGCCGCCCTCTGTCGGCGTGGCCTGGACCCGCAGGCTGGCGACGTCGGAGCCCGCGTTGGGCTCGGTGACGGCGATGGACACGATCTCGGCGCCGCTGGCGATGCGGGGCAGCCAGTGCTTCTTCTGCGCCTCGGTGCCGCCCTTGAGCAGCGCCTTGCTGGCGATCTCGGGGCGCGTGATGACCGAGCCGCCCGCGCCGAGCGAGGCCCGCGACAGCTCCTCGGTGGCGAGGGCCATGGAGCGGTGGTCGATGAACTGGCCGCCGTAGCGCGGCGGGATGGTGATGCCGAGCGCCCCGAGCTCCCCGTAGGCCGCGATGAGCTCCTCGGGGATCAGCGCGTCGTGGCGGTGGATGTGCTCCGCCAGCGGCGCGACCTGTCCGTCCGCGAAGTCCCGGAAGAGCACGCGAATGTCCTCGTGGTCCTCGCTGAGCTGATAGCTGGCGGCCGCCGACGCGCCCCCCTCCAGCAGCCAGGGGCTCAACGCGGCCACCGCCGCTGCGTCGCTGGCCTCGTGCAAGGCCTGGCGCTGGTCGTCGCTGAGCTCGAGCCGCACCGGCGCCCCGTCACACCAGGTGGCGCCGTGGACCACCAGCTGTGCCTCGAACTGGCGCACGACCTGCGCCGCGGCGTAGCGCGCGAGCCGGCGCTGCGGCGCGTCCTCAGCCAGCGATTCGGCGGTCTGCAGCAGGATCTCTGCGGCCTGCACGTCGGCCACCAGGCGGGCGAGCACGAAGGCCTCTTCACCCCGGCCGTGGAGCATCGACGTGGACGGACGCCCGGGCCGCGCCGGGTCGACCACCGCCTCGGCGAGCCGAGCGATCAGGGTGCGGGTGGCGCGCTCACACTGGGCGAGCGCGGCAGGCAGGGCGGCGGTCATGGCGACCTCACGTGCGCGGTAGACGCGCTGGCAGAGAGTGGGCGCCTGACGTCAGGGCTTGTTGATCTCGTAGATCGGGAAGTACGAGTGGGTGCGCCCCTCGTTGTAGTCCGCGTGCAGCTGCGGGATCTCGGAGAAGTCGTAGACGTCCATGTCGACGGTGTCGTCCGGCATCCAGCCCGTGTTCTCGGCGAAGCGCACGGCGGCGCGGCCCTGCGGGTAGCGGGCGTAGTGCGTGTGCACGTGGGTGTGCCGCTCGATGCACTCGATGGCGCGGATGTGCTGAATCTTCATCCCCTCCTTCCACCCCGCGGTGGCGACGACGCCCTGGCGGGAGAGGGACTTCACCGTGGCCCGCGTCACCGGCGAGCCGACGTAGTCCAGGAAGATGCTGACCCCGACGCCGTCGGTCTCCTCCTGCACGGTGCGCAGGAAGATGCGCTCGCTCTCCAGGTAGCTCGCCTTGTACTCCGGGTCGCCGCGGTACTTCGCCGAGTCGTAGTCCAGGTGCGGGAAGGCGCGGCGATCGACCGCGTTCATGCCCGAGCGCGCGATGGCCCGCAGACGCCGCGGATTGCCGCTGATCATGGTCACCTGCGCGCCGTAGAAGCGCGCCAGGGTCAGCTCCGCCCAGGTCACGCCGCCACCCCAACCCCACACGTAGGGCGAGGGGCAGTCCTCCAGCGTCATCTGCACCCGCCAGCAGCCGTAGGCCTGCTGCCAGTTGGACCACGCGGTGATGTAGCGCAGCGAGAACGCGGCCCACTGCTTCAGGGTGTAGCGGCTGTTGTCGGGGATGGGGATGACCTGCATCTGATGCAAGATCGTGCGCTCCGCCAGCAGCCCGATGGTGCCGGGCGCGTCGTAGCCGAAGATCTTGATCGGGTAGCCCCACTTGTCCCACTCGCCGATGCAGAAGAGGACCGCGAACTGTCCCTTCTTCACCGTGGTGACCTTGTCGCCCACCTGCAGCACGCGCACCACGCCGGCGTTGCCCAGCACGACGTAGTCTTCGCCGCGCTGGCCAGCCACGTCGACCGGCTTGCGGTCGATGGCGTGGGACATGTTGCCTTCCCAGCAGCCGTACACCGACTCGACGAGGCAGTGCTCGGGCCCCATCTCGGGCAGGGTGATCTCTTCCTGACGAATCTCGCCGGGGCCCTTCTCGCCGCTGCTGGCCTTCGGCAGGATCCAGGCGGTTGTGCGCTCAGCCATGGTGCTCTCCGTGACGCCCTGGGCGGCGTGTGTTGTCGTCCGCGGCGGAGGCTAGAAAGTTTGACACACTGCGTCAAACCGCTCGTGGGGAGCTTTGGCAGGTCGCCCGTGCGACCGATGTGCCTGCTGGCCGTTGCGGCGCTGGCGCTGCTGGCGTGCGCCGCCTCGCCGCAGCCCGTCGCCGCCGAGCCTCCCACGCGCGACGCGACCCCGCACGTGCCCGTGGACTCCATGGGCGACGCGAGCTGGACCACGGTGCCGCAGGTGGGCCTGGCTGGCTTTCGACCGGACGAGGCGGCGTGGCGGCGATGGCTGCGGCGACCCGGGCCGCTCGGCTGGCCGCTGCTCGGCGCGGTCTTGGCGCTCGCGCTCTTGGGCGGTCGGGTGCGGCGCAAGCCGGGCCGCAACAGCGTCGCGCTCCTGCTGGTCGTCGTGACGCTCTTCGCGGTGTCCGGCGCGCTGGCGCACCGGGTGGTGCTCCGGCTGCTGCCGCCGCCGCCGCTCTTGCGCGGGGCCGTGCAGCGCGCCCCTCACGAGCCGCCGCCCGGGCACCGGGTCGTGTACGCCTGGGGCGAGTCCACCATGCACGGGGACGTGTGGGGCCCCTTCCTCAGCATCCCCAAGGTCATCGGCTGGTCGCTCAGGCACACGCTGGGCGGCGCGCCGCTCTCGGTGCAGAACCTCGCCGAGCCGGGCACCAGCCTGACCCGCGGCTACCCGGCGCAGCTGGACCCGATCTTCAAGGACACGGCCCGCTATCGGCCCGCCGCCGTGGTCGTCTATGTCGGCCACAACGCCTACTACAACCTGCCGAAGCGCTGGGACGACCCCGTGGCCGAGCGCGCCCACGTCGAGGCGGTGGTGCAGCGGCACCTGCGGACCCTGGCCGAGCGCGCTGCGCGGGCCGAGGTGCCCGTGTTCGTGGCCTTGCCGGTGGCCAACCTGGAGGGCCACCCGCCCATGGGCCCCCGTCATGGCTCCGGCGTGTCGCCGAGCGACCAGCGCGCCTACGAGGCGCACCTCGACGCGGCGGCGTCGGCCGCGACGCCCCAGGCGGCGCTGGCGTCGCTCGACGCGGCGCTGCGGGTCAGCCCGCAGCACGCCTGGGCCTCCTTTCGCCGCGGCCAGCGTCTGCGGGCGCTGGGGCGCGACCAGGAGGCCCGGCTGGCCTTCGCTCAGGCGGTGGAGCTGGACCATGATCGGCAGCGGGCGCTCCCGAGCCACCGCGCCGCGATCCGTCAGCTCTGCGAGAGCACGTGGCTGCGGTGCGTGGACGCCGAGGCGGCCGTCCGCGCGTGGCACCCGTGGCTCGACGACCAGATCTTCATCGACATCCACCACCCGGTGGCTGCGGGCCACGTGGCCATCGGCGAGGCCTTCGCGCGCGCCATCGCCAGGCACGCCGGGGCGCCCCCGCCGCGCCGCGTGGACCTGCGCCACCCGCCGGCGGCGCTCGACCCGCGGCCCGCGACCGCCGACCGGCTGCTGCAGACCGCGGGCTGGTATCTGGTGCTCGCCCACGAGCTTCGCGGCGGGTACCCCCGCTCGAAGCGCGCCGCCCTGGCGCGGGCCGCCGCAAACATCGCGGTGCTGCGCGCGGCGCTGCCGCAGCTGCCGGGCCAGGGGGCCGACGTCGCGCCCTCGGTGGCCGTGCTCGAGCTCTTGGCGGCGGCGCTGCGCGGCGACGCTGCGGCCACGCGTCGGCGCTGGAACGCGATCCGCGACAGCTACGACTGGCGGGACGCGCGGCACCCGCTCCCAGAGCCCTGGATGCGCACGCTGGTCGGCGAGATCCTCGGCCTCGACACGCTGGGTCCGCCGCCCAAGGGCTGAGCGCGCCGAGCCGGCGCCGCGCTCAGTCGACGTAGCCGACCGCACCCCAGAAGAGCTCCGGCGCGGCGTCGCCGGTGGCGTTGATCTCCACCAGGTTGTTCCACGCCCGCGCGGTGGCCTCCGCCGGCCAGCGGCCGCCCGGCTGCAGCGACGCCTTGCCGGCCCACCGGGCGCGCAGCTGCTCCATGGTCGCTCGGCTGAGCAGGTAGTGGCGCACGCCCAGCGCGCGGGCCTCGTCGGCCTGCAGCGCGCGCAGCCAGGCCGCGTGGGCGTCCGCTTGCACCGGGTTCAGGTCGGCGCGGTGGTGCGGCGCGGCGACGTAGCGACCGTTGAGCAGCAGCCAGTTGGCCACGCGGCCCTCGGAGAGGACGGGCGAGCGCCGCGGTCCTGCGTCGAGGGCGCGGGCGAACGCGGGCGGGAGCGCGGGCGGCGGGGCCCGATGGAGCGTCGGCGTCCACAGCCAGCCGCTCAGCACCATGGCGGCCGCCGCGGCGGAGCAGGTCGCGAGCCCTGCGGCGAGCCACCGTCCGACGCCCGTGGCCGCGGCCCCCGCGCTGAGCCCCGCGGCCAGCGCGAGCGCGGCGGCCGTCGCGACCACGGCGGTGAAGTCGGCGCGACCCATCAGCTGTCCCACGCTGCCGGCACAGCAGAGCAGCGCGAAGGCCAACAACGCCGGCGTGCGCCAGCGGGGCCGAGCAACGTGCCAGAGGCCCGCAGGGGCCAAGGCCAGCGCCAGGGCGGCGCCAGCCTCGACGAAGCGGTGCAGGTCGACCCGGTAGTCCAGGCCGCCCAAGCGGAGCACGTGGGCCAACAGCACGCCGACCACCAACCACAGGGTCACCACCCACGCCGCGCCGCGCAGCGCCGGGCGTCGCCACAGGAGCGCTGGGGCGAGCAAGGCCGGGCCGAACTCGAGCGCCGTCACGCGCCACCAGTCGGCGCTCCCCAGGGGCACCTCACCGCCGAAGAACGAGGGCCACGCGGGTGGGCCGACGCCCAGCAGGGCGGTGGCCTGGGCCTCGCCAGCCAGGGGAGCCAGCCCCACCAGGCGCAGCAGCACACCCGCAGCGAAGCCGCCGCTGGCCACCGCCAGGGGCGCCAGGAGCACCATCACCAGCACGGGGCGCAGCGCCGCGCGCAGGCCCCGCCGCCCCTGTCGCAGGGCCAGCGCGGCCACCGCGAGCGGCACCAGGAGGACCAGCTCGTCGGCGACCTGGCTCGCTCCCCCGACCAACACCGCGAGCAGCACGCCGGTGCCGACCCCAGCACGACCCCGCAGCGCCTTGGCGTTCAGCGCCCCGGACAGCACCAGGCGGGTGAAGAGGGCGACGACCACGAACGCGAGCACCGCCGGCCGCCGGCCCGCCAGCGCCACCAGGGACATGAAGGTGCCTCCCTCCCACACCGTGTCCCAGGGGGCCCACGACGGGCGCAGCGCGGGCCACCAGCGGCTCAGCCAGTAGGGGCCGCAGCCCAGCATCAGGGTCCACACGCTCAGGGCGCGCGCCAGGGGGCCCGCGGCGGTGGCGCGGGCCATGGACACGGCACCGAGCCCGAGCGCCACGAGCAGCCCAGCGCTGGTGATGTCGAGGCCCCACTCGACGTCGCCACCGAGCGGCATCCACGCGACCACCGCGGCGGCGAGCAGATCGAAGCCCGTGTGGTACGACGCCGGCAGCCGCGGGTCGCCCGGGGTGGCCAGCGGCAGGCCGCCTTCGGTGATCAGCCGGACGAAGGCGTGGTGACAGAAGGGATCGTCCTGGCTGCCGACCCGCAGCCACGCCGCGATGAGCAGCGCGGCCACCACGGCGGCCCACGTGTCCACCTGGAGCAGGTCGCGGCGGAGCCCTCCTGTGACGCGCAGCCAGCCGCGGCGCACGGCCAGGGCGCCAAAGCCCAGGGTCACCAGGGCGCCAGCAGGGAGCCAGAGCGCAGGGCCCAGCGCCGCGCCCAGAAGGGGCCCGACCAGCACGAACCACAGCGCGGTGTAGCCCGGGAGTTCCAGCCAGGGCAGCGTCACCGCGGCGGGCGGCGCGGGCGGGCCGGCGGGGCCACCGGCGGCGGCGTGCGCGGCGCTGGGGCCCGTGCGGCGTTGCAGCCACACCAGCGCCAGCAGCCAGAGCAACACGGGCAGCAGGCCCACCAGCGCGTGGCGGAGCGGCGGCCACGTGTCCAGGGCAGGGCGGCCTTGCGACACGGTGGGCTGCTGCGCCTCGACGCCCGCGGTGTAGAGCCCGCCGGTGTCGCGCTGGATGACGCTGGCCACCGCGCGACGAAGCAGGTCTTGGGCGACCGGATCGTCCACCGCGCCGACCACCCGGATGGCGAAGCTCTTCGAGCGGCGCTCGCCCGGGGCGGCCAGGTGCCGCGGCAGGAGCTCGATTCGGGCGCGGCCGGGGCTCGTGTCCGCTTCGCCGGGGCCCATGAGGCGAAAGGTCACCCGTGTGGGGCTGATGCCGATGGATCGAAAGGCCCAGCCGGCCCCATGGCTGACCTCGAAGCCGGGGTCCTTCAGCAGCTCGATGATCTTCGCCTGCACGTCGGGGCGCAGCACCGGCGTCGTGCGCGCCACGCGGCTCGGCCGCGCCGCGCGCGTGGGCAGCTCGTGGGTGCTGGGCGCGTGACCTGCGGTCGCCGCGTTCGCCGGCCGCGGCTGGTGCCCTCGAGGCGCCGCAGGGCCCGCCCAGGCGTCGCCGATCGTGGACGTCACGAGCAACGCCAGCGCACAGGAGACCAGGCGGAGCGGCACGCCGGCGGAACGTGGACGCAGCTGAGGTGGGCCAGGCGTTCGGCTCAGGGGCCCGCGACGCACGCAGCGCTGGTAGACGCGGAGCATGGGGTGGGTCGTACCAACGGGGCCAAGGCCAGGCAAGCGTGCGACGCGGACGCGCGGGTTCGGCGCCAGATCCGGCCGCCCGCTCGCGCTGAGAATCCCAACACTCCCTTGACCTTGACACGGTCTCGGCCCGGTTGAACCATCCGCGCGTCCAGGGAACCGCTCAGGGGCCGGTTGGTGCCCCCTACCAAGCGCGCTTTGACACGTGTGCACGAATCAAAAGCCTGATTTTTCGGGCAAGAACGAGGATATCACTCATGCTGAACTACTCGCGTTGGCATCGCTTTGTCGCGCCCGCAGTCGCCCTTTGCGCTACCGCCGCTCTGACAACGGGCTGCGGCAAGGCCAAAGAGAGCGCCGAGAACATCAAGAAGAAGGTCGAGGAGGGCGCCAAGGAGGCCGCCAAGGCCGCTGCCGGCGCCGCCGAGAAGGTCGCCGACAAGGCGGCCGAAGCCAAGAAGGACGACAAGGGCGGCGACGAGGCCCCCGTGGTCGACGTGCCCGCGCCCAAGCTGGTGCCGGCCGGTGAGTCTGTGGACTTCGCCGAGGTCAAGAAGGACGCCGAGAAGTTCAAGGGCAAGACCCTGCTCTGCCGCAACCTGCTCTCGCCTTCGCCCATGGCCCTCAGCCCCTTCGGCGACAAGAAGGCCGTCGCCCTGATCAAGGGCGAGGTCGACGATCGCCGCACCACCTTCTTCTGCCGCACCAAGGAAGGCGGGCTCCGCAGCACGCCGGTGTCGACCTACTTCCCCAAGGGCAAGAAGGGCGAGCTCCTGCACATCGACCGTGAGACCGAGGTCAACATCGAGGTTCAGGGCAAGAACATGAGCCAGGTCGTCGGCCTGTACAAAGGCATCGTGAAGGCCCCGCGCAAGAAGATGTTCATGAAGAAGGCGCCGGACCTCATGAGCGGCCTGCTCTGGCCCGAGAAGTACGCTGGCAAGACCGTCACGTGCACCTCGAAGCTCTCCGTGTCGCCCAAGGCCGTGCAGCGCTTCGACAAGAAGGCGGCGGACCTCGCGGGTGGCGAGATGGCCGACAAGAAGGCCCTGGTGCGCTGCGAGGACATGCGCGGCGGCAGCGTTGGCCTCATCCTCTTCTTCCCGAAGGACAAGGCTGGCGACGTGCTGAAGATCGGTCGTGAGACCAAGTTCACCGCCACCATCAAGGGCTTCGAGCGCAACCAGCTCGTGGCCGTGTACGGCGAGATCAAGAGCGGCGCCATCGAGGGTGGCGGCGCGGGCGACCTCAAGGCCGTGCTCCTCGACGCCAAGCCCCACATCGGCAAAGAGGTCTCGTGCGAGAGCATCACCGCGCCGACCCCGAGCGCCGTCGGCATGCTCGACCGCAAGGCCCAGGCCCTGCTCAAGCCCAAGACCGACGACTACAAGGCGTCGCTGATGTGCAAGCAGGCCTCCGGCGGCAGCGTCACGGTCAAGCTCTTCTTCGAGAAGGGCAAGAAGGAGGAGCTCCTCAAGATCGCCTCCCACACCAAGGTCAAGTTCAGCATCTGGGGCGTGGTGAGCAACCGCCTCGTCGGCCTGTACACGGGCATCGAGAGCGGCGGCGTCGAGGCCGGCGGTCCGCAGGACTGGCGTCGCGTGGCGCTCATGCCGAAGAAGTTCCAGGGCAAGGTCGTGCCGTGTGAGATCAACCTCAAGCCCTTCGTCTCGAAGCTGAAGGTCATCGGCTCGTCGAAGAAGGCGCTCCTCCGCAGCGAGAAGAACCTGGCCGACAAGCACGGCGTCATCACCTGCAAGGACAACACGGGCGGCTTCGGTGGCACGCGCGTGGAGGCCTACTTCACCAAGGCCAACGAGGGCGACCTCGCCAAGCTGGCGCGCGGTGACAAGATCAAGATGAAGGTCGTGGGCGCCGCCTACAGCACCCTCGTCGCGGTCTACGCCGGCAAGTAAGCAGCCGCTCTTCGGAGCCAGCCACGCCGCGTCTGGGAGCTCCTGGGCGCGGCGTGCGCCGTTTTGCTTCGGCGCGGGCCCCAAGGGTCGCCCCTTGGGCCCCGCGCTCGGGCGGCCGCAGGGGCTGACGTGGTGGGCGCGCATGGTGCATCCTGCGACCGCTGGACCAGCCTGGAGGCCCATGAACCCGCGCACTCGCACCCTGTGGCTCGTCGTCGCCGGCCTCCTGGTCGCCGTGGTCGCGAGCGCCGCCTGGGGCTGGCCCGCGCTGCTGCGGCGTCGCCAAGCCACCTACGCCATGGAGGTCCTCGGGCGCATGGCGCGGGGCGCGCACATCTACTACGTCAAGCCGCGCCAGGGCGAGGGCGCCAAGCGCATGCCCTGCCAGTTCCCGCAGGGCCAGGTGGCGTCCACACCGGCGCCCTCGTGCTGCGACCCGCGGGTGCGCATGGCCGACGACAACCGCTGCGACCCGAGCAAGACCGACTGGAACCGGCTCATCTGGCGCGCCATTGGGGTCGAGCTCACCGAGCCGCAGCCCTTCGTCTATCGCTACGAGGCCACGGGCACCATGGCCGAAGCCCGCTACACCCTCACCGCGCTCAGCGACCTGGACTGCGACGGCGTGTTCGCTACCTACGTCTACGAAGGTCGCGGCGACCCCGCGTCGACCCCCGACAACTGCCTGCTGACCACGCACCCCACGTTTCGGGCGGTGAACCCGGGCGAGTAGCGGCCTCGTCAGACAGGTCGGCTAGCGCGTCGTGGTGGCCGCGGCACCCGACGGCGGCGACCCGACGGAGGGCGCCTGGCTTGGCGCTGGCTTCGCCGAAGGGCGCGTCTTGTCGACGTCGGCCTGGGTCCGCCCGTAGACCACGTCGATGCGGGTGAGCGCCGCGCGGTCGCGGGTCACCGGGCGGAAGCAGAGCTCCTTCAGCGCGGCCTTGCCCACCGGCACGGGCGTCGGAACCGCCCAGGTCACGCACCGCCCCCGCCGCGTCCGCCCCTCCGGGATCACCAGCTCGGTGCCTTGCAGCCGCTTGTCGGCGGTGTTGAAGCGGCTCGCCAGCTTCACCGCCACGTGGGGACCAAAGAGCTCCCGACTCACCGGCTTGTGTCGAGCCGGGTTCGAGCAAGACGGGCACGAGCGCACGAGCTGAAAGGGCTCGAAGGGGTGCACGAAGTTCGGCAGCAGCTTGCCCTTGCCCGAGCGCAGCGTGGCGCTCACGCGCAGCGCCCACTCGTCCCAGGGCAGCACCACGCCCTTCAGCCCCGCCCGGATCTTGGCCCCCCGCGCGTCGCGCCAAAGCGCCGCGAAGGCCGCGTCGTCCACCGCGCGCCGCAGCGCCTCGACACAGCCGCCACACCCCTCGAGATCCGCCGCCATGGACTGCAGCAGCGTCATTGCCACCTCGCCCCGCCCAGCCGCCACATACAGCCGCGCCAGCGCCAGCCGCGCCTCGGTCAAGCTCGGGTCCAGCTGCACCGCCTCGGTCAGCTTGCCCCGCGCCCCCTGGAGGTCCCCGGCCGTCAGCGCCTTCTCCCCGTCAGCGAGCACCATGCGCGCCCGCCGCGACACCGACCACACCACCGGCATCGGCGACAAAGCAGGCAGCGAGTCCGGCGCCGCCAACGAGGGCGTCGCGCTGTCGAGGTTCCCCGCCGCCGGCGCGTCCTCCGCCGTCTTCTCGCAACCACCCAGCGCCGCGCCAGTCACCACCAAAAGCGCAGC
>JAUIAC010000363.1 GCA_030425545.1 bacterium | reverse complement strand
ACGTGCGTCGCTGTCGGCGTCGCCGCAGCCCGCCGCCAGCGCCACGGCGAGCGCCACCGTCAGCCAGACGTCGGCCGGGCGTCGCGCTCGAGCGGGCGGGTGCGCCGCGGGGAGACGCCGCGCGTGCAGTCGCGGGGTTGGCTGCGATGTCGACGGCATGGGAGACATGGAGGCGGGCCCGGGTGGACAGCGAGAATCGGACCGCGGCAGGGTACACAGACCCGCGGGCACGCGTCATCCTCGGGGCTCCGCTCCCCCACCCCTTGGCCGCAAGGTGCTCCGCATGATCGTTCGCCCACGCTTCTCCTGGTGGCAGGCCATCGCCACGCTCCGCGGCTCCACGGTGCAGGCCATGTGGGGGCGCCTCGTCGGAGTCATCGTCGTGGCCGTGGCGGTCACGGTCGCGCACGACGCCCTCGGCATGGAGCTGGTGAACCTGACGCCCGTGCCCTTCACGCTGGTGGGGCTCGCGCTCTCGATCTTCTTGGGCTTTCGCAACAACACCAGCTACGACCGCTTCTGGGAGGGGCGCAAGCTCTGGGGCGCGCTGGTGAACACGGCGCGCACGCTCACCCGCGACTCGCTCACGCTCGTTGGCCCGAAGGACCGTCCCGGCGACGAGGGCGACGCGGCGGCTCTGGACCTCGAGGTGCTGGCCTGGCGCGAGCGGCAGGTCCGCGCCATGGCCGCCTACGCCCATCTGCTGCGGCTGCACCTGCGCGACGACCGCGACCACACCTCGCTGGCCCACCTCTTGCCGACGGATCGCCTGGCGGCGCTCGACCAGGAGCACAACCGCCCCGTGGCTCTGCTCCAGTGGATGGCGAACGACCTGCGGAGCGCCTGGGAGCGCGGCTGGGTTCACGACCTGCACCTGCCGACGCTGCAGAGCTCGTTGACCGAGCTGACCAACATCCAGGGCGGCTGCGAGCGGATCAAGGCGACGCCGATCCCCTTCTCGTACACCGTGCTGATCCACCGGATCGTCGGCATCTACTGCCTGGGGCTGCCCTTTGGGCTCGTGGCCACGGTGGGCGCGCTGACCCCCGTGGTCGTGTCTCTGGTGGCCTACGCCTTCTTCGGCCTGGACGTGGTCGGCGACGAGATCGAGGATCCCTTCGGCCTCGACGACAACGACCTGCCCCTGAGCGCGCTGTCTCGCATGATCGAGGTCGATGTCCGCAAGCGCCTGGGCGACGCCGACCTGCCGCCGCTGCTCAAGCCGGTCAACCACCTGCTGCAGTAGCCAGGGCACGGGTCGCGCGTCGGCCTCCTGCGCTGCGCTCGCGCCGCGTCCTCCGGCGCTGCGCTCACGCCGCGTCCTCCGGCGCTGCTCGCGCGCCGCAGTCTGCTAGGCGGCCTTGCGGGCGCTGTCCTGGAACTGAAGGACCGGGCTCGGCGCGTCGCCGACCATCACGCGGACCGTCATCGCCACGCGCTGAAACACCGACTGCTGCACGTAGGGCACCCCGTGCTTGGCGCAGAGGGCGGCGAGCTTCGGTTGCGCCAGCTGGTACTGCCGCATGGTCATGTCGGGCCACACGTGGTGCTCGATCTGATAGTTCAGCCAGCCGTGGAGCAGGTCGTTGAGGTCGCCGCCGGTGCGGAAGTTCACCGAGCCGGTGATCTGCCGCAGCCAGAACTCGGCCCGGCCCTTGGTCTTGCCCTCGAAGCGGTAGACGTCGTCGCCAGCGTGGTTTGGCACCACGATGGCGAAGGTGTGCAGGTTGGTCACCAGCTCGGCGAGCAGGCTCGTCGCCAGGGCGGTGAGCGCGGCGTCGACACCCAGGGGCAGAAAGAGCGCCGGCATGAGCACGAAGGCCCAGAGCGCGTAGGGCAGGAAGCTGACCCGCCACACCTCACGGCCGCGGGCGTGGAAGGGGCTGATGAGCCGGGCGTCGAGGCGCACGTCGCTGTTGGGCGGCAGACGATGGCCGGCGCGCGCGTCTTGCAGCGCGCCGGTGTTCGACGGCGAGAAGTAGAGAAACTTCCAGCCCATGGCGATGAACGCGACCGCGACGTAGCGCAGCGGGCGCGGCAGCCGGGCGATCCACGCCGCGTTGAGCTCCACCACGTCAGGATCGTGGACCTCACCCAGGCGATAGTGGTGCAGCTGGTTGTGCTCGCGCTTCCACGCCTCGGGCTCCAGCCAGTCCGGCCAGTCGACGAAGCGCCGCCAGCCCTTGGCGAAGCCGCGGCTGGTCTCGCGCTGGGGCAGGCCGTCCACCTTGTCGTAGCCCTTGTGCAAGATGTGGTGCGCCACACAGGTCCAACGCACGGAGCGCGCCAGCGCGATGGCGAGCACGCTGAAGGGGTTGGGGATCCACGCGAAGGCCCAGCCCAGCAGCCACAGCGCGTGACCCGCGAGCCGAACGCGGTGCAGGTGGCGGGCGTCGTCGTCACCGCGACCGGCGTCGAGCTCGGCCCGCAGCGCTTCGATGTCCGCGGTGAAGGCGTCGACGTCGAGCGAGAGGGTGTGGACCGGCGGCGACCCCGGTGTGGGAGGCTGCGTGGGCTTCAAGGGCGAGGCACTCACAGGTGCAGCGGTCGACGATGCAGGCGACATGGGCGCTCCAGCCAAGCAGGCAGGCGGGTCGGGGTGCCAGCGCGCGGACCTGCGCGCCGGCGCGCGCACCATAGGAGCAATGGCCCGTCTGGTGCAAAGCGACGCAGCACGTCAGAGGGTCGTCTGTGAAATCAGCGCGTTGTGGGGTGAGGCGTTGACGTGGCCACTGCGAGGGTGACCTGTCTCAGCTCGCAGCGGTGCGCGCGTCGTGGCGCGCGAGGTCGCGGACCAGGTGTTCCTGCACCTGCGTCTCGACCGCACGGGGCCCCCGCGCGTTGCGCACCACGGCGATGGCCTCCTGATGCGTGAGGCCGCGCCGCGTCAGCAGCCCGGCCACGACCATGCCAGAGCGGCCGAGGCCGCCCATGCAGTGCACCGCGACCCGGTGGCCGTCCCCCAGCGCCTCGTCCATCAAGCTCACGATCTCGGCGATGCGCGCCACCGGCGCCGCCTGCTGATCCAAGATGGGCGCCTGCATGAACGTCAGCCCGGCGGCGCGCACCCGTTCCCCCAGGTCGCCCACACCAGCGTGCTCGAGCTCGGCCATGGGCAGCAGACACACGACCTTGTCGACCCCCTGTCGCACCAGCGACGCGATGTCTTCGTCGAGGTCGCGACCCCGGTCCGCACGACCCGGGCAGATGGTGATGCCGAGCTGCAGCCCGTCGTTGCCGTCGGTGGTGCCCAGGCTCGGGTGGTCGACCCAGTCGACTCGCAGCGCCCGGTTGCGCACGGCGTCGCGCTCGATGAGCTCGGCCCAACAGCCCGCGGCGTAGAGCGCCCACCGCTTCTGCCAGATGTTGGCCTCGTCAAAGCTCAAGGTGTGCGCGGCGTAGCGTAGCAGCGCCACGGCCAGGTGGGCCGGGTTGCGCTCCTCGCGGCACAGCCGCGCCGTGTGGCTCCGCAGCGCGCGCAGGGTGCCCAGGCAGCGCCGCACCACCGACTGGTCGACGCCGCGGATGGCGGCCGGAAGGGGCGCGGCGAGGTCTTCGACCTGCGTCAGCGCCCGCGTCAGCGCGAGCGCGGCGCGCAGCTCCTCGTCGTTGTTGATCGGCGTGAGGATGTACTGCAGGTCGTTCTCGAACTTGGCCACGTCCATCAACACATGGCTGCGCGAGGCGCGGGCGAAGTCGATGATCCAGACGTTGTCCCGCGCGTCGAGCAGCACGTTGGCCGCGTTGAGGTCGCCGTGGACGTAGCTGCGGTAGTGGAACTCGCCCACCGGCCGCTCCAAGGTGGGCAGCACGTCGCGGTAAAAGTGCGCCGGGTTGCGCACCTCGAACCCCGGCGCGACCTCGACCCGGTCTCCCACCGGCGCGCCCATGATCGCCTCGACCCGCGCCTGGATGGTCGGGGCAAAGTGAGCCGAGAAGCCGTACTCGTCGAGCAGCCCGAGCGGCTCGTAGTTGGCCGCTGCCGTGAGCCGGTCGAGGATGCCGGAGAAGACCTGGTGCAGCACCACACGGACGCGCGCGGGCTGCATGCCCTCTTCGTAGAGCTCCTTGAAGGTCTTGACGCCGGTGCCGCCCATGGCCGCGTAGGCGAACTTCAGCCCGGCGCGCTCACCGATGTCCGCGAAGCCGCGGAGCGTCGGCGCGTCGTTGCCCAGGACCGCCTCGACCTGCTCGAAGGCGACGCGCTCTTCGGCGATGACGTTGCGGCGCCCCAGCTTGAGCACGGTTGGCGCCAGGGCGTGGCCGCGCGCGTCGGTGGCCGCGGCGCGGTAGACCTGCGCGCCGGAGAAGCCGCCCCCGATGGGCGTCAGCGCCACGGTGGCGGCGTCTCGGTACAGGACGCGGGTCAGGTCCAGGTCGTCCGGGCTCAACGGGGGCTGCTCGACGGCGTCCTCCACGCGCACCTTGGGCCCGTAGCCGGCCTCGGGGCGCGACGCCTGCAGCGGCTCAGTGCCGGGGAGCAGCCAGCCCGCGAAGGCGCCAACGCTGTTCAGCACGTCGACCCCGAGGAGCTTGCGCAGCTGGTCGAGCGCGTTGAAGTGTTGGGTGCGCGAGGCGCTCGCGGTCAGCGCTGAGCAGGTCGCCAGCTGGCTCAACCCGCAGCGCGTCGCCAGCTCGTAGAGCAGAAAGGTGACCTTGGCCTCGGTCCACACGCCGACGACGCCGACACGCAGGTCGTCTCCGTGCTCGGCCCGGACCTCGTCGAGCACCGCGCTGAGCGTGGTCCCCTCAAAGTCATTGAGCGTGGTCGTGTTGACGTAGCGTTCGTTGACGCGGCGGTCGGCCTCGTCGTCGAGGTTCAACACCAGCCGAGCCCCCGGCGTGCCGGCGATGCAATGGCGCCCAAAGAGCGCCATGTGGCCGGCTTGAGCTGGGTCGTCCGGGTCGTGCCAGTCGCGGATGTGCACGATGGTCAGCGCGTCTGCGTCCTGCGCGCGCGCCCAGTTCATCAGCTGCGCCACCGGGCCTGCGCTCGGGTCGCGGCCCATGATGCGCACGGACTCGTCGCGGCCCACATGCAGGGCGTTGGGGAGCGGCACGTGTGCGCTCACAGGGCCCACGAAGTCGCGCTGCATACACTGCGTAAACAAGACGGCGTGGGGCACGGCGTGGTCCGGCGAGGGGGGAAGGGTGCGGTGACTCTGCCATGACAATCGCGCCTCGTCACGCGGTTAAGGTGAGTTTTGCCGTGCAGTCCACCCTTTGGCGTAGTGTGCGACCGTCCGAAGCTGCCGCCTAGCGCGCGGGTCCGGACGCGCGGAGCCCCTTGTCGACGTCGGCCAGGATGTCGTGCAGCGCGGCGGTGAGCGCGGTGGCCGCGCCCTGGGGGGTCGCCGTCGCCGCGTCGCGCGTGTGGTCCCACTGGCCCCGCCAGACGCGCTTGCCGTCGGCGAAGCTGCGCAGGGTCACGCTGAGGGCCAGGCGGACCCGCCAGGGGCCGCCCCCGTCCGCCGCGGTGAGCACCTCGAGCCCAGACACGCGCCCCCGCAGCACCCACTTGGGCGTCAGCTCGCCCAGGTCGCGCACCACGCCCGCGAAGAGCTCACGCTGCGCGAGCCACGCAGCGAAGCGATCGGAGACGAGCCGGTTGGGTCGCCGAGCCCACAAGGCCTTGTCGCTGTAGGCCAGCTCCACAGGCGAGCGGCGCAGCGCCAGCCCGATGTGATCGTGCTCCGCCGCGATGTCGAACACCGTGACCTGCACGGGGCCGGGCCAGAGCGGGGTCGCCGCGGGCGCGGGCGTCGCCTTCGGCAGCGGCAGCGTGAAGTAGCGGCGATGGTCCTTGCGCGGCCCGAAGCAGCCGGCCAGCCCCACGGCCAACAGCGCGACGCCAACCGGCTTGAGCCAACGCGACGCGCCTCGCCGGCGCCCAACCTCGGCGTCGCTGGTCTGCGTCGACGCGACGTCGACCGGCGGG